>JBILYY010000081.1:0-14600 GCA_044377495.1 Bacteriovoracaceae bacterium | reverse complement strand
TTAAAACTGCTGGCCTTGATCATTTTGAGACATTAGTTTCATTAATATCAAGGCCAATTTATTCTTCTAAGTTAAGACCTCCTCACAATCCCTGAATAATTCCTAACAATACTTTCCCATACCACAAAGCTAAAAACCTCTCATCGAACAACACTTTAAAGGAGTTCTGAATGAAAAAGATTTTTACGCTTATGTTGGCCTTCGCTGCTTTCTCAGCTTTAGCAGGAGAGATTAAACTCCTAGATAAACCTACTTACGAATTCAGCCAGATCAGCAGCTTCCGTCAAGAGTTCGCAATCAATGCAAGCCTTAACCGCGCTTGGGTTACTTTGAAATTTGATGAAGTTGGAGATGGTCCAGTTTCTTACGATGAAAGAGTTCAGGTTGAAGGCCTAAGCTATAACTCAACTACAAATGAAATTTTACTTGATGTTGAAGGAACACAAATTGTTTGCGCGAACGTAAAAATTAATTTCTTCGGCACACACATAAAAAACACTGGAAAGTGCACCTTCGTTAAAAAGTATTACAACGTTAAAGTAGATAATGGTTATGAAGTTGAAACAATTGAAAAATTAAAGATCACTTTAGTTTACTAATAGACCAAACTAAAAGATGGCCTCTAGCGATAGGGGCCATTTCCTTTCTTCGTTTCTATCAAAAAAATTAATGTCGTTTAAAAATCTATTGTCGCAAATTATTTACTATGCGAAGGTCTATCTATGAAGAACAGGCCGCTCGCAACCATCTCATTTATTTTGCTCTCAATTGCCATTACGTTTATGGCCCCTATTTTCGATTCCTCTATTTATGGAGTAAACGGCCACCCAACTGAATGGCTAAGTTTTTTACCAAGCTCACCTTTTCGCCTAATGGGACTCAGCTTAATTTTTTCTCCCTTCCTGCATATTAACTTTCAACATCTATTAACTAATATGTTCTTTTTTACTCCAGTGGCCATGATGATGGAGAGAAAACGCTCGGGATTTTTTTTAGCTCTTAACTTTTTCGCCATTCACTTTCAGGTGTTGTTTCTTTTAGTGGTGGTGAATTTATTCTTTCCTCTTGATGGAAAAGCCTTTTTGGGGAGTAGTCATGTAATTATTGGACTTTATAGTTTTTGGTCTCTCACGAACAAAAAATACGGCATGCTCTTTTTTGCAATTCTTGTTATGGCAGTGGGACTTTGGCAAACTCAAAGCCCCCTCACCTTACTCGCTCATGGTCTGGGATTTATGGTCGGTATCGAGCTCTTATTGCTTGGCCGTTTTTGGGGAAAATTTGGCCCGAAGTCCTCGAACTGAACCTTCATCATCAGAGACAATCCAATAATCTCCAGCGACAGTAACGTCAGCGTAAGTTTTCTTCCATTCTCCCTGTGCCTTTGTCGGTTTCCAGTTCATCAGTACTTTGCCATCGTTTGGATCAAGTACAAATAATCCCTTTGCCATGGAAGGATAAATCACCACATTTCCCCGTGGATCATAACTTGCCCCAGCTAGTGAGGTGGCGTCCTTCACGTCGGCATTAAAGCACCAAAGATTGCGTTGTGATTTGAGATCAAAACGGCAGACCAATCCGTGGATTGAAGTATAGAGGATTGTATCATCCAGAACTTTTGGTGTACCCGCAAGCGGATCAGTTGTATTCATCGCTACCGTGTGCGCCCCGGACTTGCGATCAAAGCAAGAGATATGTCCCCTCTGCGTCGGGAAATAGACTTCACCGGCCACATAACAGACGTTCTCACCCACTACTATAGGCCGCATCCAACTAGAAGCCGCTAGCTCACGCTGCCACAAGATCTTACCTGTTTTAAAATCAAGCGCTGCCGCAAAACATTTATTCTTTTTATCATCATCTTTTTCTCGGCCCGTTCCAATAAAGACCGAACCTTGATCAACTAAGATTCCAGCATCCATATGGCCTAGGTTAACTTTCCATTTACCCAGCATAGTCACCGGATCAATGGCGTGTAATCCATCAACACCTGCGACAGCAAACAAAGTATTCTCGCCTTCAAAGCTTCCGAGAACTGCCTGAGCTTCAGTGTGGCCAAGAGTTTGATAACTTCCTTGAAAGTTTCCTGACTTCAAATCAAAGCGGTAAATGCGGGCATGATGAGTGTCATGAACACCTTCGCCCGTATAAATCGAGTTCTGCCACAGAGTCAGCTCAGAAGAAGCCGCTGTCCCAATATAAAATGCTCTGATCTCTTTACCAGTAACGAGTTCAAGCTCTTTTACATGCCCCACATCGTTGCCGTAAAAGACTCTTCCGTTAGTCACAACAGCGGCCCGGAACGAGCCCTTGTCCGAATGAACACGCCAGACTTGTTCCAGTTCTTCAGGGATATCGGCCATCAATTTACTCGAAGTAAAATGCGTAGGAACAGTCAGGACGTCATTATAATTAATATCAGATTTCTGAGCAAGCTCTTTAGTCTGACTTTCAATAGTGCTAATCAGCTTGGGATAATTCGCCCACCATTTCCAGCAGTATACACCACCTAAAATGAGAGCATTAAGGGCAAAACCGCTAGCAAGAACTTTGGGTTTTAAAAGCACTTCAAGTAATTTTCTTGGCCCTTCGAGTTTAAGCTTTATACCAAAGAGGGCCGCAATAAAACTCGCCACAACTGAAATTCCGACACTCACCAAGGTAAGTGGAATCATCACAGTAGGTAAAATCATTGGAACTAATTCATTATGCGTTGTCATTTTTAACACTCCCAGTTTGGCCATCAAGCCAAATGCGGTCCCCATTTTTTAAAACCTGTGCCGCCCTCGGAAGATTGATTCCGGGTAATCCCAACTCGCGTGCCAAAATTGCACAATGACTAAGAACTCCCCCACGCTCAACTATCACACCACGACTGCGCGTAAATAGTGCGGTCCAGCCCGGATCTGTTGCAGGTGCAACCAGAATCGCATCTTCGGGCCAGTCAGAAAAATCAACTTCCGATGGATCACTCACTATACGAACTGTGCCTTTAACTATTCCATGACTCAAAGGAATTCCTCGGAGTGTACTTGCACTCATATCAACCTTGATCAGACACTTGGCCACATCTTGTTTTTTTAAAACATCAGGCAAATAAACGCCCTTATAGGCATTCAACTCTTGCTTGCGATTTCTAATAATTATTTTAATATCTTCAAGCAAGACTTTACCATTTGCTAACTGTTCAATTTCTTCAACGCTAAGTTGAAAGATGTCGTTGGCCAAACCTAAACGTCTTCCTAATTCCAAACTAGAATAGCGAATATGGGCGTAGGGACGAAGAATCTCCATTTTCCATTGTTCTCTTAGTTCTAATAATTCTTTTAAAAGGTGCCATTCCTCAATGATGACCGAATCTTTGAACGTTTTAAGTGAGTGGATCTCATTCTCTACATCAAAGTCAGAATGTGTTACCGCTTCCTTATTTTTTCCACCGCCAAAAGCAGTATCACCCAATTCTTCCCATCGTGGATGAGACAAATCCAATTCTCCTGGACCACGATGTCCAAAGCGCGAAAAGAAAAACTCGCGTTTCAGGGGTTCTTCAAGTGCGCGTGAAAAGTAACGGTTCATCTCATAAGTTGCAGTCTTCAGTCCCGCTCCCATCCAGCGCTGCAAATATTCTTCGACTTTATCTTTGCCAACCACACTTGCTACAACAGCTCGCAAACTCTGATGAGTGGCCTCAATCAGCACCACTAGAACTAACGGCCATTTTAGACTGACTCGCGAGAAATTCGTAATTTCCTTTTGCCATAAGTTCAAAAGGTCCTCATCTTTCCATTCAGAATAGAATGCACCATTTTGTGGACGTTGCATTTTATGTTTAAAATCGCCTAATTCTTTGCGCGATTTTTCAATCCAGCTGCGACGATTAGTCGACATATTCCAGCCGACCCGGACCATCTGCCATAAACTTTTGGGTGTATTTAAAATTCCAACGGCACTTACTTTGTACCATTCAAATTTCAAATGTGGCTTGGGAGAAGGGTCAATACGGTATGGAATCGGACCAAAATAAAGTGGTACCATTTTAGACATATTGATAAAGGCTCGCCCAAATAATTGATCCATAATTGACTCATGCGGGGAATAGGCTTTATCCGTAAATCCCAGATAACCTAATTCATGAAGAGAATCATCGAAAGCTCCACCTGGAGCAAAGGCCCGTTTCCAAACTTCAAAAGTTAACTGACTTGGTTGGCCCGTCCACTCAGCAAAAGTCTGGCCATCCCACCAAGTCTCATCAGTATAGTTTTGATTTATGCGATCAAGCTCACCTTGAAGAATAATTTTTTGTCTTGTCTCAGAGTGGGCCGAGGTTATGGGTCTGGCCTGCAAAAGGTAGGCATTTGATTTAGAATCAATCGCCCACTCCATATCTATCTTCTGCGAAAGCTTTTTCTCTACCAGCTCACCAAGTTCAAAAATCTTATTAAGTACAATTCTAGGAAGTGGACCATCAGTCTGTTCAGTCTTTTTAAAAATCCTAAACGGATTTACCTGTCCCGAAACAAGAGACTCACCAAGGCCTTCAACATATTCCAAAACTGCGCCTTCCTCGGCATGAGTAGGATTAACCGAAAAATAAACGCCAGCGTATTGGGCGTTTACCATGACTTGTAAAACAATATTCATGGGAACATCTTTTTTCTCTCCCATAAAAAACTGACGATAACTTTGTGATGCTTCTCGGTCGACTGATTTAAAACAGGCCACCACGGCGGTTTTTAATTCTTCAATTGTTTTAACATCAAGAAAGGTTTGATTTTGCCCAGCGAAGCTCATTTCTTCGGAATCTTCACCGAAAGCTGAAGAGCGAACCGCCAACGGAGCAGAACCTTGTTCTAACCACCAAGCTTCAATGCGCTCCCAATCCTGTGCACTCTCAGGCAGGTGAGAAAGAATCATACCCGCTGGAACTGGCAGGCCCTGTTGCACCATCATCGCCAAAACGTAGGCCTTGGACCCAACAAAAGTTTGGGTTTTATCTAATTCACGAAAATCTAAAATCATACATAACTCCAATAAGAATACTGACAATCTATCAAAGGGAAGTTGATGAAAACCTGATTCAGGTCAGGTTTTTAATGTTTTTGAGCGACATTGATGAATAGATTATTAAAAGAGGGTGTGAGAATGAAGTTAATTTTGAAATTTTCTAAGTGATTAAAATCCGTTACTGGCCTTTCGAAGTCCCTGCTCCACCTTTGCTTCCAGAACTAGAACTAGAAGAAGAAGAAGAGCTTCCACCACCACCGTGATTCTTTTCATACCATTTTCTATATTCGCCATTTTCAATCATGCGCACTTCACAATTACTTTCCATGTCCTGCTGGATTTTGCCCAGGGCCTTATCCATTGGAAGTTCTTTATTATCATATGTAAGCACATGTTGAAATTTGTCATAAGGATACATATAACTGATTTTTACTTTTGGTGATATTTTAGCAAGAATCTCAGGAGGAAATACTTCTAGTCCATCCTTTGGAAGACTAGTCATTTCAATATCAATTGCGCCTTTGGATGAAGTCAAACTTGAGTGAGCACCCGCCGTAGGAAAATCTGAGATCTCATTTGAACGTCCATTATTATGTATCATTATTTCAAACTTATCTTTGGCCTGAAGTTGAATTTCTTCCCTCGTAGTACGATCAGAAAATTTGGATCTTCGATCAAGACTTTTGATTTCTTCTCTAAGAGTCACATTTTTAGGATGACTCACCCACTCTCTTACTTCATCTTCACCTTGTTTAATGAGAAAAATTTCTCTTAATTTCCCTTCAAGGTGGCCTTGTCCAGGAGGATGGCACTGTCCCAGCGCCGCACCTGCAAAAAGAATAAACTGAAGGAGAATAAGATTTTTCAACATAACCTCTTGTAGGTAAAGGATACATCTCTTCCTGGGAATGAAGAGGGTAGAAACTGCAAGCCTTTGATAAATGGCGATTGTGAACCTAAGATTGTGCCACAAAAAATTGCCGATTAAAGCGGTAATTCAATAACGTATGGAGAAGAACTTTTTATATCCTGACCTATATCCGAAAACTCACTTCTCTTAAAATAATGTCCGCAGTCATTATATGTTTTTAGCGTGGCATTCATACGATCTTTGTAAATAATCGAATGCGCGTACGGAACTTCTACATCATCCATACTGTGATACAAAACTACATTTTTTATGGACTGAAACTTAGAAAAATTATCTGGGGCTTCGAACCCTTTTATCGTGTTAAAGGGAGTGGCCACTAAGAATAGGCCTGAAATATTTTGTGTATTCACTTCTTGAGAAAGGTACTTGAGTAGAAAAGATCCACCCAACGAATGGCCGACAAAAACAATCTCACCTTTAAGCTTCGCCAGATTTTTATCTAAAAGTATCTTCCATTCTTCATATGAGGGATTTTTTGGCGAGGGCATCTGCGGAGCAATGACCTTATAGTCCTCTCCCAAAACACTTGGTAACTTGGCCTGCCAGTCTCCACTGCCGTCCTTTAAAGAGCGGTAATGCTTCGGACCAGCGCCGTGAATGATTATGACGTTTGTTTTGAGATTTCTCACCTGGATCTATTATCAACTTGTGGGGCGGTGATCTCAAGAGGGGGTCAATTTCTCCCATTTAGATGGAGGTATTGACCTGATCCTTACTCTTCTACTGAAGCCCCTTCCACTGCTGGAAAGTACTGTTGCTTCTGTCCAATCACATGTCCTGCAGGAATTCCCGTTCCTAATTCATTCAAGGTGAAAACAGACTCTGGCAAATTCAAAGACTGACGAACTCTATCCATCGTTTGTGGAACAAATGGATAAAGCATAATCATGAGATTTTTTAGCACATAGAAACAACTATATAGCGCATCTTCACGGGCCTTTAAATCTGCACGGTCATCATGAGGTTTGTATTGAACAAAGAAGCTGTTAATTAAACGGGCGTAGTTTTCGATTTGCCCAAGCAGCGTTATATATTCCGCCTTCTCCATGTTCTTCAAATACATCTGCACAATCTTCATCGTTTCTTTTTCGGCTTTTTCTAATAATGTTCCTTGAGGAACCTTACCATCAAATCTCGAATGTACCGCCGAGATTGGTTTCTCAATCGAAGCATTCATTGGCCCTGCGAGAAACTTATTTCTCTCCTGAAAAGTTCCGAAATCAAAATTTGAGGGTTTCTCGGCCAGCCCTAGAGTTGAAAGAAAGTATCTAACCTGATCAGGATCAAACCCCTTCTCCTCAATCAATTCATTCGCAGTATAAAAGTTACCTCGCGACTTACTCATTTTCTCGCCATCCACCATAAGATGAAAGACGCTATAGATATCTGAGAGCTGGAACTCTCCTGCCTCAGGTTGCTTATGAATGTCTTTTTGGGTTCCAAACCACATCGCCCCTTGCATAAGGACGTAGAAGTAAACATTGTCTTGACCTAAAAATTGAAAAATTCTAGAGCCTGGATCTTTCCAGAAACGCTCGTATTCTTTTTCATCACGTCCAAGTTGTTTCAGCGCAACTTTAGAAAATGAAATCGGAGCAATCAATGAATCTGGCCAAACGTAAAGTGTCTTGCCTTCCATTTCCGGATCAAGATTTTTAGGAATCGAAATGCCCCATGTCACATCACGAGTGATTGAACGATGGGCCCATCCATCAAGGATCTGAGTCGGAATATTTTTTTCTTTAAAAAGACCTAGAACAGTTTCAAAATCAGCTTTATTTTCAAACTGAACCACAACTTTTTTCCCTGGTGCGTATCGACTCTTATGTTTTGGAAGTGTCGGGCGCATTTCTTTAAAAATCGGCTCATGTGTATTATCAAACTGAAATGCGGGCTGAACCGTTTCAAACACTTCGTTAAAAACACCCTTGCGCCATTTGTTTTGCTTCGACTTAATCCAATCGAGTAATTGATCAGAAACTTTCCACATATTGAGATACAAATGAGCAGTATCTTTTAAGACAGGTGTTGCATCTGAGAGTGATGACTTAGGATTAATGAGCGCAGAAGGATCGTACTGAGTGCCACAAACTTCGCATTCATCACTGTAAGCACTTTCATTGGAACAATTTGGATTCGGACATTTTCCTGTAACATTTCGGTCTTGAAGGAAACGACTCAATTTCGGATCAAACCACTGCTTGGCAGTTTTCTTTTCAAGCATACCGTTGTTCCAGAGTTTTGTTATGAACTCTTGAGAAGTGGCAGCGTGAGTGGGAAAACAATCAGGCCTTGAAGTGCCTGAGAAGATATCATATGAAGTGCCGTAGCGTTTCAGCGTAGATTTTTGTTTCTCATGAATACCATCGATAAATTCTCTGACCGGCATGTTACTTTTAATGGCCGCCACTTCTGATGTTGAACCATGGTCGTCGTTGCCGCTTACGAATAGCACATTCTCTTTACCGATCCACATACGCATGAAGCGCGCCATAATATCAGGTGGAACAATTGCTCCAGCAAGGTGTCCTAGATGCAGAGGTCCGTTAGCATAAGGCATCCCGCCTGTGATAACAGCAGTTTTTGGAGGGTTAAGGCGCTCAAGAACCTCTTTAACATTAGCTGGGGGCGTAAATGGTTTATTCATGGTGATATTGTAAACAATTGAAGACAAGAGGGTCTATAATAAAAACTAACAATCGAGGAATGTATGAAAAGCATTGGTTTAATAATTCTACTCATCAGTGTTGCGATCGTAGCTTTTCTTGGCTTAAAACAGAAAAAAACCACCATTAATAAGACGACGATTGCTCCATCTGGAAAAGAAGTACAAATTACCGAATTGCCAACTGAGATCAAGGGAGAGCTTGATCAGATTAATAAACAAACAGAGAAACGGTTAGAGGGCGGGCAGAAAGAGGAATAGCCTTTAACTAATCCAAAGACTTAGATCTGTGACCTCATTTAATTGAAATACATGTCTTTTTCGCTTATGGTTGAGATTATGAAACATATAATCACATCCATTTTGTTCCTATTTGCCTTTAAATCACTGGCTGGCCCCTCTGATCTTGCCTCATCTCTGTTGCTTAGACAGTTAGTAGAAATTGACTCTCCATCTTACATCGTCCCGGACACTTCAATTGTGCTTCCAGTCTCTCCAGGACTCGATCAGGGTAAAACTGCTCTGTGTTGGGCCTTCGCAACTTTAAGTCTACTTGAATCAAATCTCATGCTTCGCTATCCGCAGTTTAAAAATGTTTCTTTCTCACGAGCTTTCATCCAAAGAAATAATGCTGAAGAAAGAGCGATAAGAAGTTACATTTTAAATGATGACGTTTTCTCTGAAAGAGGAACCATGTCCACGGCCCTCGAGCTCATTAGTAAATATGGTCTGATGCCTTTGGATGGAACAAAATATATCTCGGATTATGGTCCCACAATCGAAAACAGTCTGGATCGATTAACTTCAACAGAAGAAAAACTTAATCAGGTTAAAAATATTATTGACCGAGTTTTTTTTAAGGCGCCTCCACAAGTTTCTTTCAATGGAAAAAACTATACGCCACAGGAGCTTGCAGCTTTAGCGCTAAATAATCAGAAATGGCTCAGCTATGGATTTAAGTCCGGCGCTAAAGGTCAATGGGGACCTCACCCGGATCCTGACGCTTTTAAAGGAACACAGTCTTGGTATGTTGATCCAAGTCAAAAAGCCTCCATCATCTATAATTCCTTAAAGCAAGGTTATCCTCTAACCATGCTTTTCGGTGGGCATATTATTGTGATTTATGGAGCTGATTACGATTCATCTGGGAAACCACTTAAATATTATCTTAAAGACAGCTCAACCAACGGGTCTTCACCAACCTACGCAGCTGAGCCTGACTATTTAGACAGAATCATTCTTGATCTTGAAACGATCGATCTTCGTTCTAAAATTTAAACTTTATAATTTGGATAATCCACATATCCTACAGGTCCTGGTGTGTAATAAGTCGCAGGATCAGACGGCACTAGTGGATAGTCGTTTTTAATTCTTTCCACTAAATCAGGATTACTAATAAATTGGTTTCCAAATGCGACGGCATTGATAAGACCTTTCGTGATCGCCTCATTCGCTTCAGCAGCAGTGTAACCCATATTACCAATGAGATTACCTTTAAAGCACTCACGCGCCACAGTCATGACATCGCCTTTTTGAACACCATAAAAATCGGAGCGCATCATATGCAGATAACCAACATTTAGTTTTTGGAGTTCAGTACAAACGTACTGAGTGAGAGCGAGCGGATTAGAATCAATCATGCTGTTGTAACTATTTAATGGTGAAAGACGAACACCAACTCTATCACTTCCCCACACTTCAATCACAGCACGTGTAACTTCCAATAAAAGTTTCGCGCGATTTTCAATGCTACCACCGTAGAGGCCTGATCTTTTATTGGCAGAGTCACGCATGAACTCATCAAGGAGATAGCCATTAGCACCATGGACCTCTACGCCATCGAAGCCGGCCGCTTTTGCTTTGCGTGCAGCTTCTTTAAAACCTTCGATGATAAGTGGAATTTCTGAATCCTTTAGCTCACGAGGAACGGTGTGAGCAGCTTTTCCAGTTGGAAGATGGACCTCTCCCTCAATCGCAATAGCACTAGGTGCAACACATTCCTTGCCCTCGTTCATGAGAGGATGACAGGCGCGGCCTCCATGCCAGATTTGCAAAAATATTTTTCCGCCTTTACCGTGAACGGCATCAGTTACTTTTTTCCAGCCTATAATTTGTGCCTCAGAATAAATGCCAGGCTCAGCATAAAAAGCTGAGTTTCCTTCCATGATCATGGTTGCTTCAGCAATGAGTAATCCAGCACTTGCTCTTTGCGAGTAATATTCTGCCATGAGTTCGTTTGGCAAATGTTCAACTCCTGCGCGACAACGAGTTAAGGGGGCCATGATAATGCTATTTTTGAGTTGTAATGATCCTAAGTTGAGTGGCTTAAAAAGTGCTTCATATTTATTGTTCATATTTTTCCTTATTGCGGGGCGTGCCACACAATTGTCGCTGAACACCACGCTACAAAGTATAGGTCCACCCCTAAGAAATTTCAAGGGAAGGGTTTGTTACAAATAGGCTTATAGTATAAAATAATTCAAAGGATCATATTATGAAGCTTCTCTTTATCGCCTTCTTTCTCATTTCATCTACATGTCTTTTCGCCGGCAGAACACCAGAAGAACAAAAGGCCCTGTTTCAGAAGTCAATTCAAGAGCTCAAGCAATCTGGAATAGAAAATAAAATACCTAAGATTGGTGACACTTTTCCAGACTTAATATTAGGTAAAAAGAAGGTCTCACAATGGCTGAGTAGCGGTATGCTAGTAGTTACTTTCTACCGCGGAGGATGGTGTCCTTTTTGTGTGAAGCAGCTCAAAGAGCTTAATGAATCCCTTTCTCGCTTAACGATGACACATGCAAACCTCATTGCCATTTCTCCAGAAACGGAACTTGAAGTCAAAAAGACTAAAAGCAAAAATGACCTGGAGTTTCTTCTTCTATCTGATCATAAAAACAAACTTGCAAAAGAGCTTCAGATTGTCTTTCTGGTCAACAAGGAAGTTGTGAGCGAGTACATGGGACTTGGAATTCAACTTGAAAAAAATGAGGAAACTCAGGCATATGAATTACCTATCCCGGCGACGTTTGTGATTAATTCAGATCGTAAGATCATCTACGTTTTTGCAGATGCTGATTATGCGAAACGAGCGAATACCAGCGACATTATTGAAGTTCTTAAAAAATCGCAAAAAAAATAAGATGGAATTAATCGCATGTTGTTTTTAAAATATTGGCCTCTCATCTTTATATTTTTCTTATTAAGTTGTAACAAGAAATACGACCTTGAATCGTGTAACCAACTTTCCATGAAAAAATTCAGAGGCTTCCCTGATGCCCACAAAAAGCTCAAAGACAACTGTATGAATTTTGAAATTAAATACACGCAAGAATTATGTCAGGCAGCTTTAACCGATCTCATGCAAACTAATAATTTATCCGAAGTTAAGAAAAAGTTCGGAGACCCTGTCGAGAATTGCTTCAACAGCGAAGATCTGCAGAGATTTAATAAGTAGAAGTTAGTAACTCCTTGATTTTCTGGCCATTCCCCTTACCCATATTACTTAAGTAAAAGCGTAGAACAACCGATGAAGGTGATGCCGTGGAGGCCTATCCTATGCATATCTTCAAACAAAAGTGGATTTATTCACTTCTCGTATTTGTCACATATGTCTGCTTTGCGGGTGACCCGCGAGTTGGCGACAACTATGCTCTGATAATTATCGATATGCAGCCTTCTTTTATAACTCGCGGTGGTGATGATAAAGACCCTGCAAATATCAAGAAGGTGGCAGAGATCATTGCACACCAGAAAGAAATGATTGAACTTGCAAAGAAGCAGAACATGCCAATCGTGTTCTTAGAGTATGAGTCTATGGGTGACACGAATTCCGAACTCAAGAAAGCAACAGAGGGCTACGCAAACACAAAGTATTTCACTAAAAACACTGATGGAATGTTCGATAGCTACAACAGCCATGAAAAAGAGTTGTCTGAGTACTTAAGAAGTAAAGAAATTGGAAATTTAATCATCACGGGTGCAAATGGCGGTGCGTGTGTTTCTGAAAGTATTAGCGGTTCACTTGAAAACAATTATAATGTTCTCGCCTACACTTACGGGATCGCTGATTTCAACTATAAAGATTTTATCTATCCCTATGTTAAACAGTATGACTTCAAGCCTACTTGTCCAAGTTGCACCTTTCGCGAAATCAATGAATATGAGACAATCTCTTTCGAAGTTGTAAGCAAAGGTGATAAAGCAACTAAGCCTGAACTAGGAATTGATGGCTCTGATCGATATAAAATTAAGGATCTGAAGCCATTACCAATTCTAAAACCGAAACCAAAAGTTAATGCAGTATTGCAATAGCAATATATGGAGAACGCAATGAAGTCACTTATTACAACTATCCTTCTCTCGCTTGCCATCGGCACTGCACACGCTGCAAGGTTGGAGGACGTCACAATTCTTCATCTTAAATCAGGCAAGGATACCTTTGAATTGAAGCTTCAAGTGAAAGGTGCCAAAAAGAATTCATACTTCATGGTTGAAATCGTAAAGGAAGATGCTGATGCATTTGAAAAGATGGCACTTGCAATGAAGAAATTAAAAAAGAAAGATTCGTTTAAATTAAACTTAGAAATCCCAAGCTTTTCTGTTTCCCCTCCCGGTAGTCATTACCGAAGTGACAGTGTCAAATTCTCAGGAAGCTCTGAGGAAGAACTTTTGATCGAACCGTAATCCCTATATCTTTGGCATGTCTTATAAAATGATAACGCCAAAATGCCAGCAATGCGGCCAACCAAGCACCGTCATAATGAACGCCTCTGTAAAATCAAACACATAACGCTTGCTATTAAAGATATATTTAGCAGCATTTTTGCCTACCTTTTGGTAGACCTCTTCAACAATTAAACTATCTCTTATTCGTAATACGTTACCACTTTTAAGGGGCCCAACTATGGCACAAAAGAATCCTAACACTACAAACACCACACTCATTTCTTGGGTGAATCAAATGGCCGACCTTTGTGGGCCTGACCAAGTCCTTTGGTGCGATGGTTCCGAAGCAGAATACAACGAACTCTGTAACCAAATGGTGGCTACTGGCACACTAACGAAACTCAATCCAATCAAACGACCGAACTCTTATCTCGCTCTTTCAGACTCAAGTGATGTGGCACGAGTAGAAGATAGAACTTATATCTGTTCAGAAGAAAAACGTGATGCTGGCCCAAATAATAACTGGATGGATCCAGATCAGATGCGTGAAACGCTTAATCCACTTTTTAGAAATTGTATGAAGGGCCGTACGATGTACGTGATTCCTTTTTCGATGGGACCTTTGGGTTCTCCGATTTCTCAAATTGGTGTTGAACTCTCTGACTCACCCTATGTAGTCGCCAACATGAAAATCATGACCCGTATGGGTCAAGGTGCTCTCAACACTCTTGGTGATAATAAAAACTTTGTGAAGTGTATTCATACTGTTGGTATGCCTCTGGCCGCTGGTCAGTCTGATGTTAAATGGCCTTGCAATAAAGAAACTAAATACATCGTTCATTATCCTGAGACCCGCGAGATCTGGTCGTATGGTTCTGGTTACGGTGGCAATGCTCTTCTTGGAAAAAAATGTTTCGCACTTCGAATTGCCTCAACAATGGCAAAGGAAGAAGGCTGGCTAGCAGAACATATGCTGATTCTTGGAGTTGAAAATCCTCAAGGCGAAAAGCACTACGTAACTGCGGCCTTTCCAAGCGCGTGCGGAAAAACTAACTTTGCTATGCTTATTCCACCAACTGCAATGGCCGGATGGAAGATCACTACTATTGGTGATGACATCGCTTGGATCAAGCCTGGTGCTGATGGCAGACTTTACGCCATCAATCCTGAATCAGGATTTTTCGGTGTGGCCCCAGGAACAAGTTTTAAAACAAATCCAAATGCTATGCACTCACTCAGTGCCAATACTATTTTTACTAACGTTGCTTTAACGGAAGACAAAGATGTGTGGTGGGAAGAGATGACCGAGACTGCTCCGGCGAATCTTACTGA
>JBILYY010000080.1:0-14660 GCA_044377495.1 Bacteriovoracaceae bacterium | reverse complement strand
GCTCTACGGTTATCAGGATGTTTATCGAAGATTTCAAACACCACGCCGGTATAATAATCCAAACCTCTAACAATTGTTGGGTCAAATTTAACGAACTCTTCCAGTCCAAGAGTTTCCAGACGTCCTAAAAAAGCCGGGAGAGTACTTTGGGAATGGGTCAGCCATTCTTTTACCTCAGTAAAAGATTTGGTATTTAAATATTTTTGAAAGACAGTTACTTTTTGTGCGTCCAGGAGAATTACTAGTGCTTCTTCTAACACTTTCTCTATAGGAATTTTAGTCGATTTATCAACCAGCTTATATAACCTTGTCTTTTGAGCATCATCACAACTTAAAACTTCAGTGAAAACACTATCTACAAAACGACGATCATTGATCAGAATTTCAAAATGCGAGCTATTGGCGCCAAACGATTGCATGATCGCCACAGCGACTTGAATAATCTCAATTTCGCCCAGACCTTCAGGAGCTCCAAAAATATCTGCATTGTATTGCCAGAATTCCCGCAATCTACCTTTTTGTGGTTTTTCATATCTCATTAAATTAGGGAAAGAATACCAGCGAAGAGGTTTCGCCACTTCACGGTGAATCTGCGCTACCATTCTTGCCACTGTCGGTGTCATCTCCGGACGAATTGCAACTTCTCTGTCTCCACGATCAATAAATTTATAAACCTGATCATTAATGAGTTCTTCACCAGACTTTGCACGGTAAAGATCAAGCTCTTCAACCATCGGACCGTCATATGGTTCATAAGCATATAGTTCTGAAACTTCGGCCATTTTTGAAAATATGTAATTTCGCAGGCGCATCTGCTCTGGAAAAAAATCTCGGGTTCCTTTATAGGGAGATTTTGAGAGGGCCATGAGTGTCCTTTTGATGGAATAAGAGGCAGGAAGAGTATACAAAAAATGGCCTTAAAAAGGTACTACTTGGGCGTAGCATCATGGCTCTTTTGGGGCTTCTTCTGTCTTATTTTCAAGTTCTTTTGCGAGATCATCGCTTACAGTGCTCATATCAAGTGGTGTAACTTTCTCCATTTGAACACCGGCCTCCGTTTTTTCTACTTTGGACTGCTCAGATAAAGTCAGAGGCATTTTATCGTTTTGCATTCTTTTAATGTCTTCAGGCTTGAGGTCGATGAGTTTTTGGGGAATATTTATGATTGTTGTCTGAGTATCTCCAGACGAAGTAGAAGCGTACCTCTTGAATAAAATGGATCGGTCGTTAATTCTTTCAAGAACTGACCAAGAGACCTCCATGGCAAGTTTGTTAAATTTCGCAGCATCCAGACTATCCATCCTATCAATCCACGGATAAAGATACTGTAAATAGCGCTGAAATCTCACAGCATCCGTTCGTTTGGTTCCCTGGAAGAGAATCGGATTGAAGCTCGCAGTAGTAATTAGGCCCATCTGCTTTCTATGATTCAATTCAGCTAAAATTGAGTTCCAGATCCATTTTGAAAAAGAATTTAAGTAAGCCTTCTTAGAATTGAAATCATCTTCTAGGCGGGCAATAAGAAGGGAATTCATATCAAACTGGCGAACTTTATCAAATTTGTGCTCCAGAGTTCCCTTAATAACCTCAGTCTTCATGAGCATAAAAATATGCTCTTTTTGTAAAAGACCAAGATTGTCATTCAAGTCTTTGGCCAACCCAATCATGCGTAATTTTTCAGAAGGAGCGGTAATGCTTTGTTTCATTGAATTAAAGAGTAGATTAAATTCCAAGGGAACCCGGTCATTAATGGCAGCGAAATCTTTATCAAATGCAAAGCTATTGAAACCAAATAGTAGAAAAAATATTGCACTAAATATCAAGTGGCAACTCCTCATCTTTAAGAGGGGATTTTAACTTATCATCAGTTAAATTTGCAGGACCCTCTAAAACATAAAAGTCCCCACGGAAAGGAATAAGTATTCTGCTGTCCATAGAGAGAAGTTGAGTTGCCGTTTCAAGGTCAGTCATCGTTTGTAGCTGAGTTGTTTTGAGATCAAGCTTAACCACTTCTGTCTTTTTAGAATTGATTCTTTTTAAATGAGACATTGTTTTAATAAAATAAATTGAATGCTCTAAACAGATCATATTGCCCAAATCTGAATCAGTGGAGCTGTAAATGGTGTTAAATCCTGCGAGATTAGTTGATGCAGAGACTTTAATCTGGAGTATCTTACTGCTTCGAGCAATATCATCGTAAGGGAATTCTCCAATCGCAACATAGCCCTTATCCTGACAAAGTTCAAAACGAGTCCCGTTTTGACTACTCTTATAAAGGATATTACTTTTTTGTGTAATAAGGTTGTACTGAACCAGGGCCATATAACCCTTCTCATTAACATCAGTGTAAATAATCGTATCTTCACTAATCATTTCGACTTCAGGGAAAAAGTAAGGGGATATTTTGGGCGATAATTTAATTTGAAATAATTTCTGAGTTATAATGTTTTGAATAGAAATTATTTTAGTGATGGCATCGTAGTAGCTTATCCACTCATCTTCCAGATGCAGTTTTGAATTACGACCCCGACCAATTTCTTTTGTTTGTGTTTTTCCCCAATCAACAACGAGAATTTGATTGTTTTTAATCAGGTTAAATTCTTTCTGACTATTAGGTATAATTTCTATTGAAAGACGCTGTTTGAATCGAGAATCTTTTATGGTGAAATCACTTTGAGAATTATCTGAAATAAAATCAACACTCCTGAAACTACTTACAAGCCCTAGGACTCCTGGACGTTTTTGAATATAAGCATAACGCCCATCGAGTGTAATAAAACGAATTGACTCAGTAGAATGCTTCGTGAGGAACCTTGGGAGTTCTTTTGCAAAAATAGTTACCGAAAAGATGATTAAACTAATCCAAACCATATAGTGTCCATAGTCTTAAAGGATGAGAGTGCTGATAACTTTTAACAGCAGAATAAATAAGGCTCCAGCTAATTAGACGTGGCGCTTGAAGTGAATCTACCGCACTTCTTGTTACGAAAGAGGTCTTGTCATTTTCTCTGATAATTCCATCTATAATAAAAGGAAGAGGGGTGCATTGATTAAAGGCATGTGTTTTAAAGAATGATGGGAGTAGGTCTTCGGCGCATCCCACTCCATGTATAATTCCTTTTTTACTTTTCTTAAAGAATGAAACAATGGAGCCAACATTGTTCATGATCCTACCATTTTGACGATAGTCATGGGTCAAAATATAGTGTTGCGAGAATCTTTCTTGAACAACGTTAGTCGGGAAATAGTCAAGAGCGACACTGTTTTTAAATCGTATAAAATCTATCACTCGGTCGTTATAAAGAATTTTATGCTTACATTCTGAAACAAAACATTTGTTTCTCTCATAGATTATGTAGCAGCCGGATTTATATTGAAGCAAGAGGGAATTGTAATCTTCCGAATCGACCATTTCGCACTTCAGTAATTGATCTGCTCCCCGAGTTCTTTTCAATATCTCGGAAACAACAACCGTGTAAGATTCTGGTATAGTGCCATATCCACCAAAAAATGTTTTGTAACATACTTCTTTATCAGAGAGCCTATCATCAAAACAGGCCTCAAGTTTCCAATTCTCGTCATTATTAAAACGTTTATTAAAATCAAACGTCACCGCACTCGAAATAACTGAGCAGGGTCCGGTATTGGGAGCAATTGCGTCCTTGCTTATGTTAAGCAAGATTCTTCCCATATTAGTAACAGCGTTCTGGTCACTTGATGTTGGACAGTCTTTGTAGTCTGCTCGAAGAGATGAAAAATTTAAAGCGGTTGCCAACGTGTCACACTGGGGGGCAGGCACTAATCCCTGATTTCTTCCGCCGGGATAGAGACAAAGATCGTTTTCTTTACGTATTTTAGAAACACATTGTTTAATTTGAAGATTGGTTAAAGTTGTTGAACCAGTAACTTTTGTACAAATGTCTTCGAGATATATTTTATTCTCAGCACCACTTGCGACCTTGGCCCAGAAAGAAACATTTAAAAAATCCTCGCAGAACGTTTCTTCGCTATCCATGTTTTCACAAAGGTTTTCTAAATAATCTTTCTGATGAACATTTAATTTCTTTTCAATTATTTCTGATACAACCTTTCTTTGTGCAAGGTCTATTGCTTCACCGCCACCATTTCGCGCTTCTTTCATATATTCATGAAGCTTGCAAAAGTAAGGGGTCTTTGGATTGTTCAACCAATCAATATAAATATTATGACATTGATCTTTTCCACTAGGGGCTTCAAAGTTTTCATTTTTAATTGTTTTATCTAGATTTTTCACCTGAAATTGGTCAATGAGCTTTGTTGTTTCAGGACAATCACGACTCACGACCTTACTGAGAAAGTCTTTTTTTAATAAAATTCCCGATCCAAGCTCTTTGTCTTTATTTACGTACGTAATAAAAACATTTTTCAGCTTACCTTGAGAATTTCTAAGGAGATCATTAATGATTGCATTATAGAACTGACACTTATTACTTGAGGCGAGTCTTATGTACCCGGGATCTGAATGAAGGATTATTGAGTTTAAATAGTCAGGATCGACATCTAAGGAAGACACCGTACTTAAGTCGTTTCCTGCCTTATCGTTTTGGCCAAGGAGCTCGCTTTTCTTTGCATATTTTGTCGTATCAATTTGAATTAGCTTTTCAAGACTTTCAATGATGCCAGGATATTCAACTGACGGTGGAGTTGGAATTGGGGTTGTTTGCGAATAGACAACAAAAGAAAAGCACAGCCCTATTAGAGCTGTGCCTAGCTTATTATAATGCTGATTTGGCCAAAATGGAGGCAACGTCTTCAATTTGAAGTTCCTCAGTTTGTTTTACTGATCCCTTAGAGGAATTAAAGTTAATCATACAGAACGAGCACGATGTTGCAAGTTTCTCGACCTTAGTTTCTCCAATTTGCTCTAGACGATTATGAGCAAGGTGATGACCTTCTGGTAGTTCGTACCACATATTACCACCGCCCATTCCGCAACACAGGGCCTTGTCTTTATTTGCCTTCATTTCTTTTAGTTTGATACCAGGAATTGAAGTCAGGATGTCACGAGGAGCGTTGTACTCACCGTGATGGCGTCCCAAATAACAAGGATCGTGAAAAGTTAGCTCACTGGCGACTTCTTTCAGTGCTTTAAGTTTACCTGATCTTAAAAGATCAGAAAGTAGTTCAGTATGGTGAACAGTTTCAAAAACCCCATCTTCAAACTTGGCGTACTCTTTTCCAATAGTATGCAAGCAGTGTGGACAGTGGGTCACAACTTTATCAAAAGTGTATTGTCTCATGTTGGCAATATTTTCAATAGCTATCTCATAGAATGAATACTCATCACCAAAGCGTCTAACAGGGTCGCCATTGCATTTTTCAGTTTTACCCATGACCGCAAAACTTACGCCAGCTTTTGTTAGAAGGGCAATAGTGTCACGTACAACTTTTTGGTTGGATCCATCATACGATCCAGCACATCCAACATAGTAGAGGTAATCAACTTTCTTACCAGCTTCGATAACAGGAACTTCTAGTCCATCGGCCCATTTAAAGCGGTCATCTTGAGAAATTCCCCAAGGGTTACCATTTTTTTTAATTTTATTCGTTGCATCGGCAGCAGCTGGAGGAAGATCACCCAGTGTTAAAGCTTTATAGCGTTTAAGATCCATAATTAATTGAACGTGTTCAATGTTGGCCGGACACTCTTCCATACAAGCGCCGCAAGTCGTACATGAATCAAGTTCATTTGAAGCATAAAGAGGGTTTTCCCAAAGATTTATATCTTCGCCTTTAACTTTTGCTTCAAGAGGTTGATTGAAAAGCGTATCACGCATTTTGGTGATTATAAGTTTTGGATCAAGAGGCTTGTCAGCAAGATTGGCAGGACAAACTTCGGTACATCGTCCACATTCCACACAGGCCAAAGTATCTAGGCGAGCTTTCATGGATAGTTCAGAGACTTTACCTAATCCAAAAGTTTCAGCATTTTCGTTGGCAAAATCCATAGGATTAAGAACGGCGCCTCTGCGAGCAGGGGTAATGAGTGCATTAAATGGTAAAACAATTATGTGGAAAAATTTTGAATGAGATAAACTGGCCACAAAAGCCATTGTATTTAACATATGGAACAGCCATAGGCCTTGGTAACTTAATCTCCACGTATTTTCTGGCAAATGAAATGAGCTAAAAATAGTTGCGAGAGAATAACCTAGCGGTGACCATGCCTTTTCAATGACTGGAAAATCATTGGCCATGATCCTGATACCTTCAAGAAAAAAACCAACCAGGACTAATATTGCCAGCATGGCATACATGAATTTTTCTTGGTTCGGTTTGGTGGCAGCTAGATATTTTGATTTTTTTACATATCTTCTGTAATAGGCCAACGCAATTCCAAGTAACACAAAAAATCCACCAACGTCGGCAATTAGTGACACTATTTTATATGCCGTACCGGTGAAGATTTTAAACGGAGTATCAAACTGAATTGCAACAAATTCTGTTGCAATGAAAAGAGTCACAAATCCATAAAAGAGCATGGAGTGATAAACTCCAACATATAGTTTGCGTGTAACTTTCCCTTGAAAGAAAATGGTTTTCAATAAATTTTCGAAGTTAAGATTTTTAGGTAGCAGTTGCTTGGGATTTTTCCCCTGAGTCACGTACTTATATTTTTCAACTAACCCCATAGCGAAGACTGCTGAGCCAGCGGCCAGGGCCAAATACATCGTCACTTTCATCCAAAAAGGAATGTTCCACATGATTTCACGACTAACTTCCACTGCGACGTCCATATGCCCTCCGAAATCACGCTATGTATCATTTTTATAATAAATGACTCTAAGACATTTATCTAAAATTGTTTATAATCAGATTAATATTTTATCTGGCGGATGGCACGATGGATAGTTCTTTCCTTACTGGGCTCCACATCACTTTGGGCCTTTTTGCATGTTTATTATTTCTTAAAATGATTGTTCAGTTTGGATTACCAAACCATCCTGCGCGTTTTATCAGTTATATTGTGGGTCTATGTATTACCGCTTACTTCATTGGTTCTGCGCTTACTGATTTGAATTTAATTGGCCCATGGATCTGGATGAAATGGCGCTCACTGCCACTGGTTGCCGGAGGCCTGTGTTTGCTTTTTCAAACTATCATGCTGGCGGGTAACTTTAGTATGATTCAGCAAAAAGTCGTATCTAGGCTTCCATTAATTGCGGCACTTTTGTGTTTCGCCTTCTTCCCAAATTATGCAGATATGTTTTTCAGTTGGCTCTTGGTTATTGGCGGTCTATTTCTTCTTGTTTCAGTTCACAAAGCTCGTTACCAAAAGCGGATCTACTTAAAAATGCTGCTTATTTTTTTGGTTCATCTGGGTTTTAATTATGTCGATGAATATTTAGTCTATGTAATAGGTCAGGTGCTTTTGTTTTTCGTCATTTTTTATGCCTTTATGTTTGAACATAGCTTTGGAATTGTAGCGATGGTGGATGATTTTAGAGATTCCCTTGAAGGAGATCGTAAATGAAGTGGTTATTATTACTCCTCATAATTTCTGGTTGTGCCCAGGTCACCAGTTTAAATATGCAGCAACATGAATTTGGAGTTCTGCCGACAAAAATTATTTGGTTTCAAATCGCAGGACTAGAGGAAGAACAGTTAGCTATGTTGCGATTTCAATATGCTGGTGAAAGGAAGACAGCTTTTGAGGAAAGTAACTGCCTTGGAAAAAGCTGGAATTACAATCTCTACAACCTTCGCAATTCTGCTGAAGCAAGTTTTCTTTCCCAATTAACGGGTCAGAAAAATATAAAAATGACCTGCGAAGACACCGATCTTCGCCCTGTTTGGAACTACCTTAGCGGTAATGGTTATAATACCGGAATTTTTGAAATAGAAGCTTCCAAAGCTCAGTCATTAATTTCCTTAAATGACTGTGGAGAAAAAGGGGCCTCATTTTTAAGTTCGCTTTACTTGTGGCTGAGAAAAGAACCAGTGGCCGGAGCTGCTACCTTTCATTATCGTAATGCAATTTCGCTTGTGCCTAATCAGATTACGTATGATCAAACATGCGATAAATTGTCTTGTGCTTCAACAATTACAGATGATTTTAAGGGACTCTATCAAGCCTTTAGAAAGGTTTCATCTAAGCATTTAATGATTATCCGGGATTTTAGTTACCTTGCTGCCTTAGATAAAAAAGACTTCGTGAAAGCGCGTACAATATTAAGTGATCTCGAGCGATCACTTGCTGAGGCAATTGCAAATACTAAAAATTCAACAGACCGTTTGGTACTAGTAACCTCTGGAGATTCTCGTTTCGTTGATATGCCAGATCAGGGAAAGCAATGGTTTGAATTTGAAAAAAATGGGGTAAATCCTCAGGTTAAACGAACAAAATTAACTAACCTCGTGCTGGCAACTGGTGCTAGGTCTGAAAACTTTTGCGGTATTTATGATGACTCTCAGGTCTTCGAGAGACTTCTCAGTGGCCCTAAACAACTAGGCTTGGAATTAAAGTTCATCAACCCTTTCAAGTAGTTGAAATTAAAAGATTTGAAGAGGGTTTAGACGCCGGGTGTAATTTTTATACCCGAAGCCAGTCCGCAACCCAGAACTGATATTATTTCTCCTATGAAGTTCTCCTTAGCTACCTTTTTAGCAGTTGCTTGCCTGGGCGTGTCCGCTCAGTCAGTTTTTATTCCAGAAAATGGGTCGTACCGCTACGAACTCAAAGACATAGTTGAAAAGTTTAGAGCTCAAAACATTACGTATATTACTTTAGATAATGAGCATAACGAGGTTCTGGTATATAAGCTCGACTCAAAAAGAAACGAGTACCAGATAAAGAATTGGTTTGAATATGACTGGTACCTTATGCAGGACTGGTTCCGATTAGATGCCGACTCCTTTATCAAAACTCAAAATGAAAAAACTTTTAACGACGCCAAAAGAAAACAGTACTCAACATTTTCTTTTAATCACAAGAGATTCTTCCACGCCAAGACAGTCCCGGCCATGAAGGAATGGGGCGGGCTTACCCATCCCCCTGTTAAGAATCTGGATCTGCCACTTGAACGATATGATTCTCATTTTGCTCCCATTGATTACGCTCAAATTTCTAGCCCATACTTCGCCCCAAGCCTGCAGGAAGAAATCGATACTGTTTCAAGGTCAGAATTATCATTCGGAAATAAAGTATTGCCGCTGGCAGATAACAAAGCTTATTTGAAAAAAAAGCAGTTAATTGAAAATGCAAAAGAATCAATTCTTATCTCATCATTAGTCTTTGTATGTGATAAAAGTGGACGAGAAATTGCTGACCTCCTGATTAAAAAACATCTTGAAGGCATAGACGTTAAAGTAATCACAGATGCTTTTATAAACAAGACCCTTGGAAATCTTGATTGTCCCCGTTTAATGCAAGCAGCTGGAATTGAAGTCGTGTTAACGAAGGATTTTTTTAAACATAAAAAAAATGCGATCTATCATTCGAAGACTTTGATTACTGACTTAAGTGAAGCCATTGCAGGTGGACAGAACATGGTAGATGCGGACAATCTATCCCGTGGTACGGATTTTATGAATAGAGATGTCGACCTTTATATGAAAGGTCCAATGGTTAGTGACGTTGCTCGTCAGTTCATTGAAAACTGGGAATATCAATCAACATTAAATAAAAAGATTGTTCCGCTTAATCAATTTAAAGAACTAATTAAAAATAAAATGGCCTTAGAAAAGAGCCTTGGACTCAGAGGAAAGGATTTTTACACAAAGATTCTTGGTGATGCTAAAACAAGAATGAGCGGAGTTTGCCGCTATATCAAGCAAGCCCCGTATGAAGATCGCCACACTATTGGTAAAGCATACTTGAAAATTTTAGAAAATGTCCAAAATCACCTCGTAATTACTGATCCTGCGAAGTCTGACAGTTACGTTTCCAAGCGTACTGATACTCCTTTCATAGGATGGTTTGATAATTACGAGATGTTCAATGCACTACATACAAGCGTTCAAAATTTGGCCAAAAAAGGTCTGAGCCTTGATTACATTACAACTAACATAAATATGGCCGGCAATGAGCATGTTGCTATGATGAATGAGAAAATACGCAACCAACTTTCCGAGAATAATAAGCTCAGTGCTGA
Organism: Bacteriovoracaceae bacterium; assembly: GCA_044377495.1. Taxonomy (GTDB): domain Bacteria; phylum Bdellovibrionota; class Bacteriovoracia; order Bacteriovoracales; family Bacteriovoracaceae; genus Peredibacter. The sequence continues at coordinate 4,527 of JBILYY010000080.1, read as the reverse complement.
TTGGTCTTTTTTGCAGATCGGTCTGGTAAATAATTATTTTGGGAAGCCTCATTACGAGAATTTAATGAAAGATTGGATGCCATTTAACAATGTCCATATTTGGACCCATATAAGCTTTTTGCACTCTAAGATCTTTTACTTTGATCGAATTCTTGCTTCGGTGGGAAGCTATAACTTTCATCACAATTCAACAGATCATGCGTATGAATCGACTTCAATTTGTCTTGATGAAAATTTAAACAGGGAACTTGATAAGATACTCGTTATGGACATGGCCAATTCGATCCCACTTATTTTTTCAGGGTCGTCTTCGAACTAACTTCCCAGAACATCAGCTTTAGAGACATGGTATTCTTTACGGCAATAATCACACTTAATTTCGAGACTATCCTTGCCTTCAAACAAGTGATCGATGTCATGTGAATAAAGTCCTCTTAGGTTCAGCACCATGCGCTCCTGGGAGCAAGGACAGAAAAGAGAGATTTGGCGTGAACCAAGATAAGCAAGCCCGTGATCTTCAAACTTTGCAACGATTCTTTCGATATCATCCGAAGCCATTTCAAAAACATCATGGAAAAATTGCTGATTTTTCTGAATATATTCCTTACGAGAAACAGTTTCATCAACCAGGATATTACCATTAAGAGGAGGAAGTTTCGTTACAAGGATCGATTGGTCACTTTGCTTGCCAACAATGACTTCTGAATTGGTTTGATATGACTCAGTTAGTATCTGATTCATAATATCTTCTGAATGAACGTCTTTTAGCTCAAGCATAGATGTATAAGGAGTCGCAGAACTCGAAATTTTAGAAATTCGGACCTTTCCCGTAATTTTGTTAGGAAAAAGATTAAAATTTTCAGGCAAAAGGAGAGTTCTTGTGTGTCCCGCGCTATTGGTTTCAATTTTTAGGCGGAAATAGGGTTCGTCGGAATCAATGTAAATTCCCAGGTTTTCACCTGGTTTCAAAAAAAAGACTATGGGCATGATACCTAACAGAGTGTCTCGGAAATAAGCAAATCCATTACCTTGCATCGGATGTAAAAGAACTAGATCATGAATGAGTTTTTGACCTTCAAGAAAATGTAGGTTCACCCCATTTTGATGGTCAAGAAAACTGTATAAACGACTAACTGCCAGCATGCTAACTCCAATGATTTCATCTTTTATATTACAACTAACCTTTTTTGTTAATCTTTCTCTTGTGGAGAGGTAGAATCTCAGCATCATGATGCAGATCGTTTATTTCTCTAGGAAAAGTCAGTTTTTAACTGAAATGCATGATATTTCTGGAGAAAAAATTTATATAACTCCAAGCCCGGCCAAAGCTGATGGCCTACGTACGTTGCTTTTAGAGAATGCTTCTTCTGACGTTGTCACAATTGCGAAGTTTACTTCAGAGTTAGTTAAACATCTCTGGGAAGGTAGTGAACCGCCAGAAGTGAAAAGAAAAGCGGATCTTCTACTCATCTTTGGGATTCTCAAAAATAAATACCTTCCAGAGCTGGGATATGAACAGTTCACTCAGGCCTATAACTTATTTTCTGACCTTAGAAGTTTTACGCTAAATGAAGATGCTTTGAGTACCGTAATGGAAGAGCAGTCGCCGGACGTGCGAAAAGCGGTCGAGCTTTTTTGGCGATTACTGGAAGTCACTGGCTATCTGGATGAGCATGGTGCCTATCAAAAAATAGCTGAGGCCTTACGCTCTTTTGAAGAGAAAGAAGAGCTCAGGAAAACTTATATCTTTTGGGGTTTTCAGCATTTAAATGGTCAGCAAGTAGATCTTTTAAAGGCCCTGAGTATTCGTTATGACGTGATTATTCCCTTCCCGTTAGTGCTTAAAGAGAAACTAAAAAAATCGGATTGGCTGAGCTGGCTTCGTGAGTCAAAAGTGAAAGAAAGAGATCTCACGACCATCCCCCAAGAACCTCATGCTTCTTGGATCAAAGTAAATTCACGTGAGATTGCGATGAATTTAAAAAATATTTTGAAGCCGCTAGACCAGATTGTTCTGGGAGTTTCCAAGCTTTCTCCAATGCATATGGATATTGTGCCTTCTAAAGGAGTTCTTTATAAAATTCCTCATCAGTTGATTCAAACTGAATTGCAGGAACTAAGTTATGAAGTGAAAATTGCGATGAAAGGAAACGAAGCGTTTTCTTTGTTGGAAACTTTTTTAACTGAAAAGAAAAAAGAAATTATCCACTCCCTTTCAACAAAAGTTGCATTTAAGAATCTTAAGGCCCTTGAACTTTATCAGGATGCGATAGCCTCAATCCGTGAATTAACAGATGAAGAAATAAAGGTTGATCGTTTTTTTCTAAAGCTACTCTACGAAGTAGTGGCCTTAAACCAACCTCGAACTTCTTATGTTCCGGTTTCAGATCAGGAGCTAAATATTGATCTGAAAGATATGTCATCGCTGGAAGACGTAAAAAGAGACCGGAGAGTTATTCTTTGCGTCGATGATCGCTTTGATGAAATCCAAAGTTTGGGTCAAAATTATACAGAGACTATTCAGAAGGCCCTTTCAGTCCTTGGCCCCTTGAAGCGAAGTGAGCTGGAACTTTTATTCAAGCAGTGGGAGTTTCATGATCTCTTTTCACAGGGCGAAGTTCAGGTTCTCATGTCGGAGTCTACGCTCAAGCACAGTTTAATCTGGAAAAGGCTTTTTTCTGACGTGAAGCTTATTGATACAGACAACAAAACTCGCCAGGATGAACGAGCAATTGTGGATCATCTAGAAAAATCCGAAAAACTTTCTTTCTCTGGATCTTTTTCTGCCAGTAAATTCCAGACCTACCAGGACTGCCCACGAAGATTCTATTTCAACTATGTTGATAAAATATTCCCGCGTATCTCACTTCATAATGACTTTGATTCATTAATAGCAGGAACCATTTCTCATAAAATTATTGAGGTCTTCCATAAAACTCATTTAAGTGTAGAGGAGTTGCCGGCCTTGACTCAAAAAGTCATGCGGGATTTTATTCAAGAAGAGCAACTCGTTTTATCTCATGAAAAATTTCTCAAGCATGAATTAGTTTTTAATCAACGCTCGCTTAACGGAATACTATTTCTAAAAAATATTGAAACCTTGATAGGTTCACCTGTTACTTGGTCAATTGAAGAAGATTTCTCATTCACGGATGAATATAAACTCACAGGTAAGATTGACTGTCTAGGCCGCCATGGAGACACCATTTTCCTGATGGACTTTAAATCGACAAAATATGGTGCTTCGTCGAATAAAGAAATAGAGCAGTTTGATAGCCTTCAGTTGTGGGCCTATGCCAAGGCTGCTTCAAAAAGCATTGAGAACTTTGAACATAAGTCGGTTGTTTTGGGTTTTATCTCTTTAGATAATCCATCCGAATCTAACCTTCTCCTGACGGATTCTGAGCTCTTCGACAAGTTTAAAGCTGCTAAGATTTGTAAGCAGCAAGTTTTCAAAATACCATTTCCTGAACTCTTTAGGTCGGCCCAGGAAAAGATGCTATCCGTCTCAGTGGCCATCCAAGAAGAGAAAGTATATCCCGCACGACCCAGGAAGAGTGATGCTTGCAATTATTGCGAACTCACTAAGGTTTGCATCAAAAGTGAGATAACTCATGAGTAGATCCCCTAATGCAGAACAATTGCTAGCGATTGAACATCAGGGAGGAGTTTTGCTTCGGGCCGGGGCCGGTTCAGGGAAAACTTTTGTCCTGGTTGAGCATATTGTTTATCTGACCAAAATCTGGATTGAAGATTTTAGCAAAAAGCCAAACTTAAACTTTGAAGATTACATTCGTCAAAAATATTCTCAAGTTGTAATGATGACTTTTACCAAGAAGGCTGCCGGTGAGATGAGCATTCGTCTGACGGAGAAGTTTTTGGATATCGTAAAAACAGTTGAAGAACATCAGGAGCTTTGGAAAATAGCCAATGATTCGCTACCAATGTTAATGGTAACTACTATCGATGGATTTTGCCGCAAGCTTATGACCGCTGGTTATTTTCCACATCTTTCGACTGAAGCTAAGGTTATCTTTACGCCGGAAAGAAAAGATCAGATTAGTGAGCTTCTAGATGCATGGTTTGAAAAAAGATCGACGCATATTTCTCAGGATATTCTTGAAATCGTAATCCGAGAGAAAGAAGTCCTTTTAAATGCTTTTTGTAACGTTTTTAATGATCCTGGACTTAGACTTTCTTGGAAACAGTTTTCCCTGGCCGATTCGCGTCCAGAAAAACTGGGAAAGGTTGTATCTGATTCTTATAAGCTGAATGATCTCTCCTCTCATGTCGCTAAAATTCACATGGTGGATTTACCTTCTGAATCCGAGCGCAGCGCCTTTGAGAAAGGTCTTGGCGAATTACAGGCCACGGGTTTACCTGAAGTCGATTCTGTGGAGAAGCTCGATATTTATTATAAATTCATGGCGGATAAGACATTCAGACCTGAAACTACGGTTAAAAAGAAATGTGAGGCCTATGAGCAGGCCCATCTAAGTCGGCAAGTTTTTAAAAAATGGGTCATGC
>JBILYY010000196.1:0-5328 GCA_044377495.1 Bacteriovoracaceae bacterium | reverse complement strand
TGAGTAACAAGCGGAGGGAAGTATGTAATTCTGGAAAGTGGCTCAGTTATAGACTTACCCTCGATCACGGCCAAGCGAACTTTGGCTAAATCCTTCGCCATCTGTGTGTTGTCTAACGTCTCAATACATATCTCTAGTGAATCAATAATAGGCACACCGGCCGTAAGCATTGTAGATAAGGTTCTTGTGAAGTTTCCCAAATTCCCTTTTATGACAAGCATGCCAAATAAAGGAGCCTTCATTTGAAAACGATCCCAAGCTAGTTTTCCCTCTTTCGTTTTAATAAAATTCAAAAAAAACATTGAGCTTGCAATCATCCCAGCAATTAACAGTAACGTGTAGTTTCTAAAAAAATCAGAAACATCAATAACTGTCTGAGTAACCCAGGGTATGGCCTGACCAGATTCTTTTAGCATGCCTACAAATTGGGGAACAACAAATGTCATTAGACCAAAAATTACTAGAATACCTACTCCAACAACAATTACAGGGTATGTCATCGCAGACTTAACCTGCTTTTTTAGCTTTTCTTGTTTTTCTAAAAACTCTGCCAACTTATTCAAGATTGAGTCTAGAATACCTGCCGACTCACCGGCCTTCACAAGTGCACAGTACAGCTTCGTAAATCCCGGCTGTGAATTTAGGGCATCAAATAAACTTTTTCCCTCTTCGACTTGCATGGAAACACTTTTTATTACGCGTTTTAAAACCATGTTTTGCTCTTGTTTACCAAGTATTTCTAAGCCTTCAAGAATTGGAACTCCGGCATTAATAAGAATGGCCAACTGTCTTGTAAAACGCATAAGCTCGGCCCGGCCAAACGGACGGGCAATGCCCTTATCAACCATCCACTGTCCGAGATCGGCTTCAAAAAATGATGGAGCGGTAATCTTTGTTACCCTGATACTTTGACGCCTGAGAATTTTTTTTGCTTCTCTTTCAGTGTCAGCTTCGATCGTGTTTTCGACCTTCTTACCTTGGGCTGTAAATCCTATATATTTAAATTTTGGCATAGTTTATCTTTTTTTCTTTGCCGAAACATCAATCCCTAGCATCCTTCCTAATTCTTCCGGGTTGTTTGAAAAAGTCATAGCCGTTTCAGGTGTAATAAGTCCTGAATCAAGAACCTTTTTGATATTTTGGTTCATGGTAAACATTCCAGTTTCATCTTGGCCAATCTGCATTTGAGAATAAATTTGATGAACTTTATCTTCACGAATTAAGTTTCTAATTGCAGGGGTAATTCTCAATATTTCTTGGACGGCAACTCGGCCTTTCGGAACTTTTGGTAATAACTGCTGGGCAATTACCCCTTGAAGCACGAAAGACAATAGAGAGCGAATCTGGGATTGCTGCTCGTGTGAAAATACGTTCACAATACGATTTATGGTTTGAATTGTTGAGTTTGTATGAAGAGTTCCAAAAACTACGTGTCCCGTTTCTGCAATAGTTAAAGCGGCCTCAATTGTCTCAGGATCTCTTAGCTCTCCAACTAAAACGATGTCAGGATCTTGTCTCAATAATGACTTAATTCCTTTGCCGAAACTTAGCGTATCTACACCAACTTCACGTTGGTTCACTAGTGACATTTTATGTTGGTGAACAAATTCAATTGGGTCTTCAAGAGTAATAATATGACTTGATTCTTTAGCATTCAGTTTATCGATAATAGAAGCAAGTGTTGTTGATTTTCCGGATCCTGTAGGTCCAGTTACGAGGAACAAACCAGAAGAAACATTCACCATTTCAAGAAGAATAGGCGGAAGACCCAAGGCTTCAAAATCTGGAATTAAACTTGGAATTTGACGAAATACAGCCGCTATAGATCCCTTAGAATAAAATACGTTTGCTCGAAAACGGGCGAGGCCTTTTATACCAAATGAAAAATCGAGCTCAAGATTTTTTTCAACCTCAGCTTTTTGTTTCTCAGTTAATATTTGATAGATAAGTCTTTTAGTATCATCAGGTGTAAGACTTCCGACTTTAACTCTTACAATTTCACCACTTACTCTCATTGCAGGAGAACTTCCAACGGTTAAATGTAAATCTGAAGCACCATTATCAACCATCACTTTAAATAATTGCTGAATTTGAAGATTACCAATACCTTGTTCAACGGCAGTTTTGGTTTGGGTTTGTGTACTATCATTCGCCATTTAAGACTCCTAAAGTTGATCTGATGATGAATTCGAAATCGCTTCTTCGAGTGTTGTTAAACCCTGCGCCACTTTTGTAAGTGCACACATCCGAAGTGTCTTCATACCATCACGGATGGCCTGTTTTTTTAATTCATCGGCTGAAACATTTCGTAGAATAAGTTCTCTGATTTTAGGTGTAACTGAAAGTACTTCATAAATTGCGAGTCGGCCTTTATAGCCAGTGTTGTTGCACATTTCGCAACCCTTCCCGTGGTATATTTTAATTTTTTCAGCAGAAGCTGGGGCAAAGCCACATGCAATTAGCTCCTCAACTGGAGTTTTCTTTTCTTCACGGCAATTTATGCATATTTTTCTACAAAGTCTTTGGGCCACAATAACGTTCAGAGCTGCCACAACAAGGAAAGGTTCAATCCCCATATTTAGTAGGCGTGTAACAGTTGCAGGTGCATCGTTAGTATGAAGCGTAGATAAAACTAAGTGGCCTGTAAGTGCTGCTTCAACCGCAATCTCGCCCACTTCAAGGTCTCGAATCTCTCCCACCATGATAATGTCCGGATCTTGACGAAGAAACGCCTTTAGCGCTGTTGCGAATGTTAATCCTACATCTTTCTTTACGTTAACCTGGTTACAACCCTCAAGATTGAATTCACAGGGATCTTCTGCTGTTGAGATATTACTATCAATGGTATTTAATTCCGCGAGCGCGGAATAAAGTGTTGTTGTCTTACCGGATCCTGTTGGCCCCGTAACGAGACACATTCCATATGGGCGATGAATTCCTTCTTTAAATACTTCAAGCTGTTTGGGTTCGAAGCCAAGTTTAGTCATGTCTAGCTGAAGATTACTTGAATCAAGAAGTCGTAATACAATTTTTTCACCAAACAATGTAGGTAGAGAAGAAACACGATAATCAATCGGCTTCCCTCCTATTATGAGTTTAATCCTTCCATCTTGCGGTTTACGTTTTTCTGAAATATCCATTTGAGACATAATTTTCAAACGAGATAAAACTGATGGCATCATACTTTTTGGCGGCTGAGCAACTTCGATTAAGTTACCATCTATCCTAAGCCTGACACGAAAAATTCTCTCGTAAGGTTCAACATGGATATCGGAAGCTTTTTTCACAAAAGCCTCCGCCAAAAGCCGGTTAACAAAAGTAACAACGTCGTCCGAAATATCTTCTGCTTTTAAATTATCTTCAGATGCGCTTGAGGCTGCAGTGACTTCTTGGATATTGTTAATAAGGTCATCGACGGAATCTTTTATACCCGCGTATAACTTTTTCCATGAGGAAATATTTGTAAGGATAAATTCAACTTGTTTCTTAAAAACATCTGATAATTCTTTACTGCCCTCAACGACAACACTAGGGTCAAAAGTTGCAAGGGTAATTTTTGATGCAGTTTTCTGGATAGGAATTGCACGCCATTTAATGACTAGTTTTTTCTTTAAAGTAGAAAGGGTATCCGGTGGAACTTTGGCATTTCTTAAATCAATGAATGTCATGGAAAAACGTTCAGAGCAGACCTTGGCAAACTTATTTTCATCGAAATAGGGCATCGCCAAAAGTTCAAACTCATTTACTTCATCATCTTTGCCCATAGAAAGACGTCGCAACTCTTTAAGAGTGGCCATCCCCGTATTGGTGACAATATCGATGAATTCTTTACGAATCATATTACTAATAACCCTTTAATAGTATGTTACCAGTTTTGGATTTTTAAGCACTTAGTTTAATAATTACCAATAGGAGATCGTATTTATATTCTATATGTTTCGAATAGAGTAATTATTGTCTGACGGATTAAGTCTGAAGAAATTAGTGATATAAATGCTTTTTTCCTTTGTTTATAAAATAAATTTCAAATTTTTCGAAGGACACATATGAAAAAACCGCAGTCATACAAAAAGAAAGAATGATCAGAGGAACATCTGTGTAACTCTTTAATTGAGGACTTCCATTTCTAAGAATATAGAAAATTAGTCCTAGAAATGGTTTGTGTAATAGATAGATACCAAAAGATATTTTACCAAAGAAACAAAGAATTCTATTTTCAAAAATACTAACGAGTATCCCTTTTGCTGCACCATAACAGAAACCATCCAGCCAAACATTGTAAGTGTGAGGAATGTGGCAGTCAAAGGCACTTTAATATTTTGAAGAATAGCAAAAGACAATACGGAAAGCAGGGTTGCACCGATATAAATCCATTTTCTGTACTGAATTAGTCGAGTAAGGTGACTTTCAAAACACAAAATCGCGAATAAAGAGCCGAACATAAAAGAGTCGATTCTACCAGGAAGACTTAAAAAATTAATTGGATACGGAAGAAATTTTTTAAAAAGTGGGGAAGCTATTAATAATACCATAAAAAGAATCTTTACTCTTTTCATGGACACAAAATACAACACCAGTGAAATAAAAATATAAAATTGCTCTTCAAGTGCCAGCGACCAAGTCACACTTAACCAATGAGGCCCAGGATCAAAACTCAGAGAAGAAAAAGTATTTTGAACAAATAGGAAATAAGACCAAAGTGGCGGCCCCTCGTTTGTAAAAAGCCAGAAAGCGGTAGGACTTACGACAAGAGCATTCAACACAATAAAACTAAGAAGAATAAATAAATATAAAGGAACTATTCGGAAAAATCTTCTAAGAAAAAAAACCTTAAAATAGCTATTAGAATTTATATTTTTTAATAGAATGAAGGTTACTAAATAAGCCGAAAGCATAAAAAAAAGGTCTACACCAATCCATCCAAGTCTAAAATTGAATGACACAAAATTAAGTATACCATCTACTGGTAAAGATTCTGATATTTCTGTAATGTAATGAAATAAAACAACCATCAAAATGGCAAGTCCTCTTAAGCCATCAAGTTTTTTTATCCTAATCATCCATAAAACCTTTCAATTTAGAGTTTTTTTAAAAAATAGCTAATTTCAACCTTTATACTGCTCACAAAATAAATTTATTTTTTAGCTAAAAAATTTCTGGCTTTAACAATATCCGTCTTAATTTGAGCAATAAGATCATTAACAGTTGGAAATTTCTGCTCATCTCTTAGCTTCAGCAAAAACTCTATATCTAGGTTTTCACCATAGATATCAATATCAAAATCAAAAAGATTCGTTTCTACATGTATTTGGTTGGTATCTTTAAAAG
>JBILYY010000195.1:0-5332 GCA_044377495.1 Bacteriovoracaceae bacterium | reverse complement strand
ACAAATACTGAAACTTGCAAAAATGAAGATGTGGCCGAGCTTATTGATGAATTAGAAGATACAGTTATGGACCTAGATGAATATCTAAGTGAAAGTGATCCAGATGTTGCTGAAGGTGAAGAACTAAAAGAGTTACTACTTGAGGCCTGGCAGGATTATCTCAAAACCACTAAGCAATAAGATTTAAAATCTGTTCTCGGTAAGAATATTTGAATTCAGGGTGCTCCAAAGAAAAAATCTTAAGTCCAGAGTTTCGAAGTTTGCACGCCGGGCATTTCATACATCCCGCTTTCTCAATCCCTTCATAGCAAGTAATCGTGTTCTCAAGTAGAAACCCCAGAACCCGCAAATTAAATCCTAATTCCATTGTTTCTTTTTTGGTCATTGCAACCAAAGGTGTTCGGATTTCAAAAGCATTATTAGCAAAATCCATTCTCAGCGCAGTTTGAATCACATCCATATATTCACGCGAGCAATCTCTGTAGCCTGAATTCGCAGCTTCTAATTCCATTACACCTATGTAAATACAATTTGCACCCAGAGAGTAAGCATGAATGCCCGCCAGTCTGGCCATCAATCCATTACGGCCTACCACCAAAGTATTCGGAGCTTCACCACTTTTGTGTTCAATTTTTTTGGAGTTTCCAATCAAAGCGCTTTCAGTAATTTGTGAAAGACAATCTAGATTGATAACAACATGGTCGACTTTGAAATGTTCAGAAATTTTTTGAGCGCGGTCAAGCTCAGTGGCGTGCCGCTGGTTATAGGTAAAAGAAAGAGAGAGTACATTCGCTTCTCCAAATTCTTTAACGGCCATGGCGAGACATAGGCTCGAATCCATGCCGCCTGAATGGACAACAACTGCTTTCTTCTGCATTAATAAAGCCCTTTCTTTTCCCATTCATAAGCTGATCTGATGATAAGATCGAGATCATCATATTTTGGTTTCCAGCCTAAAACCTTGCTAATTTTTTCGGCCTTAGACATAACCATCGCTGGATCTCCGGCACGGCGTGGAGTTTCTATCGCGCTGATGTTCACACCAGTAATCTGACGAACTTTATTAATCACTTCTTTCACACTAAAACCGTGGCCATAACCACAGTTCATGATTTCTGATTTTCCACCTTTAACTAAATAATCAAGAGCATTGACGTGAGCTTCGGCAAGATCACTCACGTGAATAAAATCTCTAACACAAGTTCCATCTGGAGTTGGATAATCAGTTCCAAAAACTTTTATATGATCGCGTTTGCCACAAGCCGTTTCACAGGCAACCTTAATTAAATGAGTCGCACCAGGAAAAGATTGGCCAATTTGTCCCTCAGGATCTGCGCCTGAAACATTGAAGTAGCGAAGAGCGACAAAGCGTAAAGGTGAACTTGCGGCCACGTCAGTCAGCATCTGTTCAGTCATGAGTTTTGAGTACCCATATGGGTTCATAGGTTTTTTAGGCGTTTCTTCAGAGGCAGCGCCATCATCAGTCATGCCGTAAACAGCAGCGGTTGATGAAAAAATAAACTGGTGACACTTATGTTTCACACAAGCTGAAATAATACGGTGTGAGTTCATCGTGTTATTTAAATAATACATCAACGGATTTTCCACACTTTCTGGAACAATAATACTTCCAGCGAAATGCAAAACTGCATCGAATTTTTTAGTGGCAAATAATTCATCAAGAAGTTTTTCATCATTCAGGTCACCAACTACGAGTTCCCCAAAAGTGATCGCTTTTTTGTGACCAGTTGAAAGATTATCGAATATTGTCAGGTCATGACCTAATTTACCGAGAGCTTTTACGGCATGGGAACCAATATAACCTGCGCCACCTGTAATCAAAATTTTCATGTATCTACCTTTTAGAGAGTCTTAAGATATTCTATCAATTCCAGTCTATTGTCATGAGACAAAGTTTTAAAAGGCTCGAAGTAATGGCCTTGGTTTGAGAGGCCGACTTGACTGGTATCATAAAGGCGGCGTGATGTTTCATTTTTAACAGGAACAGAAGTCAGACCTAGCTTCTCTTCATCGAAGCGCTCTTTTTCGCCCGCATTCTTCAACGAAAAGGTTTTAGTTCTGAGTGATGGATCAATTAACAGATCATAAACCGTAGGGACTGATGCATTATGCAAATAAGGAAAGCGAGACCAAATCCCCCAAAGCTTTTGTGCCACATAACCGGGCTCTTTCTTTCGAACTGATTGAATGACGTCATTAAGAGGATTCGTTTCAATTAACTTATACAGATCTTCAGTTAAAGAATTGAGACGATCTGGATCAGTTTTTACAATACGCAGAGGAATGTGTTTTGTTGGTTCATATATTGGATGATCAAACTGATCCCTTGCATGCACCCCGTGACATCCCTGGCAAGTTACAGCGAAAATCTTCTGACCCTTCTGCGCTCGGAGCTTATCAATTTTGAATGGATATTTTGGAGGAAGAAATTCTCCCAAATAATTTTCGGCCTTATGAACACGATCAAAGTACTCACGAACATTTTCTGGCGTCTGTCCGGCGTAGAGCTCAACTGCTATCGCCCATCCACCCAATTCGCCGTTACCTTCTCCATCCCAAAATGATCCCGATTTTCTTTTCTCACCATAACCCCAGAGGTGAGGCACTTTCACCTGACCGCGTGGAAAATTTGCAGGAAATGGAATATTTTGAACTTTATAAAACCAAGAGCGGATTAAACTCGTAGGAACCAAGCCTTGAGTCGTGTTGGCCATGGATTTATCAGATAGACCTTTCGTGAAGGCCAAAGAACGTTCATGCACTTCTTTGAAGGCCGGATTCGAACGTGGCAGTGCTCCCCAAACTTTCATTCCAGCGTAAGCATCTTTTCCAATTTGCCCCACATCAATATTTTTATTTCCCAGGCCCACGACATATTCACCGGCCGCTTTGCCTGAGTGACAAGCGATACAACCTAAAACTCCTACCTGCATACCTTCATAAGGAACTGAAAAAATCCCCTTGGCCTGATTTTTTTCAAAAATTAATCCCCAGCGCTGATAAATAGGTCCAAGGTTTTGCACCCCTACTCCACGTCGGCTCATCGTATCGTAGAGCTTTATCAAATCAGGAGAGATCGCCATGCCGCGACCTTTGTAAAAAAATTCCAAGTTTTTGAATGCGTTAACCGCTTCAAGATGTCGTTCTGTACGGACATCCTGTGCGAAGAGAGGTAAGCTCAAAAGAGAAAGAATTATTAATTTAATCATTGGAAAAATCTACCAAAGTGGAATCCATTGGCAAAGGCTCTGAGAGACAATGAAAGGTTCTCCGACTAAAACGATCTGTTTTTTCAACACCAATCAGGCATGGGGCGGTGGTGAAAAATGGCATTTATCCACAGCTATTGAGTTAAAGCGCAGAGGTTACAACACGATTCTTGTGACTCATCTTCGCTCAGAGCTTCGCACCAGAGGTGTGAAGGAGAGACTTAACGTTTATTCATTTCTGATTGGTAACTTGAGTTTCCTAAATCCTTTTAAAATATTGGTGATCCTTTTATTTTTAAAATCAAAAAAAGTCGACACCATCATAATGAATCTACCGGCCGATTTAAAGGTTGCAGGGATCGCCGCCAAGCTTGCTGGTGTTAAAAATATTATGTATCGCCGAGGTATGCCACATCCTCTTCGCAACACCTGGCTTAATCGTTTTCTGTTTCAGAAAGTTCTCACGAAAGTCATTGTGAATTCTGAGGAGATTGGAAGAAGTCTTGCTCAAGGTAATGAGTCCTGGTTTCCGAAGGAGAAGATGGTTCTCGTTTATAATGGTATTGATGTTAATGCCAGTTTTGATAACTCGAAGGTTCTTTATCAGAAAAAAAATAATGAGTTTGTAATTGGGAATGCGGGACGACTTACCTCACAGAAAGGCCAAAAGCACTTAATTGAAATGGCCGAGATTTTAAAATCACAGAATATTAATTTTCATGTTTTGATTGCTGGCGAAGGGGAACTTAGATCTTCGCTATTAGAGATGATCAAAAATAAAAAGCTTCAGGATCAGGTCACACTGCTTGGGCATGTCACTGATATGGCAGCTTTTATGAACTCGCTGGATCTATTCGTCTTTCCCTCTCTGTTCGAAGGTTCGGCCAATACATTGATTGAAACACTTTATTACAAAAAACCGATTGTTGCTTTTAATGTGAGTTCAAATCCGGAAATTATTCAGCATGGAGTGAATGGACTACTTGCGAAGGCATTTGAATCTCAAGATCTGACAAAGTGTGTGCAGGAACTTATAAACTCTCCAGGACTTCGATCAGAGTTCGCCAACAATGGTGAAAAGATAGTAAGAGAGAAATTCGATAATCATAAAATCTTTGAAGGGCTAGAGGCGATTATTTAATCGCCTTCCCAATCGCATAGTAAGTAAAGCCCTGCTCTAGTACTTTTTTCGTATTATAAAGATTTCTGGCATCAAAAATAACCGGAGTCTTCAAGCGAGATTTGATTTCTTCGAAATCTGGAGCGCGGTACTGCTTCCACTCGGTCATAACGATCAATCCATCAGCACCATTAAGCGCATCGTATTTATTTTCAAATTGATCCACAGGCACATTCATTTTCGCCATATACTGTTCAAAATGATCAGCGGCTTCCGGGTCATGAACTCGAACTTTGGCACCGGCCTCGTGAAGAGCAAGAGCTGTATCAATTGCTGGTGTTTCACGGATATCATCGGTGTTGGCCTTGAAAGCAGCTCCCCACAATACAAAAGTTTTACCTTTAAGATTATTATCGAAATGTTTTTTCACTTTACCGAAAATATATTTCTTCTGTTCTTTATTCACTTCTTCAACGGCTTCGACGATTTTAAAACGAATGCCGTGTTCTTTAGCTGTGTAGACTAAAGCTTTCACATCCTTTGGAAAACATGAACCACCATAACCTGGACCTGGATAGAGAAACTGACTTCCAATTCTTGAATCAGTTGAGATTCCGTGACGAACTTCTTCTACATCTGCACCCACGACATCACACAGACGGGCCACTTCGTTCATGAAAGAAATTTTTGTCGCAAGAAAACAGTTGGCCGCATATTTAGTCATCTCGGCAGAAATATTACTCATACGAATTGTACGTTTTGCCTGGCGATTAAATGGCTCGTAAAGTTCTTCAATTTTATTTCCCGCAGCTTCTTCAAGACATCCAATCACGATTCGTTCTGGTTTCATGAAGTCTTCTACAGCAGAGCCTTCCTTTAAAAATTCAGGATTGTTAACCACGTAAAAGCTTTTAGTCGTTTTGGATTTAATATATTCACGAACTTTATTTCCCGTTCCAACTGGTACTGTGGATTTCACAAC
>JBILYY010000079.1:0-14710 GCA_044377495.1 Bacteriovoracaceae bacterium | reverse complement strand
TTTTGGATTTTAAAATCGGCTTCTTCTTCTAACCCTTCAAACACAATTTCTTTTGCCAGTTCTTTTTTAGGAAAGAACTTCTTGTTAAACTTGTCTGACGTGAATAATCCCGAATATTTAACGGCGATCACAATCCCAAACATGATTAATAAGACTTTTGCAATTTTCTTGTACAAATCTTTTTGATCTTTTAACTTCTTTGCTTCAAGTATTTTTTTATTAAGAAGATCATCTCGTTTTTTTTCAAGCTTTTTATTTTTCGCAGCTTCCAGTGCCTTTAGCGAAATGACTTGAGTTTTATCATGCTCACTGGTTACCGCTTTGGCCGGCAAAGATGAATCTTGAAGAGGTGATAGTCGTTCCCCTTTTTCATGAATCAGGTTTAAGAAAACGTGCTCCCCAAGTCTTACAGACTCCGAAGGTGTAAACTCAAATCGCTTCCCAGGAGCAAGCCTTTCATTGTTGATGTAAGTGCCGTTAGTACTTCCTTGGTCAATAATAAAAAAACTCTTGTCTTGGACTAAAATCTTTACGTGCTTTCTGCTAATGCCAGTAGAGCCAACAACAATGTCATTTGTGGTGAGAGATCCGATATAGATCTCAGGCTTGTTAAGTAGGTAAATTAAAGGCTTTTGAGATTCGACCAAAATTTCTAAGTACATGTTTATAGTTTAAATCATTTTAGATTTTATTCAACTAGTTGGAACTAGTTGTAAAGATGAGCGTCATAGTCTGGTAACGATCATGGTTAAAATTGAAACGACTCTAAAGTTTGGACAAAGACGAGTTTTCGCGGTCCGATTCAGGCTACAAGCGTAAACAAGGAGGACACTCTTCTCTTCTTTAAGACAACCATAGATAACAAAGTTTTTGCATATCGATTTAATCGATCATCCTCATTCTATTTATCGCATTTATTAATATGTATAATAATGTATATTGATGCATGAGGAGTCGCTTCTTTGAAACCAGTTTTCAAGTCGCAAATAGGGGTAACACCCGATCCTTTAAACTTAATAAACGAAGCCCTTCGCTTTTTTTGGAGTACCTATGAAATGTTTAATATGTCGTGTTTCTATTCTTCTGCTTCTTATGTCATGTGCTTCGAATAAAAACGACACATTAAGGATTCAAAACAGAATCGCTTCAGAAGAGGTTAGGACCTTGAAAGAGATTCAATTGCATTCAGAAATGATTCTAGAAGCTCATCCTGAACTATCTAATGACTCAAAATTAAAAGTTAAGAAATATATAAATGAGGCCCTGAAAAAACAGCAATTATTAAAAGACGAGGAGTCTAAAATTGTCCAGATTCTTTTAAGTAAGTCATTAAGGGTAAACCAACTTACCAATGCTGAACAGCATGATAAACAAGCTATGAAGAAGCGTTTACAATCAGTCTATGAATCAAAAGCCGAAAATATATTTTCTCTTGTTTCTCAAATAACTGAAATGGCAGAAAATAATGAGCTAAATGAAAGTTTTGGAAATGACATGCACCTATTCATGAGAGAAATCAGATAATTATTCGTATGATCCTTTGAATATTCTCGCACCGTATAAGATTGCCTGATGCCATTATTTATATACTGATTATAAACAAAATTATAAGGTCTCAGAATGCAAAGATTAAGTATTACTACAGCTATGCGGTCATTAAAATCAAATAAATCGTATATCTTTTATTCTATAGCCTATGGTCTTTCTTCTTTAATTTTACCTTTTGGGATTCAGTTCCTCGTGAATAATCTTGCATTGTCTGGGATTTGGTTAAATACAGTATCATTCTTAGTATTAATTGGATTAGGGTTAGTCATTTCTCAAATCGTCAGGCATTCACAAGTCATTTTGATTGAATTTCTTGAGAGAGAGGTTTTTATTGAAGAAATGAGGAAATGGAAAAATTTTAATAACGAAAAATATGCTCATTATTATTTCGAAGTGATAAATGTGTTAAAAGCTTTTTCCAAATCCTACACAAGCCTGATCGAAATAGCGTTGGTAATGACGTTCGGAATTTCAACAATTATAATTTTTCACCCTGCTTTTATTATCTTGGCATTTATTATAGGCCTCACAGTATATCAGATTTATAAATCATCGGAATATGCCATTAAGACTTCGATTCAAGAATCTAACGAGAAATATCATATTTATGATCAGGTTGTTTTGGGCAAAGGTGTTAGTGATGAAGGTATTGATAAATATTTGAGTGCGAGAGATGTACACTTTTCTTTTACTCGGAAAAATTCTTTCAAGATATCTGTTTTGACAATATTCATTCAGGTCATACTTCTTGGGATAGGTTGTTACCTTATTTTGAATAATCAGCTTTCCGTGGGACAACTCGTTTCGGCTGAGCTCATTATTTCTGGTATATTTGTTTCCCTCGTTAAGCTTCCTAAAACTCTAGAATCAGTTTATGACTATGAGACGAGTCAATACAAGATTGCTGGGGCCATGAAGGGACACCACCATGAGTAACAGAGATTTTCTTTTAACACCTGTACTTCCGATTAAACTTAGAAACTCCAGAATAAAGAAAATTATTTTTGCTTCACTCGGAATGATTTTATTCTTACCATGGATTTCTTTCACCGTAGGGCAAGGGCAGGTTACCGCAATAAATCCTAATGAAAGAGTTCAATCTATAACTGCATCGGTTGGCGGATTTATAAAAGTTTGGCATGTGAATGAAGGGGATGTCGTTAAAGAAGGGCAAGTTATAGCAGATATCGTAGACAATGATCCGTCTTTTCTTGAGCGGCTTGAGCGTGAAAAAGATGCAGCGAAATCAGGACTCGCCTCTGCTCAACTAATGATGGATACCGCAAAAATAGATTTAGATCGACAAAAAAAACTTTTTGCCCAAGGTCTTTCTTCTAGAAAAGATTATGAAAAAGCGAAAATAGAGTTCTCTAAGCTTAGTGTAGAGTATTCCAAGAACATTGGAATTTTGACTAAATCAGAAACTCAGTTATCAAGACAGTCAACCCAAAGAATTCTAGCTCCTCGTAATGGTGTTGTGACTCGGATCCTTCCTGGCGAAAGAGGGAAGCTTATTAAGGCCGGAAGCCCAATCGCGGTATTTACACCAGAGGTAAGCTCACCTGCTGTCGAATTATGGATTGATGGCAATGATGCTTCTATGCTTAGCCCCGGTCAAAGTGCTCAGGTTCAATTTGAGGGGTGGCCGGCTATTCAGATTGCTGGCTGGCCTTCTATTGCCATTGGAACTTTCAAGGCTAAAGTCCATTTGGTTGACCAGGCAAGCTCTCACGAGGGTAAATTCAGAGTCCTTTTAACACCTGATTCAACTTGGCCTTCCCAGAAAATCTTAAGATTGGGAGTTCATGCAAAAGGCTACATAAAGTTTCGTGATTCATTTATCTTTAAAGAAGTATGGCGGCAGCTTAATGGTTTTCCACCAGTCTTAGAACCGATTAAGGATGAGCTTAATAAAATGTTAATTGATAAAGCGGACATTGAATCAAGCAATAAGGATAAGGAATGACCTCCTTTGTACTTCTGTGTCTCATTTCAATTTCTGCAAATGCTTTGACTGAAAAAGAGATTGTAAAATCGGTGCTTACATATTTTCCCTTGATCCAAGAAGCACAACTCAAAGCTGAGTCGGCCAAGGGAGAATTAACATCTGCAGAAGGTGCTTTTGATCATAAGTTAGTTTTCAAATCTAGAAACCGAATCGAAGATCAGTATGATAATCAATATTTTGAAACGACGCTAGAACGCCAAACGACTTGGGGTGGAACTAGCCTCGTGGCCGGTCATAGACAAGGCTCTGGCAATTATCCTGCTTACGATGGCAAATATGATACTTCCACTGCTGGGGAGATTTTTGCAGGACTCTCAGTTCCGATCTTAAGAAATTTCAAGACTGACGAATTTAGAACTAATATGAAGCTTAAAAAGATAGAAAAAGATCAAGCCGATTTGCAATTAGAACTAAAAAAAATGACTTATCTTCATAAAGCTCTGACCCTTTATTACAAATGGATTTTAGAAACACAAAAACTAAAAATTAATAAGAATATTTTAGAACTAGCTAAAACTCGACAACAGATGATTGAGAAAAAGTTCAAAGCAGGCGATATTGAAAGATTTAAAGTAGTAGATAATCAAAGGGCCATTGATAAACGTAGCGGTGAGCTCATTAAAAATGAAATTGAACTAAATAAAATCCGTGCCGAGTTGGCCATTTATGTAAGAGATGAAACAGGTGGTCCCGTTTTCATTCCTATAGAGTCTAACCCTGAATTTATTCTTCAGAAGGAGGAACATCTTGATTTATCATCGGACATTTCTCAGAATCCTCAGTTGAAAATATTAAAAATGGAAATAGAGAAAATACATCTTGAGGTTGCATTTTTTGACCAATCTAAACTTCCCGGTTTAAATCTTGAGCTTTTAGGCGCCAAGGAACTATCTGCTAATGCAGCTTATGATCCAGAAAGTCTTCAAGTTGGAGTCAAATTTGATTTTCCACTTGAAAACAATAAAGCTGAAGGTAAATCAGTTGCATATAACTACAAATTAAAAGCAATGGAAAAAAATGAGCAATATCTTGAGGCTGAATTGTTTCAACAGTTAAGTTTCTTTAGCAAGGCAAGTGCAGATTCAAAATTGCGATGGGAAGTCACGAGCAAGGAGTTTGACGGAACAAATAAGATGGCCGTTGCAGAAAAAAGCCGTTGGGCGCAAGGTGCATCAGATTTATTTTTGGTTAATATGCGTGAGCAGGACGTCGCAGATGTAGACACTAGAAGATGGACAGCACTTTACGATTATCACCAGTACCATCTTGATGCGAGACTCTTTTCTGGGACAATATTGTCTATCCAAAAATAAAAAGGTTAATTTCTTTGAAGCTGTTTTAAAGAATGGTGCCCGGGAAGGGACTCGAACCCCCACGATTATTAGTCGGGAGATTTTGAATCTCCTATGTCTACCATTTCATCACCCGGGCAATACGACGAGTTTCGATTCTAATGATTCAAGGGGTTGGTGTCAAACGAGCGCTGTGCGTAAAGTTAAGCGTTTTGCCAATTTTTTGCAAACGGGGATAGTGTTGTCCGTAGAACCCAGTGCAGTGCCAGTTTTAAACTATCGACGACCCTTGATTCACCTTGGTCTCTCGGAGCAATTCTAAGCTTTCTTAAAAGCTGATTAATTTTATAAACCCTGCGTATCGCAAAATCTTCATCGGTCATATGGGTAACAGAAAATGAAATAGAAAATTCTTCATTACCATTCTGGACCATGTGAGGAGCTGTGTAAGGGAAAAAAACTCCGTCACCGGGTTGAATGTGAAATTCAAAAGCGTTCTCCATAAAGGCTTCTTGGTATTTAGTTTTACTTAGACCATAAACCCCGTGAAAAAATTCATTTTCTTCCTGTGTTACAACCTTTCTATCACTCACGCGCCAAAGCCAAAAAGTTTTCTTACCTTTAATGTGAAAGTAGTGCGCACTTTCCTGGTCTCGGTGGTAAGGAGTGGTTCCCCCAGGTGAGGTTATAAAGATCCATCCTTGTCGCTTTCTCAAATTGTGGTGGGTTTTGTGAACGCCCACTTCAGCTTCGTCCAGGATATCATTTACGAGTTTTCCGTAGATCGGATCATTTTGAATGTTTTGAATAAAGATAAATGTCCCAGAAGTTTCGATGTTCTTTAAAGCATCTTCAAGGCTCATATTACTGGGAGCTTCCTTAACAACGGTCTCAAGAGACTGTGTCCTCGGAATATTTGCGCTGTGATATTTTACTGTTGGATGCCTAAGAGCAAGTTTTGTTAACTCATCCAATTGCATCAGGGGGTGATTTTGAAGGGAATGTGTAAAAGTACTCTTTCTTGAAGCATCAAACTTTTCATTATCTCTATTGATCCAGTTCATAAAAGACCTCTCATTAATTCAGGTGGTTATACTCGAAAGTGATAAGAATGAAAAATGAAGATTATCTGTAGTGAACTTTATTCATTGCGATTAATTCCAGACCCTTGGCCTAAGAGAAAACTACCTTAATTTAATCATTTCCAAGGCTTCCTTAATCGAGAATCTTAGGAAATTAGGTCCCAAGTGCTTTTTGAGTTCGTGATTTGAAATCAAACAGGAAAATTTAAGATAATCCAAAAGATATTCTGGAACATCGATATTCAGTTTTTTTAAAGCACTATTAAGTCCTCCCGCGAGAACCATGGGAAATGGAATTCCTTTGGTGCCTATGACTTGAAGGGCTTCTCTAAGCGCAATAAAGTCATTTCCTGAGACATTGTATGTACCGGTAGGGACATCTTGAAGAACTTTGTAGAGAACTTGGGCCATATCAAATTCATGGATAAATTGAAAAAAAGGATTGTAGTCAATAGGACTTAAAGCAACTGGGCCAGCAAGAAATCTTGTCATCGCATTATGAATTTGTGTCCCGATAATGTTACACGGGCGTAAAACAATTGTTGAAATGCTATTCTGGTTTTTCCACATCCAGTTAGTGCAGATTTGATCCATTTCTACTACATCTCTCAATTCCGGATGTCTTAAACTTGCTCGCAATGGAGCATCTTCAGTTAAGAAAATGGAGTTATCTGGAAGAGCGCCATATACATGAAATGTAGAAAGTATAATCACTTTACTCACACCAGATCTTTCACATAATTCTAAGATTCGATTAGTTCCCATGACTGAGAGTTCAATTCTTTTGGCAAGAACGTTATGGGTATTTGAAGAATGACTTATTCTTCCTAAGTGATAAACAGTTTGAAATTCATGGGAACGAAATAGATTTTCGAAGTTACCACGTGAATATTTAAGTTCAATCGAAGTAAGGCCCTTAAGAGGCGGAACATTTGAAATGTTTCGTGAATCAATTCCAATTATTTCCCAATCCGGATTCTCGGTAAGAATAAGTCTTGCAGTCATTTGTGCCAGACCACCAGCTATACCAATGATGAGGATTTTATGTTTTGAGCTCATATTTTCTTTTTTGTACGAAATTCACGAATTAAATATTTAGAAACGGGCTTTCGGATGAAATCAAAAAATGGTCGTCGATTTGCAAGCCCGTGAACGATCATATGTTTAATTGTATTTTCAATATGGTAAACGTTTTCTTTTATCTCTTTATCTGTAGATTCCAAACTCATGTGTTCAGGGATAGTAATTTCTTTTCCAATATAAATATCAATAGGTGATGGAAGTGGAATAAGGTTTGCAGATAAAGGAAGCGAAGGCATTTTTAGCATAGTGGCCAGTTTCTTCGCGTGAAACACAAATGGAAACATTTCTTCAGCACCAATGACACAAATAGGGAGAATGGGTGTCTTCTTTTGGAGGGCGATACGATAAAAGCCCTGTGAGAAAGGCCTAAGCTTGTAGTAGTCAGGAGTATTTTTAGAAATACCTTTGACTCCCTCAGGAAAAATTAAAATAGATTCTCCGTGATCAATTAAGTACTCGCAGTTACCTCTGTCTCCAAGTATTGCGCCTGTCTGAGCAGTTAGATCACCCAGAAATGGCATTTGGGCAAGAAATCTCTCAACCATACCTCTTAACATTCGGGGAGGAGAAATATCAAATGCGAACGCAACAGTTATAAGCATTCCATCCAGTGGAATTTGTCCTGTATGATTTGCTACAACGAGGTAGGGTTTATTTTCTACGTTCTCTTGTCCAAAAACTCTAACCTTGAAATATGATCGATAGAGGGGAATGAGTTTGCGAAGAGTACTTTCACAAAGATCTAAATTGAATCCCCAGGGATCCTTGTAGTCCTTGTAACGCATGCGAAGCTCTTTAAACACTTCTGTAATCTTTTGATCGTCCTCAGGGCTTAAAAACCAATGATGAGCTTCATTTATCATATAGCTATGTTAACTCGGGACACGAAATAGCTCTAGGATGAAAATTTGGTTTTTGAAAGACAAAAAAGATCAGGTTTCTATCTGGCGCATCACATAAGTTACAATTGATTGCTCTACCGCCAAGAGTCCATCGCCTTTTTCCGCAGACACAAAATGGATTTGTTTAACCCACTTAAAGCTACTATAAATTTCGGGCATAAGATTTTTTAAACGGCTTCTTTCGCTTTGAGTTTTAAGTTTATCAACTTTGTTGAAAATAACGTAGGTTTCAAGTTTAAAGCTTTTTATGTAGTTCTGAAAAACGATGTCCGGTTCTTGCAGAGGGTGACGAGCATCTTGTATATTAAGAAGTAAAATTTTTTCATTACAAAGCTGAAAGAATGTATCTAAAAGATTTTGCCAATTGAGTGCCATCTCTTTTGATACTTCTGCATGTCCATATCCGGGAACGTCAAACAGGTAAAAGCTGTCTTCGGTTTTTGCTTCACGATTTACGACTACAAACCTGAATATATTTACTTGTCTAGTGCGACCAGGAGTTTTGGAAACTCTGGCGGTGCTCTTACCAAAAAGAGAATTAATGAGCGAAGATTTTCCAACATTGGATCGTCCAATGAAAGCTACTCCATTTATGAAATGATGTTCATTAAGCCAAGAAGTAAGCTGGTCGATAGTATCGATCCCTAGCAAAAACTCACAGTTTCCTTTTTGAATATTCATATCAATCACCCT
Source organism: Bacteriovoracaceae bacterium (assembly GCA_044377495.1). GTDB lineage: Bacteria > Bdellovibrionota > Bacteriovoracia > Bacteriovoracales > Bacteriovoracaceae > Peredibacter. Next base: position 6,102 of record JBILYY010000079.1, on the reverse strand, counting down.
ACTTCAATCTTTCCAATTGCTGCCAGTATAGCAGATATGAGTGGAAAGCGTCTTTCAAAATAAAGGAATTTCAAATGTACCAACGTAAATTAATGGAAGAACAGTTATATGCCGCAGGTGTTAGAATAGGGGATAGCTGTAGTATCTTTCCGTTTCAAGGAAGGAAGAAAGCTTTTACCCTTAAGAGTCAAAAGATAGATCTTATTTCATCCCATTATCGGCCACTAGATTTATCCATGAGTTATATTGAATTACCTAAAAGTGAAGCAGAGCAATTTCATTATAGACTCGAAATCGAGAAAACAAGTCATCATGAAGGTCGGTTCGTTCTTAAAACACTCAAGGGGCGTCCCTTTTGGTTAAATGGTTTGGCCGCCAGGGAAGCTTATGTTGAGAGAGAAGACCGTCTTTATATAGATGATAATAAGATTAATTTTACTCCATTTGACCTTAAAGAACTTACTGATCGCCAGTCTGAACATCCACTTCTCATGGAGCAAAATCTAATTCATTCGGAGTTAAAAATTCTTATCACTGGTGAAACAGGTACAGGGAAGAGTCATCTTGCAGGTAAAATTCACGAAAAGAGTGGGAGACTGGGACAATTTGTTGCCATCAATCTTTCATCTTTTAATCCGCACTTAATTGAATCTGAATTATTTGGCCATAAAAAAGGATCTTTTACTGGTGCTGTTACAGACAAAAGAGGGGCGTTTCAAATGGCAGAAAACGGAACTCTTTTTCTTGATGAGATAGATTCTCTGCCTCTGGATCTGCAAACAAAACTCCTTACATTTATCGACAATAAGAAATTTAGAAGGGTTGGTGACACAAAAGAAGAGATGATTCGAACGAGATTAATCTTTGCATCCGGCCGCCCTCTGGAGGCATTGGTAGAATTGGGGTCTTTTCGTAAGGATTTATTTTATCGACTCAAGTCTGGTCATAGTGTCGAACTTCTTAGTTTACGAAACGATGTACAACGAATTAGAGAATTCTGTCAGCTTTTTGCTGTCAAAAATGGCGTCATCTTATCAAAAAATCTTTTAGACTTTTATCAAACCCTTGCCTGGCCAGGGAACTTACGTCAGTTATTGGGTCATCTTGAAAAGAAGAAAATATTATCTCGATCGCATAAATTAGACTTTGATCATTTTGACGAAGAGTTATTGCTACAAAGTTCAGATCTGATGAGCTTGGAAGACGACAAAGAAATTGTATCCATGGATAGCATCAAGAGTAATTATATAAAACGGGCCTTAAGTTTATGCGAGGGAAATATCGCTATGGCGGCCAGAAAGCTGCATGTTAACGAAAAAACAGTACGTGCTTTAGTTTTGAAAGATTAATTGGCCAAAATATAAATAAGCTTAATCTCTTTAACATCGCCTTCAATCTGACGACTTTGCATGAATCTTTTTATTTCAACTGTAAGTTTCTCTCGAATGATGATTTTACCTTCTTCTTCGAGAGGAAAAGATGCCAACATTGGTTCAACATTTAAGACAAGGTGGTCGCGCAACTGAAATTCGAGCTTCTCCAAAGTCATGCGACTTAAGCGATTGGTCATTGTAGCTGAGAAATCAATATCGATAGTCCTTAGCTCATTTACGTTTGCGACATAAACAGGAAGCCTAAGACCAGAGATCTCCAAATGCCTTGACTGTTCTTTATAATAATCAGGTCTGTCATATAGGATTTCATCTTCAACGCTTGCAGGAGATCTAGTTTCTTTCATATGCTCATCAATTAATCGATGACTCGTAAAAACCATATTAATACCAGCTAATACGGAAACAGATGTAAAGGTGAGAAGTAGAACCGCTTGAGGAGCGCTTAAACCTTTTAACCACTGACCCATCAAAAGAAATGGGGTTAAAAGCGCAGTTCTGAGCCCTGATATTTTTGCTCCAGACTGATTTTTTTTATATTGTGAGATCGCTGCGACATATGTTTGTTGAAACTTTTCTTTATATTTAAAGCTTAAAAAATACGACTTTATTTTGGCGAATAGGACCGGACCATTTTTTTTCACTAATGAGGGAAGACTTTTAGACCAAGCAATTGCCTGAACAATCCAGCTCCTGATTTTTTGTATGAACTCGCGAAACTTAGGAGAAATAAGCTTCATAAGCACGCGCATGAATTGATCCCCAATGCGGATCAATAAATTGTTAATAAAGGTTTCAAGTTTTTCTAACATACCCATTACTTTCCTATTCGGCATTCTTGGGAAATTACTAAATAAAGAGTGTATTAGTCAGACATAGGCAACATCTTCCTAGGGCTTAGTCGGGATATCAAATAGATGAGGTTAACGTCCGACGAGGTAATTGTAATTTAATAAGGATTTAATGATGAAAGCTTATAAAACCCTCACACTATTTGGTCTGCTCATAAGTAGTGCCAGCTGTGGACTTATGACTCACAGAGATTATCTGTCTGAAATGGAACATGATGATTCTTCATTTTTTCATCCAAGAGAAGATTTTCCCGTTGTATCAGGTGATAGTGGAAAAGACTGGGAAACTAATACAGAAAGAAAGCGTAGGACCCCAGCTTCGATCAGCGATCAACAGGACGACAGAAGCCGAAGATCTCTTAATCAGGAGCTAAAAATCCTGGAAGGGAAGCAATCAGAAACAGATTTTGATTTTTATAATAAATTCAAATCTCGTTTTGCAACAACTTCTGAGCGAATTTATTTTCTGAAACTTTCTCATTATGAGCGCAAAGATTATCTCGCCTCGCGTGGATTTTTAAGAGATGAAAAACAGCAAACCAGACCCCGTGAAGAAATTTTTGGTCTTAGGAAAAGTCATGCCGTTACCGGTATGTCTAAGTCAGATGTTATGAACAATTGGGGTGAACCTAATAGTATAGAGGTTGCCGGAAATCCATCATTTGAGAACGAAAGATGGCTTTATAGTGTCAATGGCGCAACGAAGTATCTCTATTTTGAATCAGGACGTGTTCAAGGTTGGGAATAAAACCAGTCACTTAGCTCCTTCTTATAGAGGAAATTCGTGCAATTTCCTCTCATCCAAGGTAATTTAATCTCTATCCAAAGACTTGAAATTTTAGACCTTTATAAGGGGTTAATGATGGATTTTACCTTAGATTTTGAAAAACCAGTTTCAGAATTAGAAAACCAAATTCGTGTTTTGAGAGAAGCATCTCATTCACCGAATATTGATATCTCACATGAGATTGAGGCCCTTCAAGGCAAAGTGAATCGGATGCTTGAGGATATTTATACTAAGCTCACACCTTGGGAAAGAACTCAGCTTTCACGTCATCCACAACGTCCGCATACAATTGATTACATCGATAAAATTGTGACTGATTTTCATGAAGTACATGGCGATCGTCGATTTTCGGATGACCCGTCAATGATCACTGGCTTTGGATTTATCGACGGAAGAAAAGTTGCCGTCATTGGAATTGAAAAAGGTCGCAAAACTCAGGACAAGATCAAAAGAAATTTTGGTATGGCAAATCCTGAAGGTTACCGAAAGGCCCTAAGGATTATGAACCTTGCTTCTCAATTTCAAATTCCGGTGGTGACATTTGTTGATACCCCTGGAGCCTATCCAGGTATTGGCGCTGAAGAACGCGGGCAGGCGCTTGCTATCGCTCAAAACTTGGAAGAGATGTTCAATATTAAATCCCCCATTGTTTCAATCATCATTGGTGAAGGTGGATCTGGCGGAGCTTTAGGTATTGCAATTGCAGACAAAGTTTTCATGATGGAATATTCTATCTATTCAGTTATTTCACCTGAATCTTGTGCTTCAATCCTTTGGTCAGATCCTAAAATGGCAGAGACTGCTGCAAACTCACTTCAGCTTTCACCAAACAAAGCTTTAGAACTAAAAGTGATTGATGGAATAATTAAAGAGCCTGCTGGTGGGGCCCATCGTCACCCTGAACAGGCCATCCAAAAAGTGAAAGATTACATTACTCAAAATCTTGCTTCACTTGCCAGTTTGGATCTGGATTTAATGATGCAAATGAGATTTGAAAAGTTTCGAGAAATGGGAAATACAACCCTGGTTCTTGATAACCAAGAAGAAAATAAAGGTTAATTATGTCTGTATATTCAATGACTGGTTTTGGAAAAGGGGAAGCGGCGGGAGTTGGCTATACCCTGACTACAGAAATTAAATCTGTAAATAATCGTTTTAAAGACTTTAAATTCAGAATGAGCTCCTTGTTTAATCCTATAGAAATCGAACTTCGTTCTAAAGTTGAAAACGAATTTAAACGGGGAAGTTTTGACATTAGTGTCAGCTATAAAAAAAATGAAAAAGCGAACGTGGAGTTTCAAGTTGATCCTAAAAAAGTGTCAGCATTTCTAGATCTCATGAAGCCTATATTCGATGAGAAAAAAATCAGCTTCCAAGTTTCACCTGTGGAGTTTTTAAGAAGTGATTTTTATCGTGAAGATGGTAATGACCGAGATGATGAAATTTCTGTCCTCGCAAAAAAATCTTTTGAACTAGCGATCGCGGCTTTGAAGTCCTCTCGTAGTGCTGAAGGTGAGAAACTTGTATCGAAGTTACTAGAGCACCTTGGGGTATATGAAGTCTGTTTAGCTGAAGTTGAGAAATTGAAGAATCTCTATCCTGATATGATCAAGGATAAATTGACTCAGAAAATGGCCGAAAAACTCAAAGACTTCAAGATTGATGAGTCACGCTTTCTTCAGGAAGTGGTTTACTACCTTGAGAAGCTTGAAGTAGAAGAGGAGATTACACGGGCAAAGATTCACTTGGGAAAACTCAAGGCAGTGCTTAACTCCAGTGGGGAAATAGGTCGTCAAATTGATTTCCTTCTCCAGGAGCTTGGCCGAGAGACTAACACTATGGGATCAAAATCTGCCCATCCAGATATTTCATCGAATGTAGTTGAGATGAAAGTACAATTAGAGAAAATAAGAGAACAGGCCCTTAACTTGGAATAACATGCCCGGAAAGATGATCGTAATCTGTGCTCCCTCGGGCACAGGAAAATCGACTTTGATAAATCGTTTGAAGGATGATCATCCTGAACTGGAGTGGTCCGTCTCATGCACTACTCGTCCTATTAGGGTCGGTGAGACGAATGGTAAAGATTATCATTTCATTCCTAAAGAAGAATTCGAAAAACAAATTCAAGATAATCAGTTTATTGAATGGGCAAAAGTTCATTCAAATTATTATGGGACCTCAAAAATATTTGTCGACCAGGGCCTTCACTACGGTCACAAAATGTTGTTTGACCTGGATGTTCAGGGGTCTGATGCCATGAAAAAAATCTATGGCAATGAAGCCCACGTAATTTTCATTGAACCACCTTCTATTGAAGAGCTGGAAAAAAGATTGCGAGTTCGTGGAACCGATCCAGACCATGTAATTACTGAGAGAATTAAAAATGCGAAGCGAGAGCTTGAGCGAAAAAAAGATTTTGATTACCTCATTTTAAATGATGATGTGAACAAGGCATATACTAGTTTGAAAGAAGCTGTTGAAAGGATTCTAAAATAAATGTTTGCTGAAAGAATAGATTTTTCACACGAGGCCAATCTTACCATTAACGAACTTGTTAATCGCGCAGAAGTGTTACTACCAGACACAGACCTCTCAATTCTTCGCAAGTGTTATGACTTTGCCGAGAAAATGCATGTCAATCACAAGCGCTCATCGGGCGAGCCTTATATTATTCATCCACTAAATGTGGCAGCGACTCTGATTAAACTTAAGATGGACCTTGATTCCATTATGGCCGGACTTCTACATGATACGGTTGAAGATTGTGATGTCTCTCCAGAAGAAATTAGTAAATTATTTGGCCAGAACGTTGCACAGATTGTTGTTGGTTGTACCAAAATTTCAAAAATAAAATTTAAAACCAAAGAAGAGTCTCAAGCCGAAAACTTTCGTAAGATGGTTGTCGCTATGGCGCAGGATCTTCGGGTTATTATTGTTAAGCTAGCGGATCGGATGCATAACATGCGTACCCTGCAATATGTTTCTAAAGAAAAGCAGATGGGTAAAGCCCAAGAAACACTTGATATTTATGTACCTCTTGCAAGTCGATTGGGTATTAACTCCGTCAAAG
>JBILYY010000007.1:0-43775 GCA_044377495.1 Bacteriovoracaceae bacterium | reverse complement strand
ATCATGAAATCTGTTAAGAAAGCGTAAGGTACAATATGACTGAAATATCTTTATTAAATGCAAAATTTGAAAAATCTGGCTCACTAAAAGCCAACATTGATCTTTCTGCAGAACAAATCAATGGAACAGTAGTTCACCAAATAGTGAAAGCTACTTTGGCCGGTCGTCGTCAAGGTACTGCCATGACTAAGACTAAAGCTTTTGTTTCTGGTGGTGGTAAAAAGCCATTCAAGCAAAAAGGAACTGGTAACGCTCGTCAGGGTTCTACTCGTTCTCCTTTAATGCCAGGAGGCGGAACTTGTTTTGGACCGGTTCCTCGTGATTATACTCAGAAAGTGAATAAGAAGATGATGCTTAATGCAATCACTTCTGTTCTTGCTGATAAATTTCAAGCAGGAAAACTTCACATCGTTGAGAAAATTGAATCAACAGGAAAAACAAAAGACATGTTCAAGGCACTTGATTCAAGAAAGCTGCTTCCAGCGCTTGTAATCACTGCAGAACTTAATGAAAAAGTTTCTAATTCTGTTGGTAACTTAGAAAGAGCTAAATACGCTCCAGTAGATGGTTTTAGTGTTTACGAAGCAATCAAATTCGAAAACCTAGTCATTGAAAAAGCTGCATTCGAAAAATTAATTAGCAGGCTGGTGTAAGATGTTAGGTTTAGAAAACGTACTTGTTAAACCATTATTAACTGAAAAAACGTCTAAAGAGACGGAAGCTTATAATCGCTACGCATTTGTAGTTGATATTAAGGCGAACAAGAACCATATCAAAACAGCTGTTGAAAAGTTTTTTGATGTAAAAGTTCTAAGCGTACGAACTTCAGTTCTCCCTGGGAAGACTAAGCGTGCAGGTAAAGGCTTTAAGAAGACTGCAAAGTCTAAGAAAGCTTATGTTCAACTCCAAGACGGCCAGAAGATTGAATTCTTCAAAGGCATTTAAGGTATAATATTATGGCTACATTAAAAAAATTCAGACCCATAACACCATCTCAACGTGAGAAGGTTGTTGTAACAGGTGATGTAACTAAAGGCGTGGCTCCAGAGAAAAGTCTCTTGGCTCCCCTTAAGAAAAATGCTGGACGTAACTCCACTGGACGAATCACTGTTCGTCACCACGGTGGCGGAGTTAAGCAAAAATATCGTATCATCGATTTCAAGCGTGCAAAACTTGATATACCTGCAACAGTTAAGTCAATTGAGCATGACCCAAATAGAACATGTAACATTGCTCTAGTTATTTACGCTGATGGCGTAAAAACATACATCATTGCTCCGGTTGGTCTTAAAGTTGGCGACGTTGTTATCTCTTCAGATTCAGCGGATATCAAAGCCGGAAATTCAAAACTAATAAAAGATATACCTGTTGGTACTTTAGTACATAACGTTGAGTTGAATCCTAAGCGCGGCGGCCAAATGGCTCGTTCTGCAGGATCATACGCTCAGCTTATGGCCAAAGAGGGTGAATACGCTCTTCTTCGTCTTCCTTCAGGGGAAGTGAGAAAAGTTAAATCGGATTGCAGAGCAACTATTGGTCAAGTTGGTAAGATCGAGCACGAACTTGCTAACACTGGTAAAGCTGGAACAAACCGTCATCGCGGTATTCGTCCAACTGTACGTGGTGTGGTAATGAACCCAGTAGATCACCCGCACGGTGGTGGTGAGGGTCGTACTTCTGGTGGTCGTCACCCAGTTACTCCATGGGGTCTTCAGACTCGTGGATTTAAGACGAGAAAGAATAAGAGAACAAACCAGTTCATCGTTAAGAGAAGAAAGTAAGAGGTAATATATGGCTCGTTCAGTAAAAAAAGGTCCTTTTGTTGACGCTTATCTGTACAAAAAAGCTACAGAAGCTAAGAAGAATACAAAAGGCAACACAGTCATTAAAACTTGGTCACGTCGTTCTACGATTACACCAGATTTTATTGGTTTAACTTTCGCCGTTCATAACGGAAAGAAATTTATTCCAGTTTATGTGACTGATAACATGGTTGGGCACAAGTTTGGAGAATTCTCCATCACTCGTACCTTTAACGGTCACTCTGCTGGCGATAAAAAAGCCGGCGGCGATAAGTAAGAGGTAATTTATGATAACAGTAAAAAATAACAATGTTGGCACATCAGCTCGTAAAGTAAGACAGGTGTGTAATTTAGTTCGTAGAAAAAAAGTTGAAGAAGCTTTAAAAATTCTTCGCTTCTGCGAAAAGAAAGAAACAGCAATCATCGTAACTAAATTAATTAACAGTGGTCTTGCGATTGCTGCTGAATCTAAGAAGTACGACTTAGATAATCTCATAATTGATATTATCAAAGTTGATGAAGGTCCTACTCTTAAGCGTATTATGCCAAGAGCTCAGGGTCGTGCTTATCAGATCCAGAAAAAATCAAGTTACGTAACACTTTCGCTTAAAGAAGCTTAATCAAGGAATAGACTAATGGGACAAAAAGTTAACCCGTACGGATTTAGACTAGGTTATATCAAGACTTGGCACTCTAACTGGTACGTTAAAAACAACTACGCAACAATTTTGCAACAAGATCTTGCGATCCGTAATTATGTTGATACTGAGCTTGCTCAGGCCGCGATTGCAAAAACTGAAATTACTCGTACTGCTGACCAAGTAAAAGTTACTGTTTACTCGGCTAAGCCAGGCGTAGCAATTGGCAAAAAAGGTACTGGTATTGAAAAAATACGTAATGACCTTAAAAAAATTACAAACTGTCCTTTGTTTTTCAATATTGCTGAAGTAAAACGTCCAGATTCTGAAGCTAAATTGATTGCTGAAAACATTGCTCAACAGCTTGAAAAACGAGTTGCATTCCGTCGTGCTATGAAAAAAGTAATGACCTCTGCATTCCGTTCTGGTGTTAAAGGTATCAAAATTAAATGTTCGGGCCGTCTTGGTGGAGCTGAAATCGCTCGTACAGAAGGTTATGCTGAGAAGAAAGTTCCTCTTCATACACTTCGTGCAGATATTGATTACAACTCTGCTCAAGCCAAAACTACATACGGAATTATCGGTGTTAAGGTTTGGGTTTATAAAGGCGAGATTTACAAATAGTAATTATTTATAGTTAGAGGTAACAATATGTTAAGTCCTAAGAGAGTAAAACATAGAAAGATGCAGAAAGGTCGTATGACCGGAGCTGCACATACAGGTAACACGTTGACTTTCGGTGAGTTCGGTCTTCAAGCTTTGACTTGTGGATTTATAACAAATCGTCAGATCGAAGCTGCTCGTATTGCTATATCACGTGAAACAAAACGTGGTGGTCAGATGTGGATAAAAATATTCCCAGATAAGTCACTTTCTAAGAAGCCAGCCGAAGTTCGTATGGGTAAAGGAAAGGGATCTCCTGAGGAATGGGTTGCTGTTATTAAGCCGGGCCGAATTCTTTTTGAAATCGGTGGAGTTGATAAAGCTACTGCAGACGCTGCACTAAGATTGGCAAAATATAAACTCCCAGTTAGAACAAAAATTGTATCTAAGGCAGAGTTGGATGCAGCATCTGGTGTAATTTCGAAGTCTGCCCATACTACTGCTCCTAAGGCAGTGAAAGAAGAAGCAAAAGTAGAAGCTCCTAAAGCAGCAGCTAAACCAGCAGCAGCGAAGCCGGCAGCTAAACCAGCAGCTAAAAAGTAAAACTGGATAATCAGAGGTAGTTATGTTAAAAAGCAGCGAATTTTCAAAGCTAAGCGTAAAAGAAATTTCAGAGAAGGTATCTTCTCTTAAGGGTGAACTCTTTACAAAGAAGTTTACTAAATTCACAACTGGGACTGATAAGCCTCATGCTGTGAAAGCACTTAAGAAAGACATAGCCCGTCTCTTAACTCTTAAGAACGCTAAAAAGAAATAGGGTAAAATATGAGCACATCATTTAAAAGAACACTTACTGGAGAAGTAGTAAGCGACAAAACTTCAAAGACTATCGTCGTTAAAGTTGATCGTAAGACTATGCACCCTAAGTACAACAAATTTGTAACTACTTCTAAAAAGTATCATTGTCATGATGAGAAAGAATTAGCTTCAACTGGTAACCTTGTAACAATCATTGAATCAAAGCCTCACTCTAAGTTAAAGAGATGGGAACTTGTTTCTATAGTTAAGTAGTGGAGTAATTTATGATTCAGCAGCAATCGATTCTAGATGTAGCAGATAACTCAGGCGCCAAAACAGTTCAGTGTATTAAAGTACTGGGTGGTTCAAAGCATATGAGTGCGAATGTCGGTGACGTTATAGTCGTAGCCGTACAGCAAGCAATTTCTGGCGGTAAAGTAAAAAAAGGTGACGTTAAAAAAGCTGTTATCGTTCGTACTGTTTATCCAGTAAGACGCGATGATGGTTCATATATTAATTTTGATACAAACAGCGTGGTCATTATTGCAGCAAATAATGAACCAGTAGGTACACGTATATTTGGGCCAGTAGCGAGAGAGTTAAGAAACAAAAACTTTTCGAAGATTTGTTCACTCGCTCACGAAGTACTTTAATCAGCGTGTAAAAAGAGGGGACTATGCAAAAGCTGAAAGTGAACGACTCTGTTCAAGTCCTTGCCGGAAAAGATAAAGGCAAGAACGGAAAGATCAAGTCAATCAACCTTAAAACGAATCGAGTTGTCGTTGAAGGTGTAAATGTTGTTAAAAAAGCGATGAAACCTAACCAGGCTAACCAGCAGGGCGGTATCGTGGATTTGGAAAAAGCCATCCATATCAGTAATGTTGCTCTATTGGATCCTAAATCAGGTAAACCAACTAGAGTTTCTATTAAAAAAGTAGCTGGCAAAAACGTAAGAGTTGCAACTAAGAGCAAAACAGAAATTAAGTAATTTGAGGTTACATATATGGCACGTTTAAAAGCTCAGTATGAAACTGAGATTAAAAAAAAGATGATGGAGAAGTTTAAATACGGAAACATCAACCAGATTCCTAAGTTAGAAAAAATTATCGTTAACAGCGTTACTCGTGATGCTGTAACTAACGGTAAAATTGTAGATAGCATTACAGCTGAATTAGCTGCAGTTACAGGCCAAAAGCCAGTTACGGCTAAAGCTAAAAAATCTATCGCTTCGTTTAAGCTACGTGAAGGCCAAGCAATTGGTGCTTTCGTAACTTTACGTGGTTCTAAAATGTATGAGTTCCTTGATCGCTTGATCAATCTTTCTCTCCCACGCGTTAAAGACTTTCGTGGTCTTTCACCTAAAGGGTTTGACGGAAAAGGTAACTATACAATGGGACTTAAAGAGCAAATCATTTTTCCAGAGATCGACTACGATAAAATCGATAAGATCCGCGGTATGGGAATAAGTTTTGTAACAACAGCAACTAATAATGATGAAGGTCGCGAATTGCTTAAGCAGTTTGGCATGCCTTTCAGAGAGAAATAAGAGGTTTTATGGCACGTTTAAGCGCAGTCATTAAAAATAAAAGAAGAGAAAAGCTTGCTAAGAAATTCGGCCCTAAAGCTGCTTTACTTAGAAAGAAATCTGTGGATATGAAACTTTCAGATGATGAAAGAGACGCAGCTCGTGCGAAACTACAGAAGATTCCTCGTAACGGAAATCCTAACCGTGTTCGTAACCGTTGCGAACTAACTGGTAGACCTCGTGCAGTCTATCGTGATTTTAAATTATGCCGTAACAAGTTTCGTGAACTTGCGAACAATGGTCTCATCCCTGGTGTGACTAAAGCTAGCTGGTAAGGAGAATAATATTATGATGACAGATCCTATCGCAGATATGCTAACAAGAATTCGTAACGCTAATAAGGCTGGCCTTGATAAGTGTGACGTTCCTGCTAGTAAAATTAAAGCAAACATTTGCCGCATTCTTAAAGAAGAAGGCTATATCAAGTCTTTCAAAATTGCTGCAAAGTCACCTTCTGAAATTACGATCAGAATTGGTCTTAAAGAGGGTGCAATAGTTGGTATTAAACGTATTTCTTCTCCTGGTTTGAGAGTTTATAAGGGTTACACAGAAATGCCTCGAGTTCTAAGCGGACTTGGTGTTTCAATCGTGTCTACTTCTGCGGGAATTATTTCTTCTCGCAAAGCAGCCTCTCTGAAACTTGGTGGCGAAATTCTTTGTAACATTTGGTAATCGGGAGACATATATGTCACGTATCGGTAAAGCGCCAATAGGCATTCCGGATAAAGTTGAAGTGAAAATTGACGGTTCAACAGTTGAAGTTAAAGGTCCAAAAGGCCAACTTTCATACACTTTCCGTAAAGAAGTTAAAATAGTAAAAGCAGATAAAGTTATCAATGTAACTCCGTCTGACGAATCCACAACGGCGAGAGCTCTTTGGGGTATGTCACGTACATTGCTTGGTAACATGGTTACTGGTGTAACAACTGGGTTTGTTAAGTCTCTTGAGTTCAATGGAGTGGGTTATAAAGCCGCAGTTGCTGGCAATACCCTTACTCTTAACTTAGGTTACTCGCATCCAATTGAGTACAAGTTGCCTAAAGGTGTTGAAGCTAAAGTAGTTAAGAACATAATTGAGATTCACGGAAGTGATAAAGAACTCGTTGGTTTCGTAGCTGCTCAAGTTAGATCATACAGAGAGCCTGAGCCTTATAAAGGTAAGGGAATACGTTACAGTGATGAGAAGATCATCAGAAAAGCCGGTAAAACTGGCGCTAAAAAATAATAGGTGATTTATGAGAAAGAATGCTGCAAAAATTAAAAACGACGCCAAAGCTAAAGAATACCGTCGCAAACTAGCGATCCGTAAGAAGGTTATTGGTTCAGCCGAGACTCCACGTTTGTGTGTTACTAAAACAAACAAACATTTAAGAGTTCAGGCGATTGATGATGTTAAATCTGTAACTCTCTTTTCTGTTCAGACATACGGGAAAACGAAAGCTGCTGATACCTGCAACGCTGAAGGAGCTAAAAAAGTTGGCGCCGCAGTTGCGGTTTCACTTAAAGGCAAAAAGCTTAGTAAGGCCGTATTTGATAGAAGTGGAAAGCAGTACACAGGTGTAATTAAAGCACTTGCAGACTCAATCCGCGAAAACGGCATACAAATTTAATTAGGGGATCTATATGAGCGAAGATAACAACGAAAACACTGCAACTGATACTGATGGTAAATCTGATAAAAAGGGCGGGAAGCGTCCTCAGAGAGCTCCTCGTCAAGAGAAGAAACCAGTTCAAGACGGGATCAATCCTGATCTAGAAGAAAGAGTTGTAGCAGTTAACCGCGTAGCTAAAGTTGTGAAGGGTGGACGTCGTTTCTCTTTCGCTGCTCTAATCGTCGTTGGTGATAAGAATGGTAAAGTTGGATACGGACTTGGTAAAGCCAAAGAAGTTCCAGATGCAATTCGTAAAGCTGGAATGAAAGCTTCTAAAAAAATGATAAAAGTCTCAATTGAGAATGGAACTATACCTCACGAAGTATTAGGACTTTTTGGTGCTGGAGAAGTAATTCTTAAGCCGGCTGGCGAAGGTACAGGGATTAAGGCGGCTGGTGCTTGCCGTTCAATTCTTGAACTTGCTGGGGTGAAGAACGTTCTTACTAAGTCTGTTCGCGGGTCAAACCCACACAACATTGTGAAAGCCACATTCAAAGCATTGAAAAGCCTACGTTCTCTTGAAGAGATCGCAGCAGTTCGTGGTGTAAACGCTAAAGGTCTTCGTATGAAGGCTAAAACTCAAAAAGCTTAAGGGTAAATATGAAAAAGCAAATTACGATTAAACTTAAAAGAAGTGCTATTGGCTGTACTGATAAGCAAAAAGCTACAATCAAAGGTCTAGGTCTTAGAAAAATTAATTCTGTTAAAACTCTTGAGAATACTCCTGCAGTTCGCGGAATGATTAAAGCTATGATCACATGGCTTGAGATTGCTAAATAATAGAGGATTTATATGTTAACTTTAACGACATTAAAAAGCCCTAGAGGCACAAACAAAAATACTAAGCGTATCGGCCGTGGTCAGGGTTCTGGTCAAGGTACTCAAGCTGGTAAAGGTCACAAAGGGCAAAAAGCTCGTAACGGTGGCGGAGTTCGTATCGGTTTCGAAGGTGGACAAATGCCCCTTTACCGTCGTCTTCCTAAAGTTGGTTTTTCAAATGCTCCATTTAAAGTAATTTACGCTGTTCTTAATCTTGAGAAGCTAGCGACTAAGTTTGATAAAGAAGTTGTAACGCGCGAGATCCTAATCGAAAAAGGCTTCTTGAGCGGTATTAATAAGTCTCTTCCAATCAAAATATTGGCAAAAGGTGACTTTAATAAGCCTCTTACGTTTAAAGGCATTGAAAAGTTCTCTGCTAAAGCTTTAGAATTGATAAAAAAAGCTAACGGCAAAGTTGAGAATGCTTAATTCTTAAGAGGAAACAGGGATGTCATCGAACGCAAATGTATCAAAGCTCGAAGAATTAAAAAAACGAGTTTTCTTTACAATTCTAATGTTGGGAATTTATCGTGTTGCTACTCAGGTTCCCACTCCGGGAGTTGATGGCGCAGCTTTATCTTCTTTCTTTGACGGCATGAAAGGTTCACTTTTCAGCGTCTTCAATACCTTTAGTGGCGGAGCTTTAGAGCGCTTCTCTGTTCTCGCTCTAGGGATTATGCCTTATATTACTTCTTCAATTATCTTCAGCCTTCTTTCTTACTCTATCCCTGCATTGGGTGAGCTTCAGAAAGAGCCTGATGGTCACAAGAAAATTTCTCAATACACACGATACGCAACTGTTCTTTTATGTTTCTTTCAAGGTTACGGGTTAGCTGTAGGTCTTGAGAATATTAGAAGTCCAAACGGTTTGCCAGTTGTTATTGATCCAGGTATGGGATTCAGACTTCTTACCGTGATTAGCTTAACCGCCGGTACTATGTTCGTAATGTGGCTTGGTGAGCAAATCACTGAAAGAGGTATTGGTAACGGTATTTCTTTGATTATTTTTGCAGGTATTGCTGCCGGAATTCCTCGCGGCATCCGTGATACATTCCAATTACTTCAGAATGGTGAAATGAGCATCGTAAATCTTGCAATTGTTATTGGGATAATACTTGTTTCTTTCTGGTTCATCATTTTCGTAGAGCGCGCATTCAGAAAAGTGCCCGTACAATATGCAAAACGTGTTATTAATAATCGTGTTTTTGGTGGGCAGTCATCTCACTTGCCAATTAAGGTAAATATTTCAGGTGTAATGCCTCCGATTTTTGCTTCGGCACTTTTAGGATTTCCAACAACGATTGCTCAATTTATTCCTGAAAGCAGTCCTGCTAAATCATATTTTTCAAATATTCAGCAATTGTTCTACCCGGGAAAAATGTTATATAACATTGTCTTTATTGCATTGATCATATTCTTTGCTTACTTCTATTCTACTATTCAATTTAAAACTGATGACGTTTCTGAATCTTTGAAAAAGAATGGTGGGTTTATTCCTGGAATTCGTCCAGGTGAGCAAACAGCAAATTTCTTGAACCAGGTAATTAGTCGCTTAACACTTGTTGGTGCAATTTACGTTGCTGCGATTTGTATAATGCCAGCAATATTGTTTAACTACGCTAAAGTTCCATTTTACTTTGGCGGTACTTCACTTTTAATTCTTGTTGGTGTTGCTATAGATACAATGGCCCAAGCCGAAGGTTTCATGATTTCTCAACGTTTGGATACTGCTTATAAAGTTAAAGGCAAATATTCAGGTGTGAAGAGGTTTTAATTGATGAAACCCCATCTGATCTTTATTGGGGCGCCTGGCTCTGGCAAAGGGACTCAGGCGAGTAAGTTTGTTGCTGTTAAAGGCTTCAAGCATATTTCCACAGGAGATCTTCTTAGGGCTGAGATTCTAAAAAAATCTGCACTAGGCCTTGAAGTTAAGATGGTGATGGACGAAGGAAAGCTTGTATCTGACGAACTAGTTATTAGATTATTGCAAAGCAATATAGATCTGGCTGCTTCGCAGTATATATTTGATGGTTATCCCCGCAACCTTGCGCAGGCTCAGACCCTAGACAAGGAAGTGCTAAAAGGTGCTCCATCAATAAGTGTTTATTTTGAAATCGACATGGCCAGGCTTGTTGAGAGATTAACAAACCGTAGGACATGTGGGAATTGTGGTGCTATATATAACCTGATTTCAAAAATGCCTAAGATAACAGGCACGTGCGACCAGTGCGGCAGTACTAACCTCATACAGAGGGCCGATGACAAAGAAGATGTAATCAAGAACCGCCTACAGGTGTTTCAAGATACAGTTTCTCCCGTCTTAAAGTACTACCAAGACCTAGGTCGTTTGTTGAAAGTTGATGCTGAAATGTTCCCTGATGAGATCTTTAATATGATCTCGTCAAAAGTGTGACGTTTTAGAATTAATATTATTGTCTTATAGTTTTTATTTTTATATAAGGTCACTTACTTTTTAAGGAAGGCATGGCTGAGTCAACTGACACAATTGAAGTGGAAGGGGAAGTTCTTGAACTTTTACCTAATACACGTTTTAGAGTTAAACTTCCGAATGGGCATGTGGTTTTAGCACATATCAGTGGGAAGATGAGAATGAATTTTATCAAGATCCTGCCTGGAGACAAGGTTGTGATCGAGATTAGTAAATATGACCTAGATAAAGGTCGCATCACTTTTAGAAGCAAGGGCTAATTATGAAAGTAAGATCATCTGTAAAACCAATTTGTAAAGACTGTAAAGTTGTAAAACGCCAAGGTGTTTTACGAGTAATTTGTAAAGTGAATCCTAAGCATAAGCAAAAGCAAGGATAGTAGGGGAAGGAACATATGGCACGATTATTAGGTGTAGATTTACCAAGAAACAAAGCAATGAAAATTGCAATGCGTGCGATCTATGGGGTTGGCCCAAAGGTTGCTGTTGATGTTCTTACGAAAGTGGGAATTAAACTAGACGCAAACTCAAACGACATCACTGAAGAGCAAGTACAAGCTATTCGTGCTGCTCTCGATGAACATACGGTAGAAGGGGATCTTCGTCGCGAAGTTGCTCTCAATATCAAGCGTCTTAAGGACCTTGGTTGTTACCGTGGAATTCGTCACCGCAAAGGTCTTCCTGTTCGTGGTCAGCGCACGCATACGAATGCACGCACACGTAAGGGTCCTGCTGTAGCGATTGCAGGAAAAAAATCAATTAAAGCGATGAAATAATTTAAGGTAGGGATATATGGCCATAACAAATGAACAAGCATCAAAAGCAAAAGCTTCTGGGGCTGGTAAGACTACTAAGAAAAAATCAAGAAAGAATTTAAGTCATGGGGTATGTCATATCCACGCTTCTTTCAATAACACAATTGTTACTATCAGTGATGCTGATGGAAACGCTGTTGTTTGGGCAAGTGCTGGTGGATTAGGTTTCCGTGGTTCTAAAAAATCAACTCCATTCGCTGCTCAAGTAGCATCACAAGAAGCTGCCAAAAAAGCTGCTGAATGTGGTCTTATGTCAGTAGATGTTAAGGTTAAAGGTCCTGGTGCTGGTCGCGAAAACGCAATCCGCGCTCTTTTAGCAGCTGGTCTGAGAATTACATCAGTAGCTGATATGAGCCCAATGCCTCACAACGGCTGTCGTGCTCCAAAGAGAAGAAGAGTATAAGCGTTTTTGATTTTTTACCTGCACTGTTTTATTAGGAGTTTTTAATGAATTCATACATGAATAAAAATTGGGCTGGCATGATTCGTCCGGCAGCTCTTGAAGTTGATTCTGAAGGTCTTAAAACAAACTACGGTAAATTCACTGCCAAGCCACTTGAGCGCGGTTATGGACTTACTCTTGGTAACTCTTTAAGAAGAGTTTTACTATCATCTCTTCAGGGTGCTGGTATTGTTGCTGTTAAGGTTGATGGCGTTGACCATGAATTTGGTACAATCAACAACATCAAAGAAGAAGTATCAGAAATTATTCTTAACCTTAAAGAAATCCGTTTTAAGATTACAGATAAAGAAGAAGTAACACTTATTCTTGAAAAAAACTCAGAAGGCGCAGTAAAAGCTTCAGATATTCAAGAAAATGCTCATGTTAAAGTTCTTAATCCTGAACACGTTATCGCAAACGTTTCTTCTGGCGGATCTATCCGTATGGAATTAAAA
The DNA here is from genome assembly GCA_044377495.1 of Bacteriovoracaceae bacterium. Classification (GTDB taxonomy): domain Bacteria; phylum Bdellovibrionota; class Bacteriovoracia; order Bacteriovoracales; family Bacteriovoracaceae; genus Peredibacter. The sequence goes on along the minus strand of JBILYY010000007.1, from coordinate 31,718 downwards.
GTTGCTCGTGGTAAAGGTTACGTTCCTGCACTTGATAATAAAGATTCTTTTGATCTTCCCGTTGGATGGATCTATATCGATACTCTTTTTTCTCCAGTTCACCGTGTAAATTACACTGTTACAAACAGTCGTGTTGGTAAGAGAACTGATTACGATAAACTTACTCTAGAAGTTTGGACGAATGCCGGAATTGATCCAGTAGATGCAGTAGCTATTTCAGCTAAGATCTTACGTGATCAGCTCTCAGTATTTCTTAACTTCGAAGACAAAGATGCTCCTGCTGAAGTTAAACAAGTAGCTTCTTCTGGTGGACCTGGTGTTGCAAACGAAGCCCTTCTTAAGCCAGTATCTGAGCTTGAGTTGTCTGTACGTTCAGCAAACTGTTTACAGAATGCTAACATTAAATATATTTATGAGCTCGTTTCTAAGACAGAAGGCGAAATGCTTAGAACTAAGAACTTCGGTCGTAAATCTTTGAATGAAATTAAAGAAATACTAACTGGTATGGGTCTTGGTCTTGGTATGAAAGTCGACAATATTATGAAGCAAGTTCAGCACGCTGACTAAGAAGCGTTCTTTAGGAGAATTTTATGAGACATAGTTGCCACAAATATAAATTAGGTGTTAAGCCTCAACACAGAAAGACTTTGGTTCAAGGTCTTTGTATTGATCTTATCGCTCACGGCAAAATCAAAACAACTGAGACTAAAGCGAAAGCGATTAAGCCAGTAATTGAAAAACTTATCACGCTTGCTAAAGTTGATACGGTTGCAAATCGTCGTAGAGCTTTCACGAAATTGAATAATAAGATTGCAGTTAAATCTCTATTCGATATTGTTGGTCCGAAATTCAAAATGCGTCCAGGTGGTTACACTCGCATATTGAAACTTACTGAAGGCCGTCTTGGTGATGGTGCTAAAGAATCGATCATTGCTTTCGTAGAGTAGACCAAAAAAGATTTTCAAACATCGAAAACCTTCCTAGTATAACAGCTAGGAAGGTTTTTTTTTGCCATGATATACCGAATACTTGCCATCATTTTTATTATCATCTCTATAGTTGGATATTCTGCTTATCAGAAGAATTCACTTAAATCGTTGTTGGTTTCTGAGGATCAAGGGACTGCAATATTAAGCAAGCTGCCCGCTTCTGAGTTCACCACGCTAGACGGGAAACCATTCAGCGTTGCTAGTCTATATATGAATGAGAGCGTGGACCTTCTAATGGTTCACTATTGGGGGACTTGGTGTGCCCCATGTGAAGCAGAGTTGCCTGACCTGTTAACACTAATAAAGCGATTTGAAGGGCAGCCTAATGTAAAATTCTTATTAGTCGCCGCTAATGATGAAGCGATTAAGATCCAAAAATTCCTAAAGACACTTTCAATTCCTGCCAAGGCTTCAGTCTATTGGCTGCTTGATAATAACAATGTTCATCGTGAGGCATATGGGACTACTAGAGTTCCAGAAACCTATGTGTTTTCATCGGATAAGACCACGCTTCGTAAATTTATTGGTCCTCAGGAATGGAATAAGCCTATGTTTTTCCAAACTTTTGACGAACTTCTCCAGATTAGTACCCGAAAGTTGTAAATAAATTTCTCACTCCTATCAAATATTCTGTCAAGAAATCCGACACTCTGCCGATAAGTTAGACGATTTTAAAATTAATGTTCATGGAATGGACATTTATGTGAGGAGAATTATCATGATTGATTGGAAATCCATTAAAGAACTACATGCAAGTAAGAGTCTTGAGAAGATTATAGGTAACTGGTACGGCCTAGACGTTTTATACGTTGATCATCAAGGGCGTGTGCAGTTTGTTCAGGAATCAGATTACGCTTTCAAGTCACCATTCTTTAAATTGCAAATGTCACATTCATTTGGCCGTGATTGGCTTGAATCGGATGTGGAAAAAGTTTTTGAAGCCTTTCAAACTTCAACTGAAACAAGCATTGAATTTAATGCATTTTTCCCAGGAACTTTTGGCTTCGCTCATAAGGTTCTTGTTGATGGAGAATTTAGTGGTGCGGTCTTTGCTTACCCTTACTTTAAGGAAACTTCCACTTCAGAAGATCAGTCAAAAGTTGTACATAAAATGGTCGAATGTGGAATCAGTGAAGTCGATGCCAAAGGTGCTGTTCAGAAAGTAAAAAAATTCTCTGGGCAGTATTATGCTGAGATGAAAGATTTGATTGGAACGATGGCAGATGAAGTTGGGACGTTTCATGAAGAGATATCGAAAAGAGAATCTCGTATTATGGATCTTAATTCGGAATTGGGTAATAAATATCGTTACCACAATATCATTGGTAAATCTAAGCGTATGCAGCAGGTTTATCACCTCCTCTCAAAAGTTGCGAACTCTGAGTCGACAATCATGATTCAAGGTGAAAATGGTACTGGTAAAGAGATGGTTGCTAAGGCCATCCATTTTAATTCACCAAGAAAAGATTCAGTTTTTATCGCTGTAAACTGTTCCGCTTTCAATGATAACCTTCTTGATTCAGAACTATTTGGCCACGTAAAGGGTGCTTTTACAGGTGCTATTAAAGATAAAAAAGGTTTTTTTGAAGTGGCCAATGGTGGAACACTCTTCTTGGATGAAATTGGGGATACTTCTCCATCGATGCAGGTAAAACTGCTGCGTATTCTTCAGGAAGGAACATTTATGCCTGTAGGTGCTACATCACCTCGTAAAGTAAACGTACGAGTGGTCTGTGCTACCAATAAAAATCTGAAAGAAATGATCGCTAAAGGCGAGTTCCGGGAAGATCTTTATTATAGAATTAACGTCATCAACGTAGCTCTTCCATCTTTGCGTGAGCGTACGGAAGATATTCCTGTACTGATGGACTTTTTTATTCAAAAACGTTGTGAAGAAGCTGGCCAGCCACTCAAGACCTTCTCTAAGAAGTGTATGGAAAAAATGCTTGATCATACTTGGCCAGGTAACGTGCGTGAACTTCAAAACGAAGTTGAACGCCTCGTTGTATTAGCGGGCGACGATAAAACAATTACACCTGACATGCTGAGTGCTCGCATTCTTGAAAGTAGTGAGAGTCATACAGGCAGTCACTCCTCAACAGGTGGTAGTTTTCTGAAGGGCGTAAATACCAATGGCTCACTCAAGGACGCACTTGAAGAATTGGAAATTATCATGATTCGTGAAGGGCTGAAACGCTGTGGATTTAATAAATCTAAGCTGGCAAAAGAACTTTGCATCTCGAGAGCGGGTCTGATCATGAAAGTAGAAAAATATGGACTAGATAAGCGAGCTTTGAAAAGAGCTGCTGGCGAATAAAAAAAAAAGCCCTCTTCGGAGGGCTTTTTTTTGTCTATACTTTTGAGTCATCCATCCATTGCCGTATTGTCGTACTCGGGTATGCATATTTTTCCTCGCCACCGAATTGGAGTGATTTGTCCTACACTTAGATTATGCCACAAATAATAGAATCAAAAGTGACCCACGAAAAAGTCGTTCTTTATCAAAATGGTGAATTGATTTTTGAAGAGGGTGATTCATCACGTGATCTTTTTATTATTCAAGAAGGTCAGGTTGAAATATGGAAAAAAACTGAAACCACGGATATAAAGCTGGCTACATTTAATCGTGGAGATTTTTTTGGTGACATGGCACTTCTACAAGGGGGAACTCGCTTTGCCTCTGCTCGTGCCACGGGAGTCACAAAGCTTTTAGTCCTACAGCCCGGTGGCTTTTTACTTAAAATTCGACGTGATCCTACTTTTGCTTTTGAAATGCTCCAGACCCTTTCGTATCGAATTAAAATTTCCAATGAAAGATTGGTGGATGTAATCAAGAAAGGCAATGTACCCAAAGAAACAGTCGATCAGATTTTGAGCCTGATCGGGGGCCAGTAATGTTAACCAACGTTCAATCTGAACGAATGGTAATTATTTCGGATTTGCACCTTGGTAACCCATTCTCTCACACAACACATCTTGCCTTAAAATTTATGAAGTGGGCGGCTTCGCAAAATTATGACATTGTTATTAATGGTGATGGACTTGAAATGGCACAAGCATCGAAATCAAAAATCATGTCAGAGATGCCGGAAGTCTTTCGTACCATTAAAGAATTAAGAAAACAGAGGCGAACTATTTATTATGTCGTGGGAAATCACGACATAAGTCTGGAAAACTTCCTCGAAGATTGGGGATATTTTAAAGTGTCACCATTTTTGAATATTATCTCTGGCAAAACACGTATACGTGTTGAACATGGTCATCTCTATGATCCATTTTATGTAAAATATCCGGCCCTCTATCATAAGCTTACGCACATTGCTGGCTTCTTCCTTTTCATCTCACCAAGCTTTTATAAAATTTGGATAAATTTTGAGAAATGGCGGGCCACACTAAGGGCAAAACGAACAGGGATTTTTGGAGAACCGCCAGAGTTTGCCGAAGCGGCCCAAGAAATTTCTAAGCGTGGATTTGATTGCGTGGTTTTTGGTCACACTCACCATGCTGGAGAGTTTAAACTGGAAGAAGATAAGCGCTATCTCAATCCTGGGTCATGGCTTCTATCGTGTCACTATGTTGAGATTAATAATGGTAAAGTTGAATTAAAAAACTGGCAGCCTTAGTTTTTGGCTGCCCACTTCACCATATCTGCTGCAACTTGATTATCTAAACCATCAGCATCAATTATGTGACCATCGTCATACCACCACTGGGGTGCTTCTGGGTGAGTTCCGGAGACAGAGATGCGACCATTTCCATACATTGTCTCAACTGCATTAATGGCATTGGTTGTATTATAGCGAGATTTTACAGTGACTTTTGCGAGTTGAGAATTAGTGAATGAGAACCAAGGGCCACCTTCCCAATAATTGTACGTTGTGCCTTGAGGAGTAATCATTTTTTCAACTGATGGATAGGATTTGGCCTTGCGGTAAACTTTTGTTGACCCACTAATAATTCCCAGACCGTCTACAGAAGTTTGACCAACTTTGGGAGTTGTTAAAAATGCGCCTGCACAAAAACCAACATAACCACCACCATCAAAGATAAACTTTTTAAGGAATGCACGATTGGCCACACCCATAGCGTTTGAAGCTGAACCAGATTTTCCACCTGGTTGAACCCAAACTTTAGCTGATTCGAACATTGAAGGATCAAAATTTTCAGGTGTCACAACCATTGGATCAAAGCCGGCAAGCTTGGTTACATAAATGGCAGCGTCAATACAACCGTCCTGACAAGCACCAGGGCCACCCCAAACGAGGGCATCATAAGCAAAAACCGATTGAGAAATGAGTATAAAACTGATCAATAAAAGTTTCATCTGGACTCCTAGTTAGTACCTTAAGTTTACCAACTGCCCAGCACAGGGAAAGATTGGCAAAAATTGCTATGTATGCCGAGCGTCAATTCTTTACCCTTAAGTGCGCTGAGGGTATAACCATAGGATATTTTTACAGGAGGCATTAGTGCTAACTAACGATCAAAAACGTGATCAACTCGCTACTCTTTCATTGCAGGCAGAATTAGGCGGCGGAGTTGAGAGAATCAATAAGCAACACGAACAGGGTAAATACACCGCTCGTGAAAGAGTTAATAAACTTTTAGATTCAGAATCATTTATAGAATTTGATAAATTTGTGGTTCATCGTTGTGAATCTTTTGGCATGGAGAAAACCAAATATCTTGGTGATGGTGTCATTACTGGAATTGGTAGAATCAATGGTCAGCAAGTTGCCATTTTTTCTCAAGACTTTACCTGCTGGGGTGGAGCGCTTGGAATGGCCTACGCAAAAAAAATCTGCAAGGTGATGGACTTTGCTTTAGAAAATAGGATTCCAGTCATTGGGATCAATGATTCCGGTGGTGCTCGAATCCAAGAAGGGGTTGAGTCCCTCGCCGGTTATGCCGAAATTTTTTATCGTAACGTACAGGCTTCAGGTGTGATTCCTCAAATTTCTCTCATCATGGGGCCATGTGCAGGTGGTGCAGTTTATTCTCCGGCCATGACTGATTTTATTTTCATGGTGGATAAAACTTCATACATGTTTGTAACGGGTCCAGACGTTATCAAAACGGTGACTCATGAGGAAGTTACAAAAGATGCATTGGGCGGAGCCCACACGCATAATGAAAAATCCGGAGTAGCGCACTTTAGAACTGATGATGAAGATGATTGTTTACAGAGGGTCAGAGAGCTTTTTGCGTTTATTCCATCTTGCAATAAAGTTAAACACTCTTTAAAGCTGACGACTGATTCAGTCACCAGACAAAATAATAAACTTAAAAATTTAATTCCTGATAGTTCAAAAAAACCTTATGACATGCATGAACTGATTATGGAAGTGATTGATGATCAGCACTTTTTAGAAGTACACGCCGACTTTGCGAAAAATATCATTACGGGTTTTGCATCTATTGGTGGCATCAAAGTAGGAATAGTTGGAAATCAACCAGCCTTTTTGGCCGGTTGCTTAGATATTGATTCATCAGTGAAGGCTGCGCGCTTCGTGCGTTTTTGTGATGCTTTTAATATTCCAATTATTACTTTGGTCGATGTCCCGGGATTTCTTCCTGGTACTGTTCAGGAGTACGGTGGCATTATCCGTCATGGGGCAAAACTGCTCTATGCGTATGCAGAAGCAACTGTTCCACTGATTACACTCATTACACGTAAGGCCTACGGAGGTGCTTATGATGTGATGGCCTCTAAACATATCCGTGCCGATATAAACCTAGCCTATCCAACTGCAGAAATTGCAGTGATGGGTGCCGAGGGTGCAGTAAATATTATTTTTAGAAATGATGCTGCTAATAAAAGCAAAAACATCGAAAACTACGAAAACAATTTTGCCAATCCTTATAGGGCTGCTGAGCTTGGTTACTTGGATGAAATCATCAATCCAGAAATCACACGTCAAAGGCTTTATCAGTATCTCAAGGCTCTTGAGAATAAAAAGATCCCAACTCCGGATCGTAAACACGGGAATATACCTCTATGAAAGGTAAACGCGTATTAATCATCAATCGTGGCGAAATAGCCATTCGGATAGCAAAAGCCCTAAATGAACTAGGCTTAGTTTCGGTTGGTGTTTGGACTGATAATGAAACAGAACCACCTCATTTAGAATATTGCCAGGAATGGGTTCACCTCAAAGGCAACAACAACAAAGAAACATATTTAGATATTCCAAAAATAATGACACTCATCACAGATTTCAAAATTGATGCCGTTCATCCTGGATATGGGTTTCTTTCAGAAAATAAAGAATTTTCTGAAACGCTGGCCCAAAAGGGCATTATTTTTATTGGTCCCAATCCAGTTGCAGTTCATAAAATGGGTGCGAAGGATATTTCTAAACAGATAGCTAAAGAAGCAGGAGTTCCTGTTGTTCCTGGATCTATTGGAGAAGTTCCAACAGTTGAAGAAGCTATTAAAATTGGTAATGAGTTCGGTTATCCTATTTTACTCAAGGCCGTTGCTGGTGGTGGTGGTAAAGGGATGCGTCCTTGCTACAATGATAAAGATGTTAAAGATAATTTTGCGGCAGTTCAGCGCGAAGCACTCTCATCTTTTGGGTACGCTGCTCTTTTGGTAGAGAAATACATTTTAAATCCTCATCACATTGAAGTGCAGATTCTGGCGGACAAAAAAGGTAATGTGTACCACTTGTTTGAGCGTGAATGCTCAATTCAACGTCGCCACCAGAAAATTTTAGAAGAAGCGCCGTCTCCATTTATTGGAACAGATGAGTCCCTTCGGAAAGAAATTTGTGAGACTGCTGTTAAATGCGCCAAAGCAGTGAACTATGATTCTGCAGGTACTGTTGAATTTATCATGGGAGAGGACAAGAAATTTTACTTCCTCGAGATGAATACTCGTATTCAGGTTGAGCATCCTATTACTGAGGAAATCACAGGAATTGATCTTCTCGCCAACATGATCAAGGTTGCTTTTGGTGAACCACTAGATTTTATATCTCAGGATGATATTAAAATTCATGGCCACGCTATTGAGCTCCGTATTTGTGCTGAAGATCCTATCACCATGCTTCCGGCCCCTGGAAGGATAGTGGGATTTGAAACGACGTTTCCTCAAGGCATCCGCTTTGATCACTGTATTTATCCTAAATTTACGATCACGCCGGATTTTGATCCGATGCTTGGAAAACTTATCGCCAAGGGCTTCAACCGTGACGTTGCTATTCGTAAAATAAAAAATGCATTAGATGGTCTAATTATTGATGGAATAAAGACTAATATTGCGCTTCATAAAGTTATTTTAAACGAAAAAACGTTTATAAAAGGCGAGTACTCAACTAGTTACATCACAACCATTATGCCCCAGAACAAAGTTGCAGCGAAAGAGGATATTCGGGCGTTCATGCTAAAGGTCGCTGCTATAGAAATGAATCAAGTGGGAGGTCGCTCATGAGATATTATTTTATAAATCAAGAAATGAAAGAGTTTAGTTTAGATGTTGAAGTTCAAGCTGGAAAAGTATTGGAGTTCGCTCATGAAGGAGCAAAAACTAAACTTTTTATTAAAAATCTTGCCGGGAAGAATTATTATTCCTTTGATGAAGTCGCTTGGAAAAAACTTCCTTCTCTTGGAGTAAATGAAACGTTGGTTTCTAACTCTGAAGTCTATAAGGTCTATCGTGGTTATAAGCCATCTGGACTTAATAAAGGCGGAGCTGGGGCGTTGATCACTCATATGCCCGGTAAAATTGTTAAACTCTACAAAAAAGAGGGTGATAAAGTAGCCAAGGGCGAGACGGTTTTAATTTTGGAAGCTATGAAAATGGAAAATGAAATTAAAGCGGGCGCTGATGGTGTGATTAAAACGGTAAACATTAAAGAAGGTCAGGCAGTTGAAGCTGGCTTTTTAATGATTGAGATCGAAGAATAAATCTCAGGTTCTAAAGCGAAAAAAAATTTATTTATGTTTCTTTTTTGTGAAGATATCTATGCCTATTCCGAAGGTCGTTGGCGTGGACCGTAAATTGTAATTAATAGTTCCGTCATAAAAACCATGCTCCATTTTCGAGTATATAGTTTTTTGATCGACGAAAAGTGAAACTCTTCCACGTTGATATTCAAGCCTGTGTCCAATGGAGGCATTTATACCTTGTATCCCAGGCTTATCAATATAATCATCCCAAGAAACACCGGGTATAATGTGGACGGAACGTGCCTCTCCAAAGTTAATACCAACATCGCCTTTTACTGTGTAACTTAGTTTTCCGGCGGCTTTTGTATCAAAAATAACAAACTGGCGACCATAACCAACTTGCCAGATAAGATTCATATGAGTGTTCCCTAAATATAGCATCTTTTGCCCTTCAGGAATTGGCACAGAAAAATCATCGCTCTCTTGAATACCACTAACTGTATATTGGGGTTCGCCGTTAACTTCTGTCGTAGAATAGACCAAACTTTTTAAATACTTGGGATGAAAAATTGTAAGATAGAAAATGTTTTTATTTTTCTCAAGTGAGAAAGTAAATGTGTTCGTTGGTTCATCAATCCATTGTCCAGCCTCGTCTATGTGCGCCCAGCTGCCAGGATTGTAATGGTGCGCTGATGTTCGCTCATGCATTACCACATCTTTGATAACGATATTAATAACATCACTTTTTATATGTAAATCAGTCGGTGCGTAATCGGTTCGAGAAAAACCAAAATGAAATCGAAGCTTCCATAAATTGCCTTGTTCATCTTTCTTATCAAGCGTGATCGGGGGGATATTTTTCCCTTCAAGTTCTTTTATCTTTTTACAAGTAAGAGATTTTTCAAGATCAATAATTTCATCTTCTTCAAGCCGAGATGAGTCCTTACAAAAACTCATCAGGTCTATGTCCATATTACGCGATTCTTTCTGCGCAAAAGCCAAACCGCTAAACAATATAAAAATAAGAATTAAGTTATTCATGGTTGAAATAGTAGCGGGGGTAGACGATTGGTAGGAATAAAAAATGTCCGACGACCTAACTCATTGCTTTTACGGGTTAAATTCTATTCTGATACTTTCCCAGTTTTTTTCGATTAGCCCGTATTCTAATTTGATCATGGAAGAATGAGGCCACTCATACCAGGCATATTTTCTGGCCGAAATTTCCTCAGAATAAAGCTGGGCCCAAAACCCTAAATTTTGAACCAATAGCGGACTATTCTTTATTTCCGAAGAAGTTAGATATTTACCCAATAAAAAAGTGATCCAAGGCAGAGTCGCGCGATACTTTTGAGCAGGCTTTATAAGTTTGCCTTTCATTATATTTAAATGATTGGCCAGGTCTTCTCCAGCGATTTGTGAAGGAACCTTCGTAATCATTTTTACTAACCAACACATTTGATTTCTTATTTCGAGATCATCCTGGTGAGCATTAGTTAGAATTTCACGAATTGGATAAAAAAAACCGGCGTAGCTCATTCTTCCGCAATGAGTTTGTGTGGGTTCAAATGTTGTCTGGGAGGTAAAGGGCCCGGCGATTATGGAAAGGGAGCCTATGCAAGCAATAACGAGAAGACATATCCAACGGTTCATTTTTGGGAAGAGTAGCTTTAAAGGTAAAACCACAAAGAATAGTGACCAAAGAACAAGAGAAGCCGTTATAAGAAACTGGATAGGAAAAATGACGTTTGCCCAGTCTAGTAGGCGCCAGACGGGCAAGGACAAGAAAAGGAAGACACCTGCAAAGATGTATTTAAGTCGTTTCATCCCTCTATTTTCCCCTGCTTGTGGTGAAACGGCAAAATATTCCTAGCTTAAATTCAGGGGATTTTGTGATGTATGATAAAATTAGCAAAGGAGTCCCTTAGGATGCAATCATCTGAAGCTACCAAAAAGATCGTTCTCCAGACAAACCTTCAAGGTTACTTCTTTGATGGTTTAAATACCCTCAATAAAAAGTCACTTTGCCCGGTACCTGAGTCAGTCATTTTCTATTCAAGTGATGTTTTAGATAAATTTGCTCTTTCAGAAGATTTTTTTGATGTAAGCGATGAAGGTAAGGTTCGTGAAAAAGTACTTGGTTTGAAACTGCTCGAAGCAACCCAGCTTAGTCGTGAAGAACAGAGAAAAGTTTATAAAGAAGTAGCTGACATGTCCCTTTTGGTCTGTGGTTATTTTTCTGAATCAACACATAAAAAAATAGTAGATGCTCAATACTATTCTCAAATTGGTAAAATGGCCTACTCACACCTGAATTCGATGGCACCAAGTTTTCTTGATATTCCGAGTTTTTACAATATGTTTGCAACTTGTTTTGAATCGATGACGACTCTTATGTCGCTTCTTGCAACTCAGAATAGAACAGGGATTGATAATAATTTGATCTTTAAAAAAGTTCTTCGTGAAGAACATGTTTCGGATACAGAGATGCTGGTGAGTGGGATGATGCCCGCACCCACCAGAAAAGTATCTTAGATTCTACCAGCTTTAATAATATTCCATTTACTGCTAAAGAATTTTTTCAAGAACGACTGAAAGTCTTCATAGTTTGCGTTTCGAATTTGATTATTATTGTTATGAGAAAAATCTAAACCGAGACTATGCAAAACTGGAACTGAGTAGAACTGAGCATAGTCCTCGTTAGTTTGAATCCCTAAAAGATTTTGTCCATCCATCATGGTTTTAATGCGGTCAAACTCACTACGGGTCAAACCGTTGTCTCTGATGCCATTAATAATTTTCATAATCGCTTCTATTGCTTGTTCTGTTTTGTCGTGACCAGATCCAATATAAATTCCCCAGCAACCGGCCTCTAAAGCAGAAATGTGGATTGGTGAAACAGAATAACAGAGCCCCTGTTTGTCGCGTACTTCGACAAAAAGATCAGAGCTTTGACCAGAAAGGTGAGTCGTAACCATCTTAAGGAATAAATCTTCTTTTTGGTTAATATTGAAAGCAGCAGTACCAATAACAATCTGAGTTTGCTCTCTCGTGAATTCAAGCTCAACTTTTTTTCCAGAAATTGGTTTGATAGGATTTTTAGCCTTTTTAACACTTTTCCTTGGACCTGATTTCTTCAACATCTCTTTTGCCATATGTAGAACTACTGAATAATCCAAGTCTCCACAATACGTCAGAACGATTTCGGAATTTTTTAAATGAGCATTATGTAATCTTTGTAGGCCAGCAGGTGTAAAAGTTTTTAGGGTCTCAGGCGATCCTGCTAAATCCAAAGAGTAAGGGTGCTGGTTGAAAACCATTTTATAAAAAGACTTGAAGGCTTGCTTCATAGGATCTTCTTTCTGATTATCTAAAGCCCGCAAAATTACTTTTCGTTCATGTGTAAAAAACTTCAGAGGAACTTCAGGATTGAGCAAGGTTCCAAAGAAATGATGGGAAAGACGTTCAAAATCTTTACTCTGACCGTGTAAAGTTAATCCATAAGCGTTTTTACCTGAAAAGCCCCCCATCGAAGAAGAGAGTGACTCAAGTTCATTTTTCAGTTTTTCATACTTCATGCCTTTGTAGCCATAAGTGAACAAACGTGTCAGTAAATGATGTTGGCCAGCAGTTTTCAAATTTTCTGAAGCTTGCCCACCCTTTAAGTACGCGTGTAGAACAAAAGTTGGAGTCAATTTATTCTGGCGATAGATTAAACGAATGCCTGGCTTAAGTTCAGTTACTTGTACTGCTACATCGTGGGTAGATGTCGTTAATTTTAGTACTTCCGATTTTGGCTTTATTTTTGTCGCCAGTTTCTTTATCTGTTCCTGCCATTTACTAATTTCTTTTTCCTGCTTTGCGAGATTCGTCCCTTTAGGTGCCTGGAGAGTAAAGTGGGTAGAATTCTGAAGAATTTGGATAAGGCCATCCCATACTTCTTCAAGAGTTGCCTGCCTGATTTTTTCAATAAATTCATCTTCACATAAAATGTTTCCAGACTGAGCAAAACCATGCCCTAGGCTGAAAGCGAAAGATTCGATCGATTCTTTTTCATATATTTTCGATGAGATGTATTGATTCTTAATCTTGGTTAATTCTTCGTTTTTAAAACCCTTCATAACAGTTTCAGATAAAGTAGAGATGAAAAGTTTAGAGACCTTTGCCATATTCTCGACAGGAAAATTCATTTTTAACATGTGCGTTCCACCATCAGCGAAATACATGGTAGACCCAGCGATACCATTACATAGTGAGGTATTTGCAACAAGGGCTTGATAAAAACGTGATGTTTCACCGTGAGCAAGGCAATTGATCGCAAGATCCTGGGCAGCAGATTTAGCATTTGAATAATCTGGCGCCTGAATACAAACAGTCAGTGTTGCTTGACGGATATCTTTTTCATGAACATTGATGGTTGATTTGTTTTTAAGCTCAAACTTTCCGAATTCAGACTTTTTACCATGTGGCAATTTGAATGAACTTATTTTGTTCTCAAGAAATTCACGATTCGTTAAATCACCTGCTACAACCAGAAGTGCATTTTCTAAATTATAAAACCCTTCCCTGAACTCCCGAATTTGTTCTTGAGAAAAATTCATGATGGTATCTTCTCTTCCTAAAATTGGATGGGCGTATCCATCTTTGAAAGCTGTCTGTTGCAATTGAATAAAGTTAAACTGAGAAGGATTATCCATGGCCCTACGATATTCTTCGAAAACAACTTGTCTCTCAGCTGGAAAATCTTCAGCACCAAATAATGGATTGGCCACCATATCCAGCAGGATATCAACTGATTTATCTAAAAACAGACTTGGAGTATTGATGTAGTAACAAGTGTAATCAAAAGAGGTGAAGGCATTCACTTCGCCGCCGTATGATTCAATATCATGAGCGAGTTGAGGGCCGGGACGGGTAGGTGTTCCTTTAAAAAACATATGTTCTAGAAAATGCGCAATTCCTTCATTGTCTTTTTTTTCTAAGGCCGATCCGGCACGAAACCACATTTGTACAGTTCCGGCGCTACAGCCAGGGGAGTGAATGAACAATGTATTGAGTTTATTACTTAACTGGACTTGGTCAATTTTCATAGCTTCCTTATTTGAGGCATTCTCAGTAGAGTCTAGTATCGCTTCAGATTAGGTTATTTAGAAGGAATTTCTCTTCATGACTCAGGTGTCCAGTCTTTATTTGCACGTTCCTTTTTGCAAGCATCTTTGCAATTACTGCGATTTTTATAAAAAACTCTATGAACCGGGCTCAAATCAAATTGAGGATTTTCATCAGTTTTTATTAGACAGTTGGGACAGACATGCAATTCTTATGAAAGACAACGGTTTTGATTGGGCTCCTCTTGAAACGCTCTACCTGGGTGGAGGCACACCATCCTTGTGGGGAATAGGTGGTGCTGAATTTTTGGGAGATTGGCTTCAATCTAGATTACGGATCCTACCTGATGCAGAATTTACGATGGAAATTGATCCTGGAACATGGACTGAGAATATGATTCAGGCCTGGAAAGAAAAAGGCTTGAACAGAATTTCTATCGGTACCCAAACACTTGACCCCAACTTTATTAAAATTATGGATCGCTCTCATTCATTGGACGAGAGTTATTCTTTGCTTGAGTATTGCCAAAAAGATAATTGGAATTTTTCTCTAGATTTTTTATTAGGTCTTCCTTTCTCAAGAGAGAAAAAAAGAAATATTGAAAACGAACTCGCAAATTTATTAAAATATAGGCCCAATCATATAAGCCTATATATCTTGAACGCTCGCTCAAAATATCCTCACATACAATCTATGCCAGATGATGAATTTATCCGTGAAGAATATCTTTTCGTAAGTGATTATTTGAAAAAATTGGGATTTATACACTACGAAGTTTCCAATTTCGCACTTCCAGGTTTTGAATCAAAACATAATATTAAATACTGGAAGGGGGAAGCCGTAGCTGCTCTTGGTCCAACTGGAACTGGGTATTTTCCACATTCTGTTGATAAGGCCACGAGATACAAATGGAAAGTTTCTAAAGCTGATGTGGAGCTTGAATATTTAGGCCTAAAAGAAATCTCACTTGAAGAAATTTATCTAACATTGAGAACTAATTTCGGATGGGCACCACGTTATATGACACCTGCTCTAGAAAAAGTACTAACCACTTGGGAGTCCAAGCAATATGGCGAATATCGCTACGGAAAGATGACACTTGGCTCCTTAGGCTACTTAATGATGGATTCGCTTATGGACGACCTCTTTCGTGCCGGTTTATAGAAGCTCATAATTTCAATAATTTAGCTAAAGTGTTATTAAGTATTTTTGACTATTTTAATGGCCCAGCATTGACACAAATCCATTGAATCCCATATTAGAATTGAGAGCAATTAAGAGCATAGAGAGAAATTATGGAACAAAACGACAAAAAAGCGGAAGAGACAACGCTTGATAATGAACCAACTGTAGAGGTTCTGAAAGAAGTAAAAAAAGAAGAAGTCGATTATAAGGCCAAGTATTATTACGTTGCAGCTGAAATGGATAACTACCGCAAACGTATGGAGCGTGAGAAGGAGAATCTTCTCAAGTTTGGCAACGAAAGAGTGATGAGTGATCTGTTAGATGTAGCAGATAATTTTGATCGCACAATTGGCATGCTCAAAGGCGATACTGATCAGAAGATGAAAAATGTTGTGATCGGTTTAGACATGGTTCAGAAACAATTTCTAGATACCATGGGCAAGCACGGCTTAACGCCTATACAGGCGATTGGAAAAGAGTTTGATCCGAACTTCCATGAAGCTGTTGCGCAGGAATACGCTGAAGGTAAAAAGCCTAACGAGGTGATTAAAGAGTTTCAAAAAGGTTACTGCTTAAATGGTCGAGTAATTAGAGCTTCAAAAGTCGTCGTTTCGAGCGATAAACAATAAATCGGTAAGTAATAAGGAGAATTATATGGGAAAAATTATTGGAATTGACTTAGGTACAACAAACTCATGTGTAGCTGTCATGGAAAATGGAGTTTATAAGATTGTTCCGAACGCAGAGGGACATAATACAACACCATCAATTGTTGGTTTTGCTAGTAATGGTGAAATCGTGGTTGGTCAGGTAGCGAAACGCCAAGCGGTGACAAATCCAACAAAAACGTTGTTCGGTGTGAAACGTTTAATCGGTCGTAAATTTAATGATAAAGGTGTTCAGCATTTTAAAGCAGTAGCTCCATTTGAAATGTTCTCCAATAAAAACGGCGACGCTTGGGTGAAAGTTGATGGCAAAGAATTTTCTCCAGAAGAAATTTCAGCCAAAATTCTTGAAAAAATGAAAAAAGCTGCTGAAGACTACTTAGGCCAGACAGTAACTGAAGCAGTAATTACTGTTCCTGCTTATTTCAACGATGCCCAAAGACAAGCAACTAAAGATGCCGGTCGTATTGCTGGTCTTGATGTTAAGCGAATCATAAATGAGCCAACGGCTGCAGCACTTGCTTATGGCCTTGATACTAAAAAAGATAAGAACATTGCAGTTTTCGATCTAGGGGGCGGTACGTTCGATGTTTCTGTCCTTGAAATCACAACTGATGGTGTGTTCGAAGTAAAATCTACCAACGGAGATACTTTCCTTGGTGGTGAAGATTTCGATTACCGAATCATTAACTGGCTTGCTGAAGAATTTAAGAAAGAAACAAGCATTGATCTCAAAAATGACAAGATGGCGCTTCAACGTTTAAAAGAAGCAGCTGAAAAAGCGAAACACGAGCTTTCTTCAGTAACTCAAACTGATATTAACCTACCGTTTATTACTATGGATGCTTCAGGTCCTAAGCATATGAACTTGAATCTTTCGAGAGCTAAGTTTGAATCTCTTATTGGTGATTTGATCGATAAGTTAGTTGGTCCATGTAAAATGGCGATCAAAGATTCTGGTCTTTCATTAGCTGAAATTCACGAAGTGATTTTAGTTGGTGGAGCGACTCGTATGCCAATCGTTCAAGCGAAGGTGAAAGAAATTTTCGGCAAAGATCCTTCTAAAGGTGTAAACCCGGATGAAGTTGTAGCTGCTGGAGCTGCTATTCAGGGTGGAGTTCTTTCTGGCGATGTGAAGGATGTTCTTCTTTTAGATGTAACTCCTCTTTCACTTGGGATTGAAACTCTTGGTGGTGTATTTACAAAAATTATTGAAAAAAACACGACTATTCCAACTAAGAAATCACAAGTGTTCTCAACTGCTGTTGATAATCAACCAGCTGTTTCGATTCATGTTCTTCAAGGTGAGCGTGAGTTTGCAAATGATAACAAAACTTTAGGTAAATTCGATCTGACTGGAATTAATCCAGCGGCTCGAGGTGTACCTCAAATTGAAGTTGTGTTTGATATTGATGCCAACGGTATCGTTCACGTAAACGCCATTGATAAGGCCACTGGTAAATCACAAAATATCGTAATCACTTCTAACTCTGGTTTATCTGAAGCTCAGATTAAAGAGATGGTTGCAGATGCTGATAAAAACCGTGAGTCGGACAAAAAACGTCGTGAAGTGGTTGATGGGCGTAACAGTCTAGATAGTCTGGTTTTCGCATCAGAAAAAGCACTTAAAGATTCTGCAGATAAAATTCCTGCGGATAAAAAAGCCGAGCTTGAAGGAGCAATAAGTGAAGCTAAAACAAAACTCACCTCAGAGTCTTTGGACGAAATTAAAGCAGCGACTGAAAGATTACAAAACGTCGCTCATGGCCTTGCCCAGTACATGTATCAAGGAACTGGAGCTGAAGGAGCTGGCCCCGGTCAAGGTGCCGGTCCGGAAGGCGCAGCAGAATCGGATTCCAAAAAGAAAGAAGATGGAGACGATGTGGTAGATGCTGATTACAAAGAAGTTTAATTTTATAGATATTTGATTTTTAAAGGAGCCCCTTAATTCGTTAAGGGGCTTATTCATTATGAGCGATAAACGAGATTATTACGATGTACTTGGTGTGTCCCGTGGGGCAACCAAAGATGAATTGAAAAAAGCGTACAGAAAATTGGCCATGCAACATCACCCGGATAAAAATCCAGGGAACCCAGAAGCTGAAGCCAAATTTAAAGAAGCCTCACACGCTGCTGATATCTTGATGGATGATCAAAAACGCCAGATGTACGACCGTGTTGGCCATGCTGCTGAACAGGGCGGAGGCGGCGGTGGATTTCAAGGCGGAGGAGACTTCGGTGATTTAGGTGATATTTTCGGAGATATCTTCGGTGATATTCTCGGTGGTCAAAGAAGTCGAGGCGCAAGAGGTGGACGAGGACGTTCCCGTGCAACTGCTGGTGGTGATCTCCAAACAGAAATGTTTGTAGCTTTTGAAGAGGCTGCATTTGGTGTCGAAAAAGAGTTACAAATAAATCGATCGTGCCAGTGTGAAACTTGCAGTGGAACTGGCGCTAAAAAAGGTTCTGGACCAGCAACATGCGAAACCTGTCATGGGCATGGTGAAATAAGACGGCAACAAGGATTTTTTACAATCGCTCAACCTTGCCCGAGATGTCATGGCTCAGGCCAGATGATCAAAGATCCGTGTGAGACCTGTAGCGGTCGCGGTCGAAATAAGAAAAGAGAAAAATTATCAGTTAAGGTTCCAGCTGGAATTGATGAAGGTCAAAGACTTAAACTTTCTGGTCAAGGCGATGCTGGTACAAATGGCGGCCCTAGTGGTGATTTATATGTTTTAATTCATATACAGGACCATGAGTTTTTTAAACGTGATGAATATGATGTTCTATGCGAAGTCCCTGTAAGTTTTTCCCAAGCTGCACTTGGTTGTGAAATTGAAGTTCCTACCTTGGGAGGCAGAGTGTCCATGAAGATTCCTGAGGGGACTCAAGCCGGCCAAAAAATGAAACTAAGAAATAAGGGTGTTACCAAGCTTGGGGGATACGGATTTGGTGATCAAATTATAACTATCCATGTCGAAACCCCGACCAAACTTTCTAAAGAGCAGAGAGAATTATTCAAGAATCTCTCAGAGTTGGAGCAAAATAGTTCCAATCCCATGACGAAGGGTTTCTTTAATAGGGTCAAAGAGCTTTTTCAATAATTTTATCATTCAAAGGGCCCTTCAGAGGGCCCTTTTTTTCTGACTTTTATCCCGATGGAAGTTAAAATGTTCTGGTACTTAAGACCAAAGGGACTGTCATGCGTTTTGCTCTCGCATTTTTATTTATACTATTAACTGCCTGTTCACATAGAACGACACAAAAGAGCGATGAGAGTGAGATTTCAGATGTTGCAAAAAATAAACTTACAGAGACACGTGAACTAATCAAAGCTGATCAGCTTAAGATGGCTTTGGCAAAGTTATCCGAACTGAATGACAACACCATTTCTGCTCTCGAAAAAGCATTAAAATATAATTTAAAGGGAGTTATCCTTTTTAATTTGAATGAAGTTGATAAGGCCATTCTTAATTTTGAAGTTGCTGAAAAGTATTCACCCAAAGACACTCAAATTTATTCCCAAGTACAGCTTAATATGGCGAGTGGTCACTACAAGTTAAATCAATTTGCAGAGCTTCGAAATCATTTGAAAAATATAGATACTAAGATGTTGAATGAAAGCGAAAATAAAAAATTTGCTCAACTAGAACTTGCATATGGCAAAAAATTTGAAAATCCTGAAATGGTAGTAAAGTCATCCCTTGCTTTATTAGGACATTTTAAAACATATATTGAGATTCAAAACTCTAATCTCTATGAACCTATGAAGGATTCTTTTAAGAAATTAAATCAAGACCAAAAAATTGAGCTCTTTGAGAAATTTAATGACTCTAAAAATCTTGCAGCGGCCAATCTCGCGCAAATTGAGGCAGAGTCAAGGTATGTGAGTGGAGATAAAAGTGGAGCGGGGGATGTTGTTAGTTGGCTAAAATCATCGTATGGCGAAAATGAAGAAGTTAGAAAGTTTGTAAATGAATTTGAACTTAGAATGCAGAACTCCGGTAGAGTTAGCCTTAATGACATAGGCCTTGTATTACCATTGACCGGTGATAAAGCGATCTACGGCCAAAAAGCAGCTATAGGCGTAGAAGTTGGATTGAAAATTCTGGGATTAAATGAGGGATTTAAGATACACACTAAGGATTCGTTGGATTCTTCGGCACAAGGCGCTCAGGCTGTTTTAGATTTGATTCGCGAAGAAAAAGTTTCATTTATAATTGGTGGCTTATTCCCTGAAGCTGCTAAAGCCGAATATTTAGAAGCTCGGAAATATGGCGTGCTTTACATTTCTCTTTCTCAGATCAATCTGCCTAAGGAAGAAAAAAATCACCATTTGATTGAAGTTCAAGGTTCTATTGAGTCACAAGTAGAAGCATTGCTATCTGATGAGATGATTACTAAGTTTGGGAAACGTTTGGGGATAATTTTTCCTGATAATGAAGGGGGTAAGGCATATGCTGATGAAATCTGGCGCAGGGCCAATCAGAAGAATGTACAAATCACTAGCATCGCTACTTTTCCCAAAAATACCCATGACTATAGGGATTCAGCCCAACTCTTTCTTGGTTTAAAACATCCGCGAGAGCGCTCGGAGGAATTGAAAATTCTTGAGGATGTATACGCACTTGAAAAAACATCAATCCGTCGGCTCCAAACACTTCCACCGGTGATTGATTTTGACTGGGTTTTCCTAGCAACCTACCCTCAAGAAGCAATTGGTTTGATTCCAACTCTCGGGTATTACGATGCCAATAGAATTAAAGTTGTGGGTGGTCCGAGTTGGGTTTCTAAATCGTTGGTAAAAGAGCAGAAAAATTTAGGTACGCTCTATTTTATTGGCAACGACCCAAATGAAATAAACAAAGAAATGCTGAATAAATTTCAAGAAATATATGGCAAACCTGCTGGACTTATTGAAATCCTTGCACTCGATGCAATGAAGATTGGTTCGGATGCACTCAATGCTGCTGGTGAGGTTAAGACTCGTGATGATTTTGATTCGAAAGTAAAAGAGAAACCGCTTAAAGGCTTAACGACTTCATGGTCTTTTAAAGAAGGCGTTTGGCTTAAAAATATGAATTCCATGGCAATAACTCATGGTGAGATCGTAAAGTTATTCGGTTCTGATTCTATGTAATTAGTTCGGGTAGCGAAGATAGTAAAGCTGTTCGAAGTTTCTTCCGTAATCTTCAAGGTCCAGACCGTAGCCTACGATGAATTGGTCATCAATCTTTTTGCCAGTCATATCAGGCTGAATGTTGACCGTTCTTTTATATGGTTTATCAAATAATGTAACAACTTCGAGGGAGCGTGGAGAGCTAAGTAAAATTCGTTTTTTTAGAAAACTAAGAGCTCGTCCAGTGTCCACAATCTCTTCAACGATAACTACGTTCCGGTCCATTAAGTTTGTTGTGTAGTCCTTGCTAATGCAAATTGTTCCATGATTTTCTTTACCGCGACCCACAGCTTGAAGTTTTACAAAATCGACATAAACTTTAACTCCACGGATTTGTCTGATTAGGTCTGCCGTAAAAACCATGCTTCCCTTAAGGACGCAAATTAAAACCAGATCTTGATCTTTATATTTCTGAGATAATTGATTGCCTAGAGCTTCAACGATCCCTTTGATTTCTTTACTGTCTATGTACTTAACAAACTGGCTAGAAACAAAAGAAGAGGGGAATTTATTTTTCTCATCACTCATGGAATGGTCCTTTGAAGTAAACATTCTAGCCTCTAAGTACTTGGCCGTGAAGCAAACCATTTTCCGACTAGCCTAATCAGGTATGCCTCATATTTTTTCACCGCAGCATTCACCTAAGTAAGTCCACCATTAATCAACTTTGTATTTATAAGGCGGCACAGTGCGGACATCATGTAATTACTAGCCGAAATTGGCGCAAAGAAGTAATCTAATATGCATGATTATGGGAATGTAAGGTTTGCTTGGGGTTGGGGAATCGCTCCTTCGCCATAGGCTTTAGCTTCCTGCTTTTTGGACAATACAAATGCTAATGAAATTAGAAGGATATTTTTATGTTTAAGAAAATTCTTGATTGGTTTTCAAATGACCTGGCCATTGATCTTGGTACGGCCAACACTCTTGTTTATGCTAAAGATCGAGGGATCATTGTAAATGAGCCTTCGGTAGTCGCTGTTCATTATGGCTTTAGAGGAGAACAAAAAGTTCTTGCTGTCGGTAAAGAGGCCAAGGAAATGTTGGGTAGAACTCCAGGTTCAATTAAAGCCATTCGACCAATGAAGGATGGAGTTATTGCCGATTTTGAAGTTACTCAAGCAATGCTTAAATATTTTATTCAGAAATCTTTAAATGGTTCAAAATTAATTAAGCCAAGAATTATTATTTGTATTCCTTTTGGAATCACGCAGGTTGAGAAACGTGCCGTAAAGGAATCAGCTGAACAGGCCGGTGCACGCGAGGTTTATCTTATTGAAGAACCAATGGCGGCAGCGATCGGTGCAGGTCTTCCAATCACTGATCCTTCTGGGAATATGATTGTTGACATCGGTGGAGGAACAACAGAAGTAGCTGTTATTTCTCTCGGTGGTATTGTTTATTCAAAATCTGTGCGAGTAGCAGGTGATAAGTTTGATGAGGCGATTATTTCATATATTAAGAAAAAGTATTCACTTCTCATCGGCGAAAGAACTGCTGAAATGATCAAGATTTCAATTGGTAATGCTTATCCATTTGACGATGAAGTTAAAACTTATGAAGTCAAAGGACGAGATTTGATTGCTGGCGCGCCTAAGACAATTGAAGTAACTTCAGATGAAATACGTGAAGCTCTTGCTGACCCTATTTCACAAGTAGTTGAAGCTATAAAAATTTCGCTTGAAAAAACTCCTCCTGAACTAGCGGCTGACATCGTGGACAATGGCATTATTCTCGCTGGCGGTGGATCACTTCTTGCAAACCTTGATATTCTTATCAAGGAAAAAACGGGTCTTCCAGTTTCGCTCGCAGAAGACCCACTTACTTGTGTTGTTCGCGGTTGTGGGATGGCGCTTGAATCCTTGACGCTACTTCGTCAGGTTACGACTCTAAGTTAGTATGTCTGAAACCTATTTTAGTAAACTTGATCCCAGTGAGAAATTAAGCCGGCTGGCACAGCTGGCAAATTCGAAGGGACAAGTCACTATATGGGTTAAGGGACACAAAGAAAGATTCACCCACCAGATTCTAGAATTTGATAAGTCCCGTTTAGAAATAATTCTTGATACCAAGACAACCCTGTTTCCGAAAGGTACGTCGCTACTTTGCTCGTTTGAGATTAAGGGTATGTATTTTTTTACTAAAGTTACGGCCAATAAAAGCATCGTAGACCATTTTATTTTAGAGTCTAATGACGATTTATTTAAATCTGAAAAAAGAGGAAGTTACAGGCTCCTTACCTATCCAATATATGAGGTATATTGTGAATTTGACCTTGGTGAAGCTTATGAGGGTGGGAATGTAATCGATTTAAAGAGTCGTACTAACCAGACTGCGCTTTTTAAAAATTTTCTCAAATTGATTGAATCCCGTGAAACTGAAAATCAACACCAGACAGTCAAATATCGAGTTCAAGATCTTTCAACGAGTGGCTTAAGTCTCCACATTGGCGAAATGGAAGCTCAGTTTTTTTCTAAAGACTTTATATATAAAAAAGTAAGCCTGCAGTTTTCTGATGAGACAATCATCATTCCTGAAGTTAAAGTTGTTTATATTGTAGATTATATCGCTGCTAAAAATTTGAAAAAGTTCAAAGTAGGTTTACATTTTCCTAAATTACCTTCACACATTGATGACATGATTGGTGGGAAGATTAATCAACTTCTAAGGGCAATTGATTTCAATAAAGATTTCGAGAATTTTACAAAGTGAAAATGGCCGTTGTCCTATTTTTCGTTTTTTCCTGCTCCAGTATCGTTTCGAAAGGTGTCCCCAAAGAAAGCAAACAGCAATATTCTTACGTTGATGGTTCTGGAAAACTTTTGTTAACGCGTGAACATAAGCTAATTAAAAATAAATTAATTACCAGAACCCAGATCTCTGCAAATGAGGGAACTTCCCTCAAAGCTCTTGAAAAAAGTATAATGGTTTCACAACTTGGTACGATTAAACAAAATAAAAACCGAATTATGGTCATGCGCCCATTCGCTTCAGAGTTTACTGTATGGCTAGAAGGGAAGCGTTATGACTCTAAGATGCAATTAGATTCCCAAAGCAAATCGATGCAAGTAGAGCTAGATAGTCCTGAAGAAAAATGGAAGGGTAAATCAAATGTACCCGTTCCAAAAGGAAAGCAGTTTTGCTTTTTTTCTCAAATCCCAGACTGCCTATACCACAATCTTCTCTTGATTAAGGCAATGGAGCAAAAAAATGAGAAGGTATCATTTTATGTGGTGTGGGAAGGCTATCCATATGTCCAAGATCAGTTTTCTGGAGTGGGATCAAATTTATTTGTTCCTGCAAAACTAAGGTATGATGGTGAGGATAAAGGCATTCGAAGATTTTCAGTACATGTTGAAGGCCAGAGTATTATCTATCATTTTTCAAAGAACTTTGATTTTGTTAGAATGTTTTGGATAGATCAAGGTATTACGATTGTGCCTCCAAGTGAAGAAACAGCGGATATTGATGAATAATGGGGTTAAAGTGGATAATTTTGGGCAACTCATAATTTCAGGAATAAAAGGCATTTCTCTTTTGCCTGAGGAAATTGATTTCATTAAGAATGAAAAACTGAGCGGGGTGATCTTTTTTTCTCACAATTTTCAGGACCCCGCCCAGCTTGCCGAACTTGTTAATTCAATCCAGAAAATCCGTGATGAATACCCTCTTTTTATAGCAGTTGATCAGGAGGGCGGAAAAATTATGCGCTTCAAAACGCATTTTACTCAATTTCCTGCAATGCTTGATATCGCATCACTTGATTCGCCAAAAATTGTCTTTGATGTTCATCAAGTATTAGCTAAGGAGTTGGCCGCATGTGGGATTAATCTCACTTTTTCACCTTGCTGTGACGTACTTACAAATCCGGAAAATAAAGTAATTGGTAATAGGTCGTTCGGCACAGATGCTGATACGGTAGAAAAATTTATAAGTGCGGCAATTAGGGGCCTGCAAACAAGCGGACTACTCTCATGTGCCAAACATTTTCCTGGTCATGGAAGTAGTTTCAAAGATTCGCATTTCGATCTCCCATTAGTTAAAACGACGATAGAAGAATTGAAGCAAAGAGAATTAATCCCGTTTATCAAAGCTTCCAAGTCCAGAGTTGAATTTATCATGATGGCCCATCTTCTCGTTGATTCAATTGATTCTAAACTACCGACTAGTTTGAGCCCAAAAGCTTATGAGTTTCTTCGTCAGGAAACGAAGTTTACAAGAATTGTCATTACAGATGATATGGAAATGAAAGCAATCTCCGACAAGTTCAGTGTAGAAGAGGCTGCTGTTATGGCAATCGCAGCTGGTACTGACATGTTACTTTACCGAGATATGAGTGATGCCAAGAGGGCGTTGCTGGCCATCCGTGAAGCAGTTAAAAAGAAAAGTCTTAAGCGTGAGGATGTTTTAGAGAAACTTATGCGAGTTGAGAAATGCAAAAAAGAGAATTTGTCTGTATATCAACCAATTTATATTCCTAAAATAGTTGATTCTTTTAATACACCCGATGCCAAGAGGCTAATGGATCATTTCAAATCTGCTATACCTTTAAAGGACTAAGAGCGGACAAATTTTCCCTTTTCCTGAAATTTTCAACACTTAGCCTTTTTTTGTTAATCTTAAAGTAACTGTCTACTTTGAGGTTAATAAAGACATGACGTCTTACATTTACAATGTATTTATATTTTTGGGATTAATATTACCAGTTGCGACATCGTGGGCGCAGGTATCTTGTCCTGCAGAATTTTCTCAAATTAATATTCCATGTATTGTTGGTTCCACGAAAGTGAAATTATTAGATAAAGCATCAATAGGTCTTAATGCTGAACTTACAAACGATATCTTCTTTTACAAAACTGCCAACGGTATGGTTGGAAAATTAAAAGTTATTTCGACTGTAGCAAATAAAATGGCATGTACACTTTATCTTGATGCCGTAACTTATGGTGGAGATAAATCTTTTAGCCCTAATTCATCCATCACAATACATAGAAGCAATAATTGGATGATTGAAAGAATCTTTCTGGATAAAGAAGGAACTTCCGCATTAGAACTCATTAGAAAAGAAGACCCGAAAACAAAAGCTGCAGCTTGTGTCGTTCAATTTAGTGCAGGAGTCAAAGTAGGTAGGTACTTTGACCAAAAGTCTGACGAAGTTGAAGTATGGAAACAAAATTATGACCTGTTGAAGTGGTCTCCAGCTCTACTTATTTTTATAGCAATTTTTATTATTGTTAGAGTTTTCATGGAAGAACAAGATAAATTTAAAACTCAAGAAGCGCTTGAAGATGCTGAAAATAGTGCAAAAGTAAAAAAACAGCCGCTATTTATTAAAATAACCCGCCCATTTTATAAACGGTATTTTTTACCAATGACTCAGGGTAAGAATAAACAAAAGTACCGAACAAAGTATCGGCAAAAGCTAGCGAATGCTGGTCTTTTAAAAGAAATGACGCCTGAAGAATTCATGGCCCTAAAGTTTTTCATGATTTTAGGTGGTCCATTTGCATTTCTAATTGTTCGTTTTGTGATGGAAGAAACATGGCCACTTTCAATTACTCCAGTAATGGGATTGGTTGGTTATATTTATCCCAATATCTGGCTGAGCGGATTAATAAATAACCGTGCGGAAGAGATTCTAAGGGCAATGCCTTTCATCGTAGATATGCTCGCTCTTTCAGTAGAGGCAGGTCTGGATTTTATGGCAGCAATCCAGCGAGTGATTGAAAAAGCACCAGCAGGCGCATTGAATGAAGAATTTGAAACTCTAATCAGAGAAACTAAAATTGGTTCATCTAGGGCCGAGGGTTTACGCCAATTAGGTTGGAGAGTAAACATCATTGAAGTAAATTCATTCTGTGCGACGTTGATTGCTGCAGATTCAGTTGGTGCTTCAATTGGCCCACTTCTTAAGCAACTTTCAAGTGAGTTGAGAGTAAAGCGCTCTGCAAGAGCCGAGCAGGCCGGTGCAACAGCAGCAACGAAAATTCTTATCCCAATGATCTTCTTTATTCTGCCTGCTGTGTTGGTTGCTATCTTTGCGCCAATGGTTTTAAAAATGATGTCGGGGTCACCATGAAAATACAAATTAGTTATCGAGATAAAATTTTGTCACAAAACATACTGATTGCAGAAAGCTTATTGGATAGATTAGTAGGGTTAATGTTTAGAGAGAAGTTAGTGGGCTCAGATGGGCTGCTGCTTGATCCATGTCGGTCAATTCATACTTTTTTTATGCGTTATAGCCTTGATATTATTTTCTTAAGTTCTGAAAATCAAATCATCAAAATAATTCGTAATATGAAGCCATGGAGAATGACGTGGATATATTTTCGTGCAAATAAAACGCTCGAACTCCCCGCAGGGAAATTTCCCTTCGACTTAAAGGAAGGAGATATCCTGGAGGTCAAAAATGTTTAAACTAGTAGTCGTTGGAGGCAAACTTCGAGGTAAAGAATTTATCTTAAACGATGGGGATAATATAATCGGTCGTGCCGCAGACTGTGATCACTCTGTGCCGGTTGAAGGAATTTCTAAAAAGCACCTAAGAATAACAGTGAACGGGGAGACGGCATTTGCGGAGGACCTAGGAAGCTCAAATGGGACTTTAGTGAATGGTAAAATAATAAAGAAAATCACCATTAAGGATGGTGATAAAATAGCCCTGCCAAACTTGATTCTTCAAGTTGTTTATGTTTTAGAGAAAAAGACAATAATTAAAAAGAAAGTTTCAAGGGTTGGCGATGATGAAGATGATGATTCATATGATGAGCTAAAGCAAGTTGAGCCGATGCCGGAGAATTTGCTTGGGAAACCAATTTGGCTATTCAAATATAAAATAATGCCAATAGTTTATGGTTTTAATGAAAGGTATGAGTGGGCTGCGTTAGTCGGAATTCTGTTGTTTATATTTATTGCGATTACTATAACGTTAACAATTTTACCAGTTTTGAGGGATAGCAAACTACTTCTAATTAAAGAAATTGCCTTACGTGGAAAACAATACGCCGCTGAAGTCGATCACCTTAATAGTGCGCATTTACGTGAAAAAAACTTGGACCATATTAGAACGGATTTTCTTGAAGGAACGGATGCTGAAGGTGTTCAAAGTTATAAATTGTATGACATGGAAGGAAGAGTTTATCGACCACTCCAGAGCTTGAATACTATTGTAAATGATCCATTTTCAGTTGATGCCTTAAAGTTTTACAAAACGGAAAGTAATCAGGACAAGGAAGTTATTCAAAGTTTAAGCGGAAACCAAATTGGTATTGCTCGTGCAATTAGGGCACATGATAAACAAATGGGACGAGATGTTGTGGTTGCTGTAATTACAATTATTTTCTCTCCAAGTTCACTAGCAAGGGAAGCCTCTAATAACTCGAAAGCATATCTTGAATCATTGATAACTGCGGGCATGGTTGCAATTATTTTCTTTGGTATTCTATACTATATGACCATTCGTCCATTCGACGAAATTAGATTCCAAATTGAGGCTGTTCTACGAGGCAGGCAAAAAGAATTGACTTCAAATACACTTTTTAAAGAAATTCACCCTCTACGAAATACTATAAACAGCATTTTGACGAGGATAAAAGAATTACAAAATGTTGACGGTGGTGAAGTACAGAGTCAGGAAGAAGATGGTCCCTACTTGAGAACACTTAAGGAATTCATGGAAGGGGCTCAAGGACCTATTCTTATTTTGAATTCAGAAAAGGTAATTCAAAATATAAATCCAGAGGCTGAAGACTTAATTGGAATCCGTGAAAATGCTTCTGCCGGTCAGAGCTTACTGGATACAGCACGAGATCAGGGATTCGCGGCTACAGTAATTGATTTGTGTGACAAGTCTGCCAACAATGAAGGCAGTAATCAGAAAGAAGGTTATCAGATTGGTGGTAAAGATATGAGCATCAATGTAGTTGCTCTTGTTGGAAAGGATAAATTTGCGAAAGGATTCTATATTACTTTCGTTAAAAGCTAATTATGGCCAAGAATGTTTTAGTACTTAAACATTTTGAATCCCCTAAAGAGACTGGAACATACTTCCGGTTAGTTTGTCTTACCGGAAGCAGTAAGGGCGAGTCCTATGTCTTAACAGGTAACCGGATTGTTATTGGCCGTGGTGACAAAGCGGACATAAAAATAAATGATACCAAAACTAGTCGTGAGCATGCAGAAATCACAAAAGTTGGTAGCCATTGGGTTGCTACAGATCTTGGGTCTCAGAACGGTATAATGGTAAACGATAAAAAGGTTACCCAAGCGCAACTAAATGAGGGAGATAAACTCATTGTAGGACAGACTGTTTTCAAATTTGCCAAAGTAGAAGTTACGGCAAAAGCTAATACGGCCAAGGATAATGACGAAGCTCCTACCGGGAGCAGTGCCAAGAAAACACTGATACCAATGATTCTTTTGGCGGTCGTATTTTTATTTGTGATCTTTGGTGACGAAGGTAAAAAATATGAAAGTAGCGAGAAGACCAAAAAAGGAACATCTTCAAGTTATCAGGATGTATCTGGTGAGTATCTAGCACAACTAAAAAAACGGCAGGCAAATGAAGACAAGGCAATTAAGGAAAAACTAAATGTTATTTATCAGCGTGGCCTAAGAGAGTACAGAGAAGGAAACTTCTATAGGGCCATCGCTGAATTTAACCTTGCCTTGATTATTTCTCCCGGCGATCCATATGCAGAATATCACTTAAGAAAAACGAAAGAACGCCTAGATAAGACAATTGAAGAATTTACGATAAGGGGCCAGCGCGACGAGGGATCACTTAAGTTTAAAAGTGCTATCGTGTCTTATTGTTCAATTATACGTTTACTTTATACCGTTCCGGAAGATCCACGACATAAGAATGCTGAAAAGCAGATTCGAGATTTAGAAACTAAAATGGGAATGGAGCCAGATGAGACTAACTGTCTTAAAAAATCACGTACCAATTAATGATGTTTTGGTGGCAACACCAGACATTAATGAAAGGTACGAAATTTATGTAGGAAGATCTGAGGATTGTCATGTGCTAATTGATGATCCCTTAATCTCCCGCCACCACTTCGTTTTAAAAAATGAATCTGGTAGATGGTATTGTGAAAAGTTATCACAGCTTGGCTTCGTGAGTATCAATGGTAATGCTTCAGATAAAATGGAAGTTAAAGATGGGGACGAGATTAAATGCGGGGGCTACTCACTCATATTAACTGAAGTGCCTTCTAATATGAAAACAACTTCCCAAGTATACCAAAGTCCACCTCAGTCATATACTCAGGATGTTAAACCTCAAAATTCAATAGATTCGATTGATGACATGCTTGAAGACACGTTGCCTATTGAAGAGCTCGATGAAACCCAAATGATGCCGAACTCGGAAGCTTCGGTCGAAGAATTGCCTGCTGAAGAGTCAGAGGTTGCTTTTACTGATACAGAAGAATCATTTTCTGATGAAGCCCCTGGTGAAGAAAGTCATCTCCCTGCAGAGTCATTTGCTGAAAATGAAGTTGAATCTTTTGGCGAGGAAGCAAACGATGGTGATGAACCGTTAAGTGATGAAAGTACACGTTTTTTTAAAGCCTTCGTAAATTATCAACTTGTTTTATTTGGTGAGCATGCACCATATGATCGATACCAAATTGATACCGCAGAGATCTTTATTGGTCGTGACCCCAAAAAATGTCAGATTATTCTTGATGATCCCGAGGTCTCTACTGTTCATGCCGTTTTAAGAAAAAATAACATTGATATAACATTAGAAGATTTAAATTCGTCCAATGGAACCATTTTAAATGGTGAGAGAATTAATAAGGCGCACCTCTCTACGGGAGATGAATTCGTCATTGGAAGTACCAGTTTTTCTTTAGAAACGAGATCAGATCTTCTCGATGCTGAATCAGATCGATTAATGCCTGTTGAGAGTGGTCAAATCATTGAGACGGAAGAAATTGAAGAGGAAATGGTTGATGTTCAAGACGGTGATGTCGACTTCAACTCAGAAGCTCCAATTGAAAAAAGTCCATTAAAAAGAATTTGGAAAGATCCAGTCAAGCGAAAGAAGGCGATTTATGCACTGGCAGGTGTCGTTGTCTTATGGCTAATGTTTGCTCCTGAGGATAAGCCGGCTCCTGTAGTCAAAGTTGCTGCTAAAGTTGATTTAAATAAAGACAAAAATGGCAAAGCAAAAATTCAACTTTCTAAGGACTTGGAACAAAAAAGAAATATGTCCTACGAGCTAGGTGTAAGCTTTTTTGAGCAGAATAAATATTTCGAGGCCCTAAAAGAATTTCAGACAGTAATGGAAATTGATCCCGAATACAAAAAAGTTACGACTTATTTTGATCAAACCAAAGCTGGACTTAAGCGACTTGAGGAATTAGAAGCTCAGAAGCGTGCTGAAGAAGAAAGACTAGAAACGAAAAGAAAAATCGAAGAATTATTGGTTAAGGCAAGAGAAGCGGTAAAAGAAAAACTCGTCACAGTTGCTGAAAGTTATTTCTCGCAAATCGCCGAGAAAGATCCTGAAAACATTGAAGTTCAACAATTGAAAATGGAACTTGAGGCTTGGCAAAAAGAGCAAGAACGCATAGCTCTTGAAAAAGCAGCCAAGGAAGCTGCCCGTAAATCTCTTGTGGATGCACTTAGCCCGGGCAAAACGTTTTATCTTAAAAAAGAATGGTATAAGGCAATTTTAAA
>JBILYY010000078.1:0-14782 GCA_044377495.1 Bacteriovoracaceae bacterium | reverse complement strand
TTCCTTACTTCTTGTGGAGAATCAGGTTCTGGAAATGGTATAAGTAGAAATGAGGAACTTACGGATGACTCACTTGACGGATCAACCATTGATGGTATTTACAGAGCAAAATTTGTAACTCTTAATCCACAGATAAACGGAACAATTCCAGGCTCATTAACTCTTTATAGAAAAGAGGATAGACTTATTACATTTGTTAGGCTTTTTGCCGGTGGCCCTCGGGCCTGGCACCAACAGGGGATTTATCGTGGCAAGAGATGCCCAACAATATCAGATGACACAAACAAAGATGGAATAATAGATATTGTAGAGGCCATGAAGGTTGTGGGTAAGATGATTATTCCCTTGGACTCAAATATGAATTCACAAATGTCTGGAAGAAATTTCTTTCCCATTGGTGATATGTCCGGGTACTACCACTATGAAAGGGTTTCATCTTTTAGTCGATTGTTCAGTGATTTAAGAAGTGAGGATATTGATTCAGAAGATCATATTTCTAAGCTTGAACCTAATGAAAAGTTTTCTTTTGCACGCAGGATTGTTCTCGTACAGGGGGTGATAGAAGAAACTGTTCTTCCTGAGACGGTTGCAGGACTTGGAAAACGTAAGCCATTTCAGATGCTTCCTATTACATGTGGAATCATTCAAAAAGTAACCGATGTCCCAGGGACAATTGAGACGGGAGAAATTCCAGGACCAGTTGGTGAAGTGGAAGAAGGGCAGGACCGTCCCGCACCGGCCGGAGAAGGCACAGATACTGCAGGTGGAACTGTTGGCGGTTCTACTGGTACGAATGAAGATCATGACGGAGAAGTGGGAGATACTGGCGGTGGAACAACTACTGGCGAAACAACAACCGGCGGAACAACTACTGGCGAAACAACAACCGGCGGAACAACTACTGGCGAAACAACTACGGGCGGAACAACTACTGGCGGAACAACTACTGGCGGAACAACTACTGGCGGAACAACTACTGGCGAAACAACAACCGGCGGAACGACTACTGGCGGAACAACTACTGGCGAAACAACAGGAAGCAGTTCGGCCGGTTTTTTTGCCGGCCTTGATAAAGGAACCACATTCAGTAAAATCTCAGAGAAATAGATTTTATTACTCAGGTCATGTAAAATGGCCTGAGCATATCTTATATATCTTTGGCTTTGATCATTCCACATGCTATGGGAAGCAGTGAGATGATACCCGGAGATGAAGCATTTAAATTTTCGACATAAGCTTCAATAATATAACTCTTACCAACGAGATTTAATTTTTCTCCATTTTTAGGATCAGCTATATTTATTTCGGCAATTAAGGCCTCTCTTGAACCGTTCTCTATTGAATTGAAATCCTTGAATTCCGTTGTATGAGTTAATATATCAAAGGGAATAAGCGTTGAGGCAATTTGAAGGCAGGAAAAACCACTAAGCCTTCTTTTACCAACCATTACATTTTGTGGCACATCGGTTAAATGAGTAGTTGTCAGGACGTCAGTCTGGTTAA
Source organism: Bacteriovoracaceae bacterium (assembly GCA_044377495.1). Lineage (GTDB taxonomy): Bacteria > Bdellovibrionota > Bacteriovoracia > Bacteriovoracales > Bacteriovoracaceae > Peredibacter. The sequence goes on along the minus strand of JBILYY010000078.1, from coordinate 13,279 downwards.
TAGTGATATCAATACTTCCGCCTATGCTTCCATATTTATCTGATAGCGACAGTATTTGTGATGTCAAATTTATATCATTCGAAACGCTTTCGGTTCTAACCAATGCTGGAGCGTCTTTGTAATATTCATTAAAAGGACTTTGACCACCACATGAACCAATTAAGAGCAGCGGTAAAAGGGACATCATGTTTTGAATCTTCATTACTCACCTCCCAAAAGGTGATAATACTCTCTATAAAACATCATCCCAGCACCTGAATTCTCTCCTAATTATTTAATTACTAGTGATAATTAACGACCGTTTCTTGTTGCTTCTGCTCCTTGCCATAGTTCTGCTTAAACCAGTGACGCTTCAGAAAAGACTGGTAAGAATTTCTATTTAAAATTTCCCAGCTAGACTCTTCTACAATTGATGACTCAGAGGGAGTTGGTGGCCAGGAGTTTCTGGCAACTTCTTCGATAACGGATGAAACTGGCGTGATATTAAACATGATGCTCCCCTTGCTTCAATTCATTGATCTATAGGAAAGCAAATGTCCTGCCAAGTAAACGTAATGCATTATTCGCAAGTTATACATGTAGTGCTTTAACAGGGGGGCATAATTCCAGTAAATTCGGTCAATATGCGCTAACTCCAATCCGTTCACCAATAATGAATTCAAATTATCGCATGTGTTTAATTTAAGATTCTCATAATTTTTTTATACTCAATGCCCGTATTTTTTGGTTTGATTTCAGAGTTTCAATCACAGTTATTTTCAATAGGACAAACAGTGAGAAAAATCTTAGTCGCAGTATTTGTCATATGCACATCCGCAGCATCAGCTTCCACCCAAAAAGGTTTTGAAACAGAGGTTTACGGCTTCATTAAGGCCAGCTCCATTTACTCATCTGAAGCATTGGCAAGTTATAACAACATTAATCTTTCGGCACCTACTCATGCTGTCGCACAAACAAAAGCGGCAGACAAAGTTAGCCGCTTAAGCTTTCAGGCCCAGCAATCAAGAGTTGGATTTAATTTGAAAAAAGGTGATCAGCTCTCAGCAAAGTTAGAATTTGATTTCATTGATTTTGAAAAATCTTCACCGACGACTCAAATGAATCCAAGAGTTCGGATAGCTTCTGTTACTTATGCTTGGGAAAATCAAAAAGTGATCATTGGCCAGGACTGGGATCTATTTTCACCAGTAACCAGTTTCACTTTTGATTATGTTGGCCTCTATTTTATGGCAGGTAATACCGGATTTATGCGCCAACAATTGCAGTACCTCAATACGCAGGGTAACTGGGAATTTGGTACTGCAGTAGGAATGGCAGGAAATAATCCTGGCACAACTGATGCAGATCTTGAATTAGGCAAATCACCTTCATATTCGGTCCGTGCCAGTTATGCTCTTGAAGGTGGGCGCGTCGGCCTCTCTGGAATCTATTCACATTTAAAGTTTACTGCTAACGATTCATCCCACGATGCTTTTGGAGGAAATTTCTTTCTGGAAAAAGCTTTCAGCGAAACAACAGTTAAATCTGAAGCCTATTATGGACAAAATCTTACAAACATTGGCACATTGGCTGTTGGCAAAGGAACATCAGATAGTGATGTGCGGGAATATGGAGCGACTTTATCTGTTTCACATAAACTCAATCCAAAACACGTACCATTTGGTGGGCTTGGTCTGGCAAAAGCTGACAATAAAAACTCAATTACTCCATTTTCTATCAATGCAACCAACACTATTACAAATCCAGGGGTAAGAAGTAACTTTTTGATGAGATTTGGCTGGGAGTATAAAGTTACGGATGATTTCTCATGGATTTCGGAAGTATCACGTTTTGAAACGATTTCTAAGCTCGCCGCATCGTCTTATCAGAATAATATCGTTGGAAGTATTGAATCTGGCATCCAGTTACGTTTTTAAAAGACAAAATCGCTGCGCCCATTTTATCATATAGGAAATCCAAAAATGGGCGATAGAATGAAAAACACGACTGCACTATTAATCTTATTAATAATTTCTTCATGCACAGGCAAAAGCGACAGTGCTAAACTTTATTCAGCTAAAGAAAAGCAATCGTTCTCTAAATTTATAAATAATAAAGACATGCCATCGGATCCAAATCTTACGATAGACAAGAGTATTATCAACAATGATTACCCGATTGAAATTGCAATTTACCAAGATAACCGTTTTTTTTATAATTTACCGAACTTGGGGACAGGTAAAGGTAAATGGAAATACAACGATGGTAAAATTGAGCTAACAGCAAAAAGAACAATTTTCGACATGTATATTGAAGTTTACGGTTCTGATCAAAACTTAAATAAACTTGCCATACAGTTCAGTGATCGATTTGGTTCTAAGTCTCTAAAAATGGAAAATCAAAATCTATAAATGCTCTTACTTAGTACAGTATTGTCGAATAAGTCAGACTAGATGGGAACGGATAATAAAAGGCCTTAACGAGAATTGGAGTATGCGGTCCCTGTGTAATCCAACCAATAACATCAGATCCAAGTTTAAAGGAAAGAAAAAGGAGTACAAGTCCTGAACAGGTCGTGACAAATCTTAGACTTTTGACGTTCGAAAAGACTGGTTTCATAAGCGATGATGCACCAGATAGGAACAGAAACCAAATAAGTGAGAAGCTTGCAGCTCCAAGCCCTATTAAAACACGATCAGATAAAACCTTGTATTTAGTAGAGTACCCTCCGATAAGAATAAATGCATCGAGATAGGCATGTGGGTTTAATATACTAAAAGTAATGGCCAAAACAATACTTCGCTTTAACCCTTGTTTAATAAATGACTGCTGTTGATTAGAAAGTACATCTTGAGAGATAAATATTTTAGAAACACCATATTGAAACATAAATATGGCCCCGGCTAGGCCAACAATGATCTTGAGCTGCGAGAAAGAAGAAAATAAAGAACCTGCTACTGCAACACCAATCATGATAAGAACAAGATCACAAAAAAAACAAACAAACGAAATTGCTAAAGGGTGTTGTTTATTAAGTCCTGATTCAAGGACAAAAACATTCTGCGCTCCTAATGCAAAAATTAAACTTGCTTGTAAGAAGAGCCCTTCTAAAAACAAACTTTCCATCACTTCCCTCCTCGCTCATCACATCTTAAAGATGACACTACTTCTTTGACACCTATATTTATCTTTAAAAAGTCGCTTGTAAGAACTTACATCTCTCGAAAGTTTATAATCGACTGATGAATTGATTGTCATTTTGTTGTGATTCAGCATAGAACAAATAATCACAATGAGAAAAAAAGTAGAAGAGAGAAACAAAGAATTTGACTGCACTCTATCCCCCTTAAATCTAGCTAGATTCGATCGATTTGAATTTCATTGTTTCTGATCAAAGGAAAAAAAGAAGAGCGATACACAGCAATTCTTTCAAATCTACTGAGAACCAAATTAACTTCTTCGGCCCAGGACTTTAATTCTTCCGTTTTCTTCATGAGATCGTAATAGGATAATTTTCCTTTAAACCTGTGCACAGCTACGTGCCGAGACTTAATTTCCTCGAAACGAATGTTTTCTCCAATTGGCCGCGGGACTCCTAAAACATTAAATTCTTTTGGAAGAATGCAGGAGACTTCCCATCCTTCAACACGTGACGATAGAACGTAAATTGGACTATAGTTAATTTTAACTTTCTTATAATTTTCACCATTAAAATAACTCATTAACTGCTCACGACCTTTTCGATAGCCTGTTTCAAATGTTCCCGGGATCGTAACTTTTGCAGCTAAGAGATTGTCATATTCTCGAACTTCAAAACTATCTTGTATTTCGAGGATCCTATAATTAGTCGGTAAACTCATTGCGCAACCTGTTCTCTTTCAAAAAAATATACACAAAACTTCTTTTTGCTATCTTTCCACGTTTTCCTGATTTTATATTTGGCCAGAGCACAAATCTCAACGAACTCTGCAACACTGTATTTGTATGAACTCTCAGTATGAATAGTTTCACCTTCTTCAAATTTAAGGACAGTGCCATGTATTTCAATGAATTGTTTAACTTTACTTACAAGATGCATTTCAACTCTCCCCTTATCCTTGTTGTAAAATGCATCATGAAAAAAACAATCCCTATTAAAACTTGCACCACACTCCCGATTTAATCTCTCTAGTAGATTCATGTTAAAATCAGAAGTGACTCCACAAGAATCGTTATACGCTTTCTTCAAATCGATTGGATCTTTTTTAAGATCAACTCCAACTAACAGGCCACCACCTGGCCCAATGAGCTGTCCCATTTTTTCTAAAAACGTCACAACATCATCCGGGTTTAAATTTCCGATGGTTGAGCCAGGAAAGAACACAACATTTCTTAGCAATATATCTCTTCCTAGAATTGGCATTTCTACAAATTGATTAAAGTCTGCACACATTGGATAGATTTCAAGTCCCGGAAACTCATCACGCAATTCAGCTGTCATACGTTCGAGAATGTCTTGCGAAATTTCTATTGGTACGTATCCGGCAGGATCAACGAGGTGAGGAATTAAATGCCTAACTTTATCACCAGCACCACTGCCAGGTTCTATAATCAAAGCATTACGACCTATCATTTCCGAGATTTCACGTGAAAATGTTTGCAATATTTCGTTCTCTGATCTTGTTGGATAGTATTCATCAAGACAGCATATCTTTTCAAAGATCTCTGACCCTTTCTTATCGTATAATAATTTTGGAGGAAGTTCTTTTTGTCTTTTAGATAATCCCGTAAGAACTTCTTTATTAATATTTGTATTTTCGATCATATCAAGTCCTGGGCCAGTCTTATCCCGCTATACATCCATCGTTGATGCGGATAATAGAAATTACGATACGTGTATCGATAATGTGATTCAGGTGTAATACAGCTACCTCCTCTTAAGACAAATTGATTGCACATAAATTTTTCATTGTATTCCGAGAGGCCGTACTGGATGGGATGAAATCCAGGGTAAGCATGATAGGAACTTTGCGTCCATTCCCAAACTGTTCCATGTATTTGGGAAAAAGCTTGATGATCTTCACTAGAAATTTCTGGGTCCATTATACTCGTTTCCAAGAACTGTCCCTTCACTGGCTCCATTCGCGCTGCTGTTTCCCATTCAAATTCTGTCGGGAGTCTGCACCCTTTCCATTTCGCAAATGCCATCGCTTCATAGTAGCTAATATGTACCACGGGTAAAGATAGCACGAGCGGAACCATTCCCGAGAGAGTCATTGCCCACCACGTTTGACCAGACTTCTCCCAGTATAAGGGGTTCTGCCATTTTTCTTTTTCTTTGATTTCCCATCCGTCTGACAACCAATGTCTTGGATTGTCATATCCCCCGTCCTCGATAAAAGAAATATATTCATCATTGGTGACTAAATGAGAGGCAAGTTTAAAACTTTCCAACCATACCTTGTGTTGATCTTTCTCATTATCAAATGAAAATCCTCGAAATTCTTTTGGAATTCCTACCTTTACTAACCCAGAATGAAAAATCCTCCACTGACTTTCTTCTGTTTCTCCTGTGGCAAAGACTTCGTTTTGATAGTGAGGCCTCATGGGGTTTTCGAAAAAAGATCTTTTAATATCCATCAACAACAATTCTTGGTGTTGCTGTTCATGATTAATTGCTATCTCTAAAATTTTCATCATGCTGCCTTCGTCCTCTAAACGAAGAGATCCTATTAGACCCAAAACTCCCTCTGTTACGAAACTTCTGTACTGAAAAACTTCGTCCACGGTAGGACGACTTAATGCTCCCCGTTTATTTTTAGGCAGATAGCTTCCGAGGTGTTTGTAATAAGAATTAAACAAGAAATTAAATTCTGGTCTAAAGGGCTCATATCCTTTTTTATATTTATTTAATATAAAGTTTTCCAAAAACCAACTCGTATGGGCTAAATGCCACTTTGCCGGAGAAGTATCTTCTGTTACAGTCAAAAGAAAATCATCATCAGCAAGGGGCAAACAAAGTTGCTCTGTTTTTTTTCTCACCATCATGAATTTTGTTATCAACTGACTAATCTGGACATTCCGTTGATGCTCAAGACCTGAGGTACCCATACAATCTCCATTCCAGAATTCTGTTCGTGCTTCTAGCTTCGATTCTTTTTTTCTTTTCTAAACGAGTAGGCGGTAAAAAGCAAAAAAGACCCCATTAGAATATGAGCAACATGATCCATCGTTCCTAGCTCCAAAATATTTGGAATGACTCTGAAGAGATTTTGATCTGCTTCCATATTTCCCACACCAGGGTATCCCGGCGATCCCATGATATATCCTGCAATTCCTAAGAAACCATAGATGGCCCCAAATCCAATACAATATGCTATCGAACGCTTTGAACTTGTGTAACCACACCAAAGGCCAAGGGCTCCCGAGGTTATGTGGATAAAATTATGCATCATACTCAAGTGCATTCCTAAAAAGCCGGGCATTAAGACTCCCACAAAACCAATCGCAATTAACATCAATCCCAACCCTACACATACTTTCTGGCCGGGTGATCTATATACAATACTATGCTGGTGTAAACTGTTAGATTTCATTACTCTGGCCATAACTATCTCCTTATTAGCTCTTACAAATCCTTCTTCATAAAAATCTGATTATTTTTTAAAATATATTTCTTATTTATGATTCCTTAAGACTACCTCCAGACATCGGTAGCTTCCGATATATTCAGCAAAGCTTGGGCCAATGGTCGGTTGTACCAAGTCAGTAGAAATACAATACTCTATGCTATTTAAAAATATAGTTTGTGGTAAATTGCCCCTGCATAACCAAGATTATCAGAAGCTAGATTTGCTTTATCATTAGTGAGATAATTTATTTATGGAGGTAGCCCATGTCACATAAAAAAATTGCTATAGCTTTACCGATGGAAGAAAAATTGCTCACTCCTCTTCACGAGTGGGGGTCGCGGTTTGACTGGTCTCATATTCGTGAAGTGCACATCATTCACGTTGTTAAAAAAAATGTAACTCCGCTGGAATTTGGTTTAATTGAAATGCCTGATGAAACGACCTATCAGGCAATGATTCCTGCTCTTGAAATGCATTTAAGAGATGAGGCCCAGAAAATTATTCCCAAAGAATATCGTGGGGAGGTCTATTTTCATCTGAATAGAGACTTCAGCCCGGAAGAAGAGATGATCGATATTTTAAAGAAAACAAACGTTTCATTGGTGGTAGTTTCAACCCGTGGTAAACATGGCTTTAGTGGCCTCTTCCATAGCTCATTTACAGATCAAATGGTCAAGTTTGCACCTTGTGACGTTTACGTTGTTCGTCCTGAAGTAGGAATTTAATCTTACCCGACCCTCGTTCTCGGGCATTTTCAATTAACACATTTTCATCGAATGTCGATACGACTGATGAATGAGCTATTCTATTATTTTTATTTTTAGTTTTATTTTTCTAATCGCCTCTTGTGTAAAAGGAGCCGATAGTTTTTCAACCGGTGATATCGTTGCTGATACAGGTGGTGGGACAACAGGTTCAACTGAAGTTCCTGCTGTAGCTGATCCGCTTGCTACACAAGCATGGCATTTAAAAAATACAGGACAAAAGACTTATAGTACTGGAAGCGGTGTTTCTGGAGAAGATATCTCTGTCGCTGAAGCGATTGCCGAAGGCTATACCGGAGTAGGCGTGCGTGTTGCGGTTTCAGATTCTGGCACGGACATTGATCATGAAGACCTAACTGGAACTCAATTGGCCGGTGAGCATAGAAATTATGCTAATAGTAATCCAACTTACTGGAGAGATGTGTATCCTGGTTACTTTGGTGATGATGCTCACGGTACTGCAGTCGCAGGTCTTATTGCTGCTGAAGGATGGAACGGAATTGGATCTAGGGGGGTTGCACCTGGAGCCAAGTATGCAGCCTTTCGTTTCCTTGGAGATTACAACGCTACAGAGGCTTCTTATATTGCTCGTACAATCGATCAGTCCGATGGCGATTTTGATATTTTTAATTATTCATATGGCTACGACCAATGCCAATACACAGAAGTGGATGAAACGGTCATTGAAGCAATTCAAGAAGGCACTGTAAGCTTAAGAGATGGCCTAGGCGCAATTTATGTTCAGTCCGCGGGAAATAGTTTCGTCGATTACCTAGACGGGGTTCCTGTTTGTGCAGGAAACACTAACGTTTCAAACAATCTGGCGACTCCAGAAATAATTGTTGTCGGTGCAATCAATGCGAGTGGAACAAAATCTTCTTATTCAACCCCAGGCAGTAGCATTTGGGTCAGTGCTCCAGGCGGTGAAAATGGGGAAACTGAACCGGCAATGCTAACAACTGATATTTCGGGCTGCGGACATGGCTATAGTTTATTAACCTATGCACTCAATGCTTTTAATGGCGGAAGAAGTGCTCTTAATCTAAGATGTTCATATACAAGTATGATGAGTGGAACATCTTCGGCTGCTCCTGTGCTTTCTGGTGTCATTGCACTTATGCTTCAGGCAAATCCCGCACTAAGTTGGCGAGACGTTAAACACATTCTGGCAATAACTGCAGATGAAGTTGATTATTCACCATGGACTCCTATTGACCATCCACTCGGTGCTTTGTACGAAGCCCCCCCACTGGTATACGATTACAAATGGGTCCAGAATTCCGCATTTATTGATTTTTCAAACTGGTACGGATTTGGTCGAGTCAATGCACTGAGTGCAGTCATTCTCGCCAATACTTATACATTCCCGCTAGGGACTTATGAAAAGACCTCAGATCCTCGAACTGATGAATGGTACCATGATTCAGGAACAATACTTGTACCCATTCCTGAACTTGATCTTGTTGGGGCCACATCTACTTTAACAGTTGATCATAATTTTTTCATTGAATCAGTACAAGTCGAAGTCACGATTGATCATCTTGAACCATCAAATATTGCAGTCACTTTAATCTCTCCAAATGGTACAGAGAGCCGCCTACTTAACTTTAACAGTTTAATTACCTCGGCCGTAATCCCTACGGATAAAATCTTATTATCAAACGCATTCTATGGCGAAGAATCAGCTGGAGCATGGACTATTCGAGTCGACGATGGCGATACTTTCTCTGGCGTTACAGGGAATCTCACGAATTGGAAAATTAGAATAAATGGCCACCGAATTACTGGTGATGGAAGTTTTCCAAGTGCTGTTACGAATGTTGGAAATCCGGCCCTGGGAAGTTATCCTTCTGTGAGCGTGACACCTCCTGTGCCTTTTACTTTTTCCATTTCAGGTGATGTGGTAAGGTACGAAATGTCAGTCGGAACAGCACCAGGACTAACTGATATGGGGGAATGGACAAGTGTTGCTTTGAATAATACGTCCGCGCAACTTACTGGTCTGCAATTAACAAATTTTGAAAGTTATTATATCAATGTAAGAGCTATTGATAATCTAGAAAATGCTTCCCCTGTTTCTTCCGCGGTCTGGACCGTTAATCTCTGATGAAACGCTGGACATGCCTCGTTTTAGGAATTTTATTTTTTATCGGTTATGCTCAAGACTGGAATAAAACCGCACCAGTGACACAACAGAAAAAAACAAACATATTAACAAATTTTGTCACACGCAAGTACCCTCCTGTTCCAGCGGCCAAACAACATCGCTCACCGGCCAGTCAGGGCAAGCATAAGCAAGTTAAAAGAACCATCGACCCAAGCCTTCTAAGTAAGAATCCTATCCGAATTGGAAAATCATTCCAAATTGTTGAAGGGGTTTCAACTCTAGCAAAAAATAAATACAACTCCAGTTTAGGCAAAAAAATTTCTGAAAATGATCAGTACGTCTACTTCCGACCGGCCTCAGGTAAAACTGAAGCCTGGCCAGTGGCCCTAGATTCAACAAATCTTAAACTCTACCCAATTTCACATGTTCTTCACGTTAAAGGGGTTGGGCCTGAACTAAGAGCTCAATTTAAATCTGAAGGCCTGAATGAATACTACTATCATCCCCGCTTGAAATTCATGTTTTTGGAGGCCTCTCCATCCACTGTTCTCCAACAATTTCAGAAGCTAACGGCCCGGGGATTTGATGTGCGGCTGGAGGTCATTAAAGAAACTCCTAAGTCAAAATAGTCCTAAAAACTGCTGTGCATTAATATCGACAAACTCATCAATTTTCCTCACAATAGCAGAACTTTTATAATCAACTGTTCCTCGGAGATATATATGGCCAAGATCAAAGTCGCAAACCCTGTTGTTGAACTCGACGGCGATGAGATGACACGCATTATCTGGACCTTTATCAAACAAAAACTCATCACCCCTTACCTTGATCTTGAAATTAAGTATTTCGATCTTGGAATGGAGAATCGCGATAAAACTGATGATAAAGTTACAATCGAAGCTGCAGAAGCAATCAAAAAATATAACGTTGGTATCAAGTGTGCGACCATCACACCTGATGAAAAACGCGTAGAAGAATTCAAACTTAAACAAATGTGGAAATCACCTAACGGTACAATTCGTAACATATTAGATGGAACTGTTTTCCGTGAACCAATTATTATCAAAAACATTCCTCGCCTAGTTCCTGGTTGGACCAGACCAATAGTAATTGGCCGTCACGCATTTGGTGACCAATACAAAGCAACTGATACGGTAATCAAAGGTAAAGGCACACTTAAAATGAGCTTTACCACTGAAGATGGTAAATCTCAGGAGTGGGAAGTGTATAACTTTAAAGGCGACGGCGTTGCTATGTGTATGTACAACACCGACGAGTCGATCCGCGGCTTTGCTGAATCATGTTTCAACATGGCACTGGTGAAGAGTTGGCCTCTTTATCTTTCAACGAAAAATACCATCCTGAAAAAATACGATGGAAGATTCAAAGATATTTTCAACGAAATATACGAAAAAGATTACAAGAAAAAATTTGAGGCCATGGGAATCACTTATGAGCACCGTCTAATCGACGATATGGTTGCTTCTTGCATGAAGTGGTCTGGTGGATTCATATGGGCCTGTAAGAACTACGACGGTGATGTTCAATCTGATACCGTCGCACAAGGCTTTGGATCTCTAGGTCTTATGACATCAGTACTTATGACTCCAGATGGAAAAACAATTGAAGCGGAAGCTGCTCACGGAACAGTGACTCGTCACTACCGTATGCACCAGCAAGGTAAACCAACATCCACTAATCCATTAGCATCAATATTTGCCTGGACACGTGGTCTTCTTCACCGTGGAAAGCTTGACGGCAACAAAGAGCTCATTACATTTTGCGAGACACTTGAAGCAGTCTGTATTCAAACAGTAGAAGAGGGCAAAATGACAAAAGATTTGGCCACTTGTATTTACGGCGATAAAGTTACGGCCGATAAATATTTAACAACTGAATTGTTTCTTGAAGCAATCAATCAGAACCTTCAGAAAAAAATCAAAGTTTAATTTCAAGGCCCGCGCAAGCGGGCCATTTATCGAGAACCATGCCTAGTTACCTGCTCAAGGCCCAAAATCGTGAAACTATCGCTGCCATTGATCTAGGATCAAATGCTATGCGAGCAACTATAGCCAAAAAAATCCCTGGTGGACTTGAAGTGCTCAAGAATGTGCGTATGCCTCTTCGTCTTGGTGAAGATGTATTTGCAACAGGAAATATTTCAAGCGAAAAAATGGAACTCACAGAAAATGCATTCATTGGTCTGCTCCATCTATTCACTTCTTACAATGTAACTGAAGTTACGGCGAGGGCCACTTCGGCCATGCGTGATGCTAAAAATGGCTCAATCCTTGTTGAAAGAATTTATAAGTCCACAGGTATACTGATTGAAACAATCACTGGTCTTGATGAGGCCAGGATGATTTTTGAGGCCGTACGTGGTCAATTGCCTCTCAAAAAGAAAACAGCACTTCTTATGGATATCGGAGGCGGAAGCACAGAATTGATTGTCGTCAAGGATGAAGAAATCATCGGTGTTCATAGTTTTAACGTAGGTACCGTAAGACTCCTGCGTTACAAAAACCAGGAAGAGCTTGAGCTTCGTATTCGAATGCAAATTCAAAAGATGCTGAACTTTATTGAAAAACATTTAGGAAAGAAAAGGCCGGATTTGTTCATTGGAACTGGCGGAAACTTGAGAAGAATCGGTAAGATTAGAAAAAAAATCCTGGGTCAGGAAACTTCTCAGTTAGCACTCTATAAAGAGATCGCTCACATGGAAGAATCTATTTTTAGTATGTCATATGTTGATCGTATTCGAAGCCTGGAACTCGATCAAAACAGGGCGGATGTTATTTTGCCTGCTATAATGTTAACAAAAATCCTAATGGAAGAATTAAGGCTAGATAAAATCAATCTGCCTAAAGTTGGATTAAAAGAAGGCATCATGCTTTCCATGTTGGATAAGCGGCCGGAGAAATTCATTCTTAAAGACTAATCCGTAACTGCCTTTAAGAATTTAGGACTGACTAACAACTCCAAATTAAAACCTTCCCACATCTTGCCCTCAAGAACACAAATCCCACCCTTTTTAATCGTCATGAAATCGTGTTCAGGGTGAAGGCTTAATAAACTAGCAATGACTTTGGTTAAGTGGGGATCATGCCCGACAAAGGCATAACAGCCATCCGCCGGTAAAAATGAGATATATTCAACCAAATGTCTTGGGTCATCCAGGATATCCAGATCACTCATGAGTTCGAGATCAGCATCTTGATTAAAGCCCCAGAAAATTTCTGCTGACTGGATAGCACGTGCCAAAGGTGAAGTAAAAATGACGTCAATTTTCTGCTCAAACTTTTTAAAAAGTTTGAATGTTTTCTCAAGACGCTTAATACCCTCGATTGTTAGTGCTCTTTCAAAGTCAGCATACTGATCCTGTGAAAAATGTCCCTCTGCCAAACCATGACGAATAAAAACTAATTTCATGACAAGGCCTTTTCACGTTGAAGTGTTTTATTCATCAGAATATTGTGGGTATTTTTCTCATCCTCGCCCGCTTGAGGCACAATCTGAGTATAGGATCCGTCTTCATTTAGCAACCATGCCAGGCGATTATCCTGAAGCATAATATCAATAAATTCCCATAATTTATCTTTGAGCTTAATGTCGTAAATAGGAGCGATTAGTTCCACCCTATTGTGAAGATTTCTGTGCATCCAGTCTGCGGAACCGATGTAGAACTCCCCTTCGGAATATTTATCGCTGCCATTTGCAAAATAAAAGACGCGTGAATGCTCTAAGAATCTACCAACGATTGAAATAACTTTGATATTTTCCGATAAACCTTTAATGCCTGGTTTTAGACAGCAAAAACC
>JBILYY010000194.1:0-5390 GCA_044377495.1 Bacteriovoracaceae bacterium | reverse complement strand
AACGCCAATGGTGAAATGGAAAGACCTGTTGTTATTCACCGTGCCCTACTAGGTTCACTCGAAAGATTTATCGGCGTTTATATTGAACATGTTGCTGGGGCCTTCCCTTTCTGGTTATCACCGGAGCAAGCGGTTATCATTCCAATTAAGAATGAATTACATCTTGAAGCTGCTAAAACTCTTGAGAAACAACTTAAATCCCAAGGTTACCGAGTTCGCGTTGATGATAGAAATGAATCTATGGGCCTAAAAACCCGTCAAGCACAAACTGGAAAAATACCTTTCATGTTAGTGCTTGGAGATCAGGAAATTGCTGCTGCAAGTGTAGCAGTTCGAAAATATGGTGAAATGAAGTCGGAAGTCATGCCACAGCCACAGCTGATGGAAATGTTTACGACTCTTAACCTTGAAAAGGTCCCAGCAGCTCTCAGAGGTATTTAAATGCCAACAAAGAATGTTCTTCTGATTTGCGGCGGTGGAAGCACGGAACATGATGTTTCCCTCGTTTCCGTTAAGCACATCAGAGAATGTTTGGGCCATATACCGAATGTGAACCTCAAAACTGTTGAAATTACAAAATCTGGTGAATGGGTTGATGAATCAGGCAGTAAGTTCACGCTTGAAGCTAAAAAGTTTGATTTGGCGATTCCCTGCATTCATGGTCATCCAGGTGAAACTGGGGATATCCAGTCCTATTTTGAAATGATCGGTCTTCCCTATCTTGGGTGTAATTCCGAAACCAGTAAAATGTGTTTCAACAAAATTACCACCAAGCTCTGGGCAACGGCCTTAGGTGTTCCCAACACTCCATATTTTTTTCTTTCTGATATTTCTGAGGAAAATCTGCAAAGAGCAAAAGCCTTCCATGCCCTGCATGGAGACGTTGTTATCAAGGCTTCGAATCAGGGCTCATCCGTTGGATGCTATTTAGTTGAAAAAAATAAAGACTCTATCGAGACAATAAAAAAAGCATTTGGATTTTCTCCCTTCGTATTAATTGAAAAGAGAATGTTCCCAAGGGAAATAGAAGTTTCTGTATACGAGTACGATGGCAAACTTCAAATATCTTATCCCGGTGAAATTGTTTGTCCTTCAAAGTTTTATTCTTTTGAAGAAAAATATTCTCAAGAAAGTCTTACCACCACTGAAACAATCGCAAAAAATTTAACGCCTGAAATAGTAAAGAAGATTACCGAGTATTCTACTAAGCTTTACCACGGCCTCAAGTTACGCCACCTATCACGAATTGACTTCTTCCTTGAAGGGAATGAAATTTATTTAAATGAAATAAATACTTTCCCAGGTCTAACTCCCATCTCGATGTTTCCAAAAATGATGGAAGCCAATGGCCACTCTTTCAAAAACTTTTTATCACAGCACATTAACAGCTTGTAATATTTCCTCTCCTGATTTGATTTTGCGGTACAATAAGTACAAAGGTCAGGAGCATGTCCCTCAATACGATTTCCTCTTATAGCAATCATCACAGACTGGCGCTTAAGCTTAAACCCATACTCGTGGGAGAACTCTATCTTGCCCGAAAACTGCTTAACCCTGTTTATATCCATAAAGATGGAATTTTCGTTTCTTGTATCCCTGAGGGATCGGTACCAACGAAGGATCAAATTAATTCTCTGATCAAAAACTTTTACAAAGAAGTTTATGTATATCAGTCGGATCTGGACCAAATAAAAAGTAATTTGGAATCGGCCCTTATAAAGATCACGAGATCCCTTTCAGTTGGTGATCCGTTGGAGAATGGAACCAAAGATTTGAAGCTACTGTCACTAAACATGGCGGGACTCTACCAGAACCCTCACAATGATTCTCATTTGATGCTTCAATTTCAGAGCACGCAAAACTTGACAAAATTCCTTATGGAAAACAAAAAGCACCAACCCCACTTTTTTCAAGGCTTGGCCCGAGAGAATTTTCATTTTACAATTTCGCAGCCAATGCTTTCATCGATACTTCTATTATCATTTCTTCAATCCATCCATCTCTTTCACGAAAAAGAAATTGAAAATTTATTTCTAACGAGTTATCTAAAAGATCTTGGAATCTCTATGATTCCAAATTTGAAATACGATATAAAAAATCTTACGACTCAAGAAAAAGAGCTATTCGCAAATCATTCAGACTTCTCATGTGATCTGCTGGAAGGACGAATTCCTCTTTCAAAAAATTATCTCAATATCATCAAACATCACCACTTTTTAAATGAACGAATGAAGAATATTGTGGATAAGGATCGTAAGGGCGGCCCTGACAGCGAAATGATCATGGGGATTGAAAGTACCTTAGTAGCCGTGTTTGATATTCTGGTAGCCATGACCAATGATCGCCCCTACAGGAAGGGACTTTCACTCTATCAATCACTTGAAGTGATTAAAAAAATGATGGCTGATGAATACCCTCAGGAATTTAAGGCGCTCGTCGTTTTTTTAAAACAGTTTTTTAAAAACTAAGCTTTTCAAAGTGTTGCCACATCATTCAAAATCTAATTACAAAGACATTTAAACTTGTCCTAGCATTCCAAGGAGGGAATCATGGCCCAGGAGCAAAGTCCACTAACTGGTATTATCGAAGAAGACAGAGTCGTAATTGATTTTGGAGAATTCGAAGGGAAATCCGTTCTCGAAATTGCAGATACTCGCCCTGATTATTATCAGTTCTTGATTGAACAAAAAGACACTGGGAATTTTTCTATCCGTAGAACTAAAGACAAGATCTTCCGTCTTTATATCCATCAGACACATTTGAATTAATTATTTTTTCCCCACATTAGCTTGTGGGGAAAATTATAAAAGGCTTGCCTTCAGAAGTTCAAAAATTTCATTATCTATTTTTTTTATTCGTTGAAGTTCATCGTTAACAAAATTCTGCAAATCTAGGCCACTGATATCATTTTCATATTTAACCAAAAGCCTTGTGGAGAATTCACTGGCAACCATGAAGAGAGTGGAAACTTTGGTCGTAGTCACTTGATCACTAGGCAGACCAACTCCATTTCGACTTCCATGATGCTCTAATATAATTTTGTCGGTACCAAGAGGCAAAACACTCAACTCTTTTAATTGCGAGACTACAAGGTGTGCATGATTATTTACCTGATTGGCATCATCTTCATTTAAAAACGACCGTTCCTTCTCACTCAAGCAACTAATTAATTTCTGATTACCCTTTAGTGCCAAATCGTGAAAACAAGATGCGTAGATAACTTTATTAATCATTTCTGAGTTACCCCAAGTTGCATCCTGAACCATGTTGGTAGAAATAATGGAGGTTAACGTGACTAGCTTGGTAGCAAAGTCATTTTCAGATTCTAGCGAATTAATAAAGAACTGATTAATTAGCTTTTTGTTGTTACTTGGCAGCAGTAACACTTCATCGCGCATGTTTTCAAAAATCCGTGAAACAAGAACTGCCCCTGAACTCTTGATGCTTGTGTTCTTTAACATGTAGCTTACATAGTCCAATGAATCCTTAATGCTGTTTGAATAGACTTTTACGATATCGTTTTCTTTTCTTGGGGTGGAACAAAAATCTTCTTTTTTAATTTTGTTTTTGAAATATGAATTTAAAATTTCAACATCATCTTTATGAACATAAACCTTTGCCATGTCCTTTACAATCAGAGTCTGGACTGCATCTTTATCAAATAAGTCTTTTGATTTAAAGCGTTTAATATATTTTGCACTATCGTCTTTGCCAATTTTGATATGGAAATCGCAGGGGTTTTGATAAATGCCAAGGCACAAACTTAATGGGACGGGGTGAAAATCTTGAGAAGCAAAAGTAGATCTTTCAAGAGACAATGTGTCCTTCAAAATATTTAAAATTTTGTCAATGGGAGACTGAGGATGAATATACTTAGATGCATCTAGTTTTTGAAGACCTTTATTACTGCCAATAATTAAGACCTTATTATTATTTTTGGCATATTGCTTTATTGAATCATTAAATGCCTTGAGCTCAACATCTAAGAAGATATCATGACCAATAAAAATGAGGTCAACATCAGGAGACAAGTCTAAAAAGACAATTGAATCTGACGCATTTGAATGAAGGATCATGTTTACATTTGGATTAGCACTAAGAACGAGCTCCATATAATCACGAATAGGGGATTTATTTTGAATGATCAGAACTAGCTTCACTAGATGTTCCTCAATGCTTTTGACACTTATAAGTATTCTGTTATCGGCGAATTTGGAAAAAATACGTCGAATAATATTCGTTGATCAAGTTTTTAGTCAACTTCAAGGTAATCCAGGTCTTTTCCGAAGGTTTCGTCCAAAAATGCCGCCCCAAATAGGGCAATAATGAAAACAATAACCCCAACAATAACTGTTGACTGAAGTAGGCCCATACTGGGCCGAAGTTGAGTTAAAAGGAGTGACATCGGAAGGATTGATGCCCGCACAAAGTTTGGTATTGAAGTGGCGACTGTTGCACGAATATTTGTTCCAAATTGCTCCGCAGAAACCATGACAAACAATGCCCAAAAGCCGGCCCCAAGGCCAATAAGAAAGCATAGGAGGTAATAATAAGTGGGCGAACAATCTTTTGTAGTTAAAAAGAGCAGCGCAATCATACAAATGCACAAAATCTCAAACATGAAGATAACTTTTCTTCGACTTCTGAAATATTGACTTAAAACACCACTAAAAAAATCTCCGAAGGCCAAACCAAGGTAACAAATAGCAATTGTCCGTGAGGCCATTATATCGCCCCGAACACCAAGCTCTTTTGCGATTTCAGGAGAAAATGGCATAAGAATTCCCGCCACATACCAAATAGGAATACCGATCATAATACAAACGAGAATGCGTCTAACTCGAGCAGGGTTTTTGATTAAAAATAACAAATCCCCTTTCTGAACATTTTCATGTCCTTTCTTTAAATCATCAAACATGCTAGATTCGTGGACTTTGAACCGAAGAAATAACAACAACAATCCAATACAGCCACCAATGATGTAGCATGTTCTCCAGTCAAATATTTCCACCACTATTCCACCGGCCACTGCACCAAGAACACCGATAGTTGCAACCAATGCTGTCCCGAGCCCTCTGGTTTCTTTGGGTAAAATTTCTGAAACTAAAGTAATTCCGACTCCTAATTCACCGGCCAGACCGATCCCCGCGATGAAACGAAGAACCGCATATGTTGGAACATCTTGAACGAAACCGTTGGCGATATTGGCCAAGGAATAGAGAAGAATGGACGCAAAGAGACTTGAGAGTCTCCCTCTCTTATCGCCTAAAATTCCACAAATAATTCCGCCTACAAGCATACCAATCATTTGCGCATTTAAGATTAACAACCCGTATTCAACTGCTTTATCAGCAGGAACCCCCATTGATTCAAGGGATGATTTTCTCAGC
>JBILYY010000193.1:0-5393 GCA_044377495.1 Bacteriovoracaceae bacterium | reverse complement strand
TCTTAATTCTAATATAAACATCACAAGGTGTTTTGCTTATGTCATAAAAGTAATGAACTCCAACGGGTAAAAAATCCGGTCTAACTTTACCGATTGAATCCTGAAGATTAACACCCAGATGTTGGGCCGCTTGCTTGATGAGAATTTCCCAACTGACTGGTTCCTGCAGGCACATAACTTCGCCTGCGATTGCTTTAGAGGTACCTAATACGATAAGTGAAGTCGCAAGATTTTCTGATTTTATAAACTGATAAATTTTTAATGCCGTTTCTTCAGTTCCGACTTTGGCCTGAGTTATAACGAGTCCAACTTGTGGAAGGATACGGAGCAGTTCAATCGTATCATCTGCGTTGTTTCGGTGAATAACGTCAGTACCTACAAAGGTATTTAAATTCAGGGCAAAGATCTTTTTGAGATCTTCGTTGCTTTCAATTAGGATGGTTTGACTCATGCAAAGATTTTAACAAGTGAATGGAAAGGCACCAAGGGAAATAAGTTAGAAAGTGAATGAGTCAGGTTCTTTTACGGTAACTTTTTCGCCATTTAACCCAATTAACTGTCCAGCAAAGGCCATGGTTTCAGGATTAAATGCCCCTACCTTTCCAGACCCACCTGGAATGTCTATTACGTAATGCGGAATGGCCCAACCGGGAAGTGCGGAACGTAGGTGAGCGTAAAGAGCGCGACCTTCCTCGATCGGAAGATAGAAATGCATACCACCCTTAACTTGGTCTGGATGATGAAGATAATAGGGTCTGACTTTTAGAGAAATGAATAAATTGAATAATTCCAAAAGATCATTTGTAGTATTGTTGACGCTTTTTAAAAGCACTGTCTGAGAGAGAAGCTGAATATTAAGTTTTGAAAGCTCTAAAATCTTTTGCTTACTTTCATGATCAAATTCATCCACGTGATTGGCGTGAATGGCAAGACTAAGAGTACGGAATTTTTCTGAGTAAGACTGCAGTAGCTGCTTGAAACCTTCATCTAAGCGACTTGGTAAAATAACAGGATACCGAGTATGAAAACGAATATCTTTAATTGAGTCAATCTTAGAAAATGCTTCAAGATATGTTTGGATTTTTTCGTTGGACAAGGTCAGTGGGTCACCACCCGTAAAAATAATCTCGCTAATTTCGGAGTGATCACTTAGATACTCAAGCGTTTTATTAAAATCTGCCGCAAAAAGTTCATCGCTGGGATTCAATTCATTTTTTCTGAAACAATAGCGGCAATGAACCGGACAAATACTTGTTGGTGTAAACAGAGCACGGGAATGATATCGGTGGATAAGTTGAGGCGCCTTAAAATGTTCTTTATCGCCAATGGGATCATCCAAGCCAAGGTCGCTCATTTCTTTCACATCAGGAAGAAACTCTTTGGCGAGAACTCCTTCTTTACCTTGTGCTTTTATTTTCTGGGCCAATCTTTGAGGAATAAATAGGGGGTATTTTTTTTCAACTGACGAAGACGTATCGTCCCAACCTAGGAATTGATATAAGTCAGATGAATTTTTGTAGGCCGCTTGAAAATCACTTTTCCAGCTTAGGTTCATGCCCATTTTTTTCCAATTCTTTCAAATACTGTTTTTTATAAAACCAGGCGCAAAATCTAATTAGCAGTCCGCCCGAAGCAGAAATACCCAGAAAATGGTACATTAAAGTTTTAAAGGGAAGAACTCCACCTTCAGAAAGTGTGTAGATGATCCATTTCAAAAGAACAAGATGGGCCACAAGAATTATGAACTGCATGATTCGATGATTAAGATTTTCTTTAGTAATAAAGTTTTTCATGGAGGTCCTGCTTTCCAATAGCTGGCTTCCAGCTTGGAATAAGATTTTATTTTTTTTAATAAAAATGATTTGTTCATCCCAGTGATGAGACATTCTGCAAATAAAACGGGCCCTTTTGGAAGCGGCATAAGTCCTATTGGTCTTACTGGTCTATGAGCTTGTTTGGCAGAAGTTCCATTATACTCAAGGTCTAATAAATTTTTATCCTGAACCAGTTGAGTCAAACCATTTAGGCGAGTTGAAAAATTGAAACAATCGTTTTTATCAAACTGTGAAAGACGGAAGACAAAACTTTTTTCTTTCGGAGTCCTCTGGTCTATGCCCAGGTCACTGATAGCGGCCATAATTTTCAGGCACGCATAGGTGTCTTCAATCGCAATATGATGATTTAATTTAAAACCGCAAAATTCGCTCATGGTAGAAAGCTTAAAATTCCCGGGTTGTTTTTGAAGAGGCTTATACGCCGCTCTTCCCCATCTGCAAGAATCAAAAATATCTAAAGGGGGGAACTCAATTTGAAAATCGTGTGAAGCTTTTATCAGATAGCCTAAATCAAATGAAGAGTTGTGAGCAATCATGGCGTGACGGCCGACAAATTTCCAAAAATCAATTAAAGGCTTTTTGAGCGTAGGTGCATTTTTTAAGTCATCATTTGTCAGGCCATGGAATTGAATCGTAAAAGCTGGAATTTCAATTAACGGATTGATTAAGGTATGGAAGCTAGTCACTTCACCTGCCGCGGTTATCTTAACTGCACCGATTTCAATAATTTTATCCACAAGGGGTGAAAGACCAGTGGTCTCAAGATCAACAGCAACCAGGCCCCTTGGGAATAGGGCCAGAAGCGAGGTGATTTCCCCAGCGGATAATGAGAGTGAAGATTGAGATCTTGACATGGAGCTTCTTATAGCCTTTTTTCATGGCTTCCGTCTAGGTATTAGCGATCTAGTTTCATTGACAAGTGCATAGCACAAACCTCAAGATTTCAGGACATTTAGACTATCTAGATAAAAAAGGATTCTCTCTCATGGCCAAAACATTTGATGTTGTTGTTTTAGGTGCTGGTCCTGGTGGTTATGTTGCCGCTATTCGTGCCGCCCAGTTAGGAAAAAACGTTGCTATTATTGAAGCAGATAAACTCGGTGGGGTATGCCTTAACCGTGGATGTATACCAACTAAAGCACTTTTAAAATCTGCTCATTCTGTTCACGAGATCGCTGATCTTAAAGGTCTTGGCATTAATGTTGACCTGAAAGGCTTAGATGCATCGGTTGCCGTTAAACGCGCAAATGATATTGCTGACAATATGTCTAAAGGTATCGCGTTTTTGATGAAGAAAAATAAAATAGAAGTGATCGTTGGCAAAGGTGTTTTTAAATCGGCCAAGGTGATTGAGGTCACTGCTGCTGATGGTAAAAAAGAAGAAATATCTGGAACCAACATCATTATTGCTACAGGTGCGAAATACAGAACTTTTCCAGGTCTTGAACATGATGGGAAAAGACTTGTTGGTGCTTGGGAAGCTTTGAAAATTGATAAGCTTCCAAAATCGATGGGAATCATCGGTGCTGGTGCGATTGGAATGGAGTTTGCTTATTTTTGGAATGCTTTCGGAGTAGAAGTTCATATTTTCGAAATGCAAAAAAATCTTCTTCCAATTGAAGACACTGACGTTTCTAAAGAAGTTGAAAGACATTATAAAAAATATGGCATCAAGACGAATCTTGGTATCGAAGGTGTTACCGCTAAGAATAATGGTAAAGATGTGACATTTACTGTTACTGAGGGTGGTAAGAAAACTGATTACAATTTTGAAATGGGACTCATCGCAGTTGGTATGACTGGAGTTATTGAGGGCTACGGTCTCGATAAGGCCGGCGTTCAGACTGAGAAAGGTTTCATCAAAGTAAATGAAATGTATGAGACAACTCAAAAAGGTGTTTATGCCATTGGTGATGTCTCAGGACCACCACTCCTTGCCCACGCTGCTTCTCATGAAGGAGTTGTTGCAGCAGAACACTTAAGCGGTCTTCATCCTCATGCAATTGATAAAATGAATATTGCTGGCTGTACTTATTGCCAACCTCAGGTTGCTTCTGTCGGTTACACCGAGAGAGCACTGAAAGAAAAAGGTATCGAGTACAATGTTGGTAAGGCACCATTTATGGCAAACGGTAAAGCGATTGCTTCAAATGAAAAAGATGGTTTCGTTAAAGTGTTAACTGGAAAAAAATATGGTGAGCTTTTGGGCGCTCATATTGTCGGGACACACGCAACTGAGCTTATTCATGAATACGTGCTTTTCAGAACAATGGAAGGCATTGATGAAGAGATTTTTGCTACCATTCACCCGCATCCAACACTTGGGGAATTCCTTGGTGAAGCCGTCTTGGCCGCCAAAGGTCGCGCACTAAACTTATAAAAGATTTTTAAGGAGATTCTATATGGCACGTATTGAAATTGTTATGCCTCAGATGGGAGAGTCGATTACAACTGGTACTATCACTAAGTGGCATAAGGCCGTTGGCGAAGTGATTGAACTAGATGCAATTTTGCTAGAGATTTCAACTGATAAAGTTGAATCTGAAATCCCAAGCCCGATCCAGGGAAAAATTGCCGAGCTTCTTTATCCAGAAGGAACAACTGTTGATGTTGGTCGCCCGATTGCGATAATTGAAGATGATATGAGTGCGGCAGTTGCTGCAGCTCCTGCTTCTAAGGCGGCACCTGCTGCTGCAAAAACTGAAGCCCCTAAGGCCGCTGCTTCGGCACCGGTTGCAGAAGTGGTCCATGAAGAAGAAGGTTTCCGATTTTACACTCCGCTTGTTAAGGCCATGGCCAAAGACGCAGGTGTTCCACTTTCTGAATTAAAAAACATTCAAGGCTCTGGCGCAGGCTCAAGAGTTAATAAAGCAGATCTTGAAAGTTATATCGCCTCTCGCGCCAAAGGTGGCGCTCCGGTTTCTGCCGTTGCTCAAAAATCGGCACCAGCTCCAACTGCTGCACCAAGTGGTGCTCCTCAAACTCGCGCCAATGGTGAAAGAGTTGAAATTATCGCTATGGATAACATGAGAAAGGCCATTGCTAAGAATATGGTGCTTTCAAAGCAAATTTCTCCGCACGTAAACTCAATCGATGAAATCGATATGACTAATCTCGTGAAGGCGCGTGAGAAGCTTAAAAATGATTTTAAAAAGCGTGAGGGGATTAACCTTACATACACGCACTTTGTTCTCTACGCGATTGTACAGGCGCTTAAGGATCATCCTTTGGTCAATGCTTCACTTGAAGGCGATAATATCGTCATCAAAAAAGACATTAACCTTGGCTGTGCTGTAGCGACTTCAAATGGTCTGGTTGTTCCGGTCATTAAGAATGTTGGGAATTTAAACCTTACAGGAATTGCTAAGCAGCTTGATATCCTTGCTAACAAAGCAAAAAATAAAAAACTCACGATGGATGATCTAACGGGTGGAACTTATACTTTCACTAACAACGGAACATTTGGCACTCTCATTGCTACACCGGTTATTCTCCAGCCTCAGGTTGGGATTTTCTGCACTGGTGTGATTAAAAAACGAGTCATGGTTACAGCTGATG
>JBILYY010000192.1:0-5397 GCA_044377495.1 Bacteriovoracaceae bacterium | reverse complement strand
CCAAATTTTTAAAGAATTGGAGTTCTTGAAGCACCTTTTTTGGCACCCCAGAGGTTGTATCCCGAAGATCTTTACGCGATATGAGAACTTTCATGAGAATAATGTAGCACTAACTAACCTTAGGCTCAACCGTAAGCCTCAGTCCAAGCGCATCTATAATTTTAAAAAACGTGTCTATACGGGGAAATGTATTTCCCGATAGAACGCGGTAGAGATTTTCTCTGTTAAGGTCTGCATTTTCTGCAAGATTTGAAATTCCTCGAACCTCTGCAACTGCTCGGATTGCTCTCATGATGGCGCCGGGCATGTCGTAATTTTCTTCAAAAGATCTCTTTAATAGTCCATATTGAAGCTCTTCATCGTCCTTAAGGATTTCCTGCAAAAATTCATCATATGAAATCATATTTTTTTTCATTATTTATCCTTTATAAAGTTTTGCCAGAGTTTTACCGCTTTTTTTATATCTCTTTGCTGAGAACTCTTATCTCCACCATTTAAAAGTAAAACAACTTCATTACCGTGGATTCCATAATAAATTCTAATGCCACCACCGAATGTCATCCGAAGCTCCCAAACCCCATTTTGAAGATACTTGTGATCGCCAAAATTACCCTCTCCAATCCTAAACATTCTTAATGAAATTCTTTCAACTAGAAGCTTATCCCTGAGGGACAAAAGCCAAAATCTAAATGGGCTGTCGCCACTTTCGGTCTTATAAATGACTACTTTCAACTCATAATCCTTTATTATTGTAGCTAATTAGCTACAAAAGTCAATCTGAGTTGAAAAAATACCTTTAAGTAGTGAGTTAAGACCATGAAGTAGTAGGTAATTCATTGTATTTTCTCACTAGTGAATTGAGTTTCCGTTGACGATCAGCACCTAAAGAACGATTGTTCGCCCATGTTAAAATTCAATGAACTCAAGCTGCTTGATCAGCTTCAAAAAAACCTGGTAAACGCCGGTTACGAAACTCCAACCCCAATCCAGGCCGAGGCCATCCCTCACCTTCTTGAAGGTCACGACCTTTTAGGAATTGCTCAAACTGGAACTGGAAAAACTGCAGCATTCACTCTGCCCATGCTTCAGCGTTTGGCCAACAGAGACTTCAGCCTTGTGCCATGTGAGCCTCGGGCACTGATTCTTGCACCGACTCGCGAGCTGGCTTCGCAGATTAAAGAAAGTTTAGAGAAATACGGTGAAGGCCTAAAATTAAAATATGCAGTTATTTTTGGTGGTGTCGGTCAAGGCACTCAAGTAAATAACCTACGTAATGGTCTGGACATCCTAGTGGCAACACCAGGACGTCTACTGGATCTTATGAATCAAGGCCACTGCCGCCTTGGACGAGTTGAAATTTTCGTTCTTGATGAAGCTGACCGTATGCTTGATATGGGATTCATTAACGACATCAGAAAAATTATTCCTAAATTACCCCTTAAAAAACAAACGCTTCTTTTTTCGGCGACCATGCCGAATGAAATTGCCTCACTTGCGGCAAAGTTACTTAACAAACCGAAAAAAGTGGAAGTCACTCCTCCAGCAACAACTGTTGAAAAAATTGATCAGCGAATTATTCATGTTAAGAAAGCTGACAAGTACCAGCTTCTTCGTAAAATTATAAATGAAGAATCAACTCAGCTAACCTTGGTCTTCACGCGCACGAAACATGGCGCGAATAAGATTGTTGATTATCTTAACTTTCATAAGATCCCATGTGCTGCCATTCATGGAAACAAATCTCAGACTGCCCGAGAACTTGCCTTAGAAAATTTCAAGCAAGGTAAAATCAAAGTTTTGATCGCAACTGATCTTGCCTCACGCGGAATCGATGTGCAGGGTATTTCCCATGTCGTTAACTACGATCTTCCAGTTGAAGCCGAAAGTTACGTTCACCGTATTGGACGAACAGCTCGTGCCGGTAAAGAGGGTGATGCTATTTCATTTTGTGATGAAACAGAAAGAGATGCTCTGAAGCGTATTGAAAAGATTATCGGACTCAGACTTCCAGCTGAAAGTTTTGTCGGCGTGCCTGAGCAAGCTGTAAAATCGTCTAAAGAGACTGTATTTCGTGACCCGCGTTCAATCCAAGGTCGCCGATTGGAACATAAACCAAAGCTCGACCGTAATGCCGGGCCTGATGCTGCAAGGCCAAATCAATCTCCCGAGAGAAGACCAAGACAAGAAGATGCTAATGATAAAAAACCAAAAGTTGGATTTAAATTCAGGAATAGAAAATGAAAGATTATTCAGACCTCACTAAACTTACTGATAAAAAACTTCGCACGTTAAGAAACAATATCAATAATCGTCTTGTTTCATTTAAGAGCAACTCAGAAAAGAGTCTAAAAGCACTACCTCCGAGTCACATGCTTCACGGATTAGATGAAGCTCAGTGTAAGGCCCTTCTTGAAAGAGCTTTCAAAGAACTCAGAAATCGCGGGTAATTCAGTTCTGAAAAATTAGTCCCAAAACCATCATCAATTAGTGGCGTAGCTACTGAATAAGAATAAAACCTCTCCTAATAAAGGGGTTTTATGAAATTCGGTGCGCTAATTGTCCTATTCTTTTTCTCAGTTGCTTGTTCGAGCATACAAATTCCACATTCTAAAAAAGTCCAAGATCTGGATAGTTCCAAGCAGCTTAAGAGAACTTGCTTAAACCTTCTTTCCCCCACATATCAATAAGTTAAGCACTAAATTGCAAATTACCACTTTAAAGTGGTAAAATAGGAAAGAGTTATGCCGATGAGTGGTGAGGACATGCTTAAATTGTTCGAAAAACATGGGTGGCACAAAGCAAGGCAAAAGGGCTCACACATCATATTGGTCAAAAATGAACTACCATTTTAAAATACATAAAGAAAAAAAAGGATTCTGGGCCGAGTGTCTTGAAATACCAGGGTGTCTGACTCAAGGAGATAACATGAATGAACTTCAAGCAAACATGCAAGAAGCTCTTTCATTAATACTAGATGAACCAGAAGATTCAAAGATTATTTTCCCGCTTCCTAATTCTAAATTCAAAAGAATAAAGTCAGTTAAAGAAATATCAGTAGAGCCCAATATTGCCTTCGCCTTTTTACTGAG
This sequence comes from Bacteriovoracaceae bacterium, assembly GCA_044377495.1. Classification (GTDB taxonomy): domain Bacteria; phylum Bdellovibrionota; class Bacteriovoracia; order Bacteriovoracales; family Bacteriovoracaceae; genus Peredibacter. The sequence goes on along the minus strand of JBILYY010000192.1, from coordinate 2,308 downwards.
ACGTTCACGTCTTCAAAAAGGACTCACTCAGGTGCAAATGAAAGAAAAACTGCATTATAAAAGTCTTTTTTCGTATCAAAAGTTAGAGATGTCAAAATACGCAAATCCCACGTTGAAAAGCCTAAAACGTATCAAAGACGCACTTCCTGACTTTCCATTCCAACTTCTTCTTTAGTATAATTAACCATGCTCCAAAAACTCCGTAATCACGTCTATCTGGCGCTGATTTTTCTTATTCTGAGCCTACTCCAGCAATATGGCTTTTATGCTCTTAAAGGGTTTCCAATTATTTGGTTGTCTCTGGGAAAACTCCTTACACTTTTTATTTTTTTCATTATCTTTACTCTCGTACGAGGGCCCAAAACTCGCTTTTTCATTTTAAGCTTTTTCCTGATCCTTAACTTCTTTCAGATGGCGCATCTTTCCTATTTCGGAACCCAGCTTCTGCCTAACGAAATTTTTCTTCTTTTCACTGAAATGCACGAAGTCGCAGGCTTACTAAACGAAGAGCTCCATCATGTATTTATTCCCCTCCTGTTTACGATTGTTCCGTTATCAATTGGTTTTTATTTTATACGGCGTTTTAATACGGCCTATTCCTTTAGAGCTGTTCCTATCTTATTAGTTCTCTATTTTATTTATAATCCTGCTCGCACTTACGTCACAAATAACACTTGGGGACGCCAACCATCGACACGCGAGCTCGCAGGAATGAACGTCTATCTCTCTTTCTCGTACTTCATGGGAAGAATCCTGCCTTACAAAATGCAATCTAAACGCTACTCACTTGAGCAAAATGAGGCAGTTAATTTAAAGCTTACAAAAACAAACAGACAAGAGTGGGATAATATCATCGTTGTTCTGGGCGAGAGTCTTACTCCTCATCAAATGAGTCTCTACGGGTATGATCGGCCGACCACTCCTTTTCTAAATGAACTTAAGCAAGCGCCCAATTTTTTTCATACCATTGGACTCTCCGGTGGAGTTTCGACTGATATCAGCGTGGCTTTTTTTCTGAATCTTGGTTACGGAGAATCAGGAGGAATTAAGGCGGCCAAGGGTGAGCATTGCATTTTCAGATCGGCAAAAAAAATCGGTTACTCTACTCATTTCCTTTCGACTCAATCTAGTGAACAACTTCGCTATATTGCTCCCTATCTGTGTTCTGCTTACTTAGATGATTACCGAAGTCTCGAAGCTATTTCTCCCTTAACCGAAAATCCAAATGCGGCAAGGGACAGGGATCTACTTCCAAAACTTTCGGAATTACTTAGGGCCGGCAGTAAAAACTTTATCATGCTCCACCAGCGTGGCTCCCACGGACCCATAAAACTTCGCTCCACTGTTGAGTCAATCAAGTTTTTATCTAAGGACGTAGATCATAGAATTAACGACTACGATAATTCTATTTTTGAATTCGATTTATTTTGGAAAGAATTGAATCATATTCTTGAAAAACAAAAATCTAAAACACTAGTTATTTATCTATCAGACCACGGCGAATCAAATGGTCAGGATGGCAGATGGGGGCACGGATTTCTTGCTCGTAGCTCCTTTGAAGTGCCTATCCTCATTCAATCTTTTCATAAAGAGCTTCCCCCAAGAACAAGGGAACTCTTTCGTTACTTACCTCACTACAATCTCGCCCTCTACACAACTCAAGCTCTGGGTTGGGAAACAAATCAAAGTCCGTTCACAATCATGAAGGACTACGTAATTTTTGGTAATGACATTGATGGATTTGCCGGGAAGGCGAATGTTTCATTTGGAATACTAGGGAATTATGATTTTAAGGCTGTTCCTTAGTCACTTCTAAAATTTCAAAATGATCTTCCACAAATTTAAACCGAACATTAAATCCAGCGATGGAAACTCCAAAAGTATCTGCTTGGTCTAAACTTGGTCGAGGATCTAGGCCAATTACTTTCTCGATTAATATTTTTGTCGCTTCATTCATTTCAGCTTCAACCTTCCACTTCACCGATTTGAATTCTGGCCGATGCTGAAAAGGACCAGAATGCGCTTCGGGATAGGCATCTGTGTAACCAATGTAAGGCTTAATATCAAAAATGGGTGTACCGGACACCAAGTCTACGCCTTCAACTATTAAGGTAATTTTATCGTGTCCATAATCTATACTTTTAAATTTCACTACCGAGAGTCCTAAATGATTAGGTCGATGAGGCGATCTGGTTGCAAATACTCCCCACTTCTCCTTCCCAGAAAACCGCGGAGGACGAACCAGGGCCTTATAACCTTCTTGGATAACTTCGTGAAAAGAAAAAATGAGCCAGAGATGGGAGAAGCC
>JBILYY010000191.1:0-5398 GCA_044377495.1 Bacteriovoracaceae bacterium | reverse complement strand
CTAATGCTAGAAATGGATCTTTCAGAGCGAGTTACAAAGTTGGAGCAAGGGACAAACCAAATGTTTAAAGTTGTTTTTGAGCGTCTTGATAATTATGAAGAAACGATAACTCCGAGACTGGCAGGGAACAGAAAGAGGGTCGGATTAAAGTAAATAAATAATCTTGATATCCCAAATTGGGATATCAAGATGCCATTCAAATTAAATACTTACGTGTTTAAATAGTCCCAAGGCACGACAGATATCCGCAGAAATTCTCTATCGTTTCTTTGTTCTCAAAACTTATGTTACGGGTCTGAGTGAATCACAGATTGGTGCGATAAGAGGTTATTATCGAAAACGTATTAAACTTTGAGGAACATATCCCAATCGTCTTTCGTCAATTCCCAGTATTGCGCATGAGTTAATTTAGGATCTGCATATTTAGCAGGTCTAATATCAATTAGCCTTGCACCTGTTTTCTCTTTTACTCTATGTGAACCTGTATTCTCGATAGCATTCGCGAAGATTAATGATTTGAGGTTAAGAATATCAAAAGCAAAATCAATGACTGGTTTTACTGCCTCAGTCATTATTCCTTTTCCCCAAAGTTCCTGACGAAGCCAAAACCCTCTATTCTCTGGGATACCAGGATGAAAGAGTTCAACTGCACCGACTAATTCATGAGGATCACTTTTTAGAAATATTCCCCAGTTCCAGCGAGTCTTACCTTGTTGTGGAAGAACCATGTTTTTAATATAAAACTCGGCCCCATTATCAGGATAGGGCCATGGAACATTTGATGAGAGATATTTGATTACTTCATGATGCGCAAAGTGTTTTTGGTAAGAAGGAGCATCAGAGATTTGAACTCCACGTAAGATTAGGCGATCAGTTTCAAAAGTGGGAATGGTATCGAGCATGGTGGAATTTCCTTGTCTGATAAAATTATCAAGGGCTAGACCTCTCAGCACCAAAAATTAGCCAAATATAATGAAAGAATTTGAAAAAAACGTGTAAGGCCATATATTTATGTCGGTTTAAAAGTGGCGTACGAGGGCGCCTAAAAACCCTGTAATTACTCCCACTATCTCGCAATCTAAATTTTCCTGAAATAATCCAAATTAAACTTCTTACCCCTTGTATTTTCAATAACTGGAATGTAGTTTTCGCACCAAGCAATATTTAAACAACTTGAGGCCATTTATGAATATAATGAAATTAATTTCTCTATTTACTTTGGTCTCATTGCAGTTATTCACTAATGCCCATGCTCAGCTTCTCATAGACGAAGCAAAGGAAGCCAAGAGCAAGATGGACAGAGTTATGAACCAACTTGCTATCCCAACAACGATGGTGGATGTTCATTTTCCAAAATCAATAGTTAAAGAAAACCTTGATCAGATAATTCGAGACCTGCCTAAAATAGAACAAGAAGTTGGAAGTCTTTTGAGTCGTCAAACAAATCCTTCAATAACAGAAGTTTTCATTAAATCTAATTCAGGCTCGAAACTATTTAAATCATGTCAGAATCGGATCAAGACTTCTGTCAAACAAGATGGCGTTGATGTTCCACATGCCTTGACAATAATTCCCACAGACAGAGGTCAGGTTTTTAATCAACAAAATGGAGATTGGCTTGTTGTCGTTAATGGTTCTGGCCCAGTCACACTATCGATTGAACTTTTAAATCCGTCTGTTCATTTAACTCCTGCGCAATATGATGTTGTTGCTCTACCTTTACCTGTTGCTATGCTCGGAGACATTTTTACTCTAAATTCAGGGACGCCTAATATTGGAGCTGCAGAATTTAAAAATCAAACAGGACTTAAACTTCGCCATTCAAGTGAAACTCAAGCTTCATGTGCTACCTTTATACCATATGAGATTGAAGGCTTTTCATTCACATACACAAATGGCAGTCAAAGAGCTATAAGTAAAGGGAATGGTTCGGCAAATTTTGTAGGAAGTTCGGTCGCTATTGTTTCATCAGTTGTAACGGGAGATCGTTTTGACTTCTTTAGTATTGTGTTAAGACATCCAGATCTTATAAATACCTTTTTTGCGCCAAACTTTTTAGTCTTTCTCAGATAGTTGATACAAGAAAATCGAAATTAGTAGTTATGTCTACGTTGGCATGATTCCCCATACGATATCAATATAAGGGTATGTAATATGAAAAAGTTCCTTGTTGGATTATTAGCACTAAGTTCTTTGGCATCTTATGCGTTTGAGAATCTCTGGAAATTAGAAAGTGAAAGAATGATCCAGGCGACTACCAAAGCTCAGATCGAAGAAGTCATTGAAAAGTATCCGGAGGTGTTAGGGGCAGGAGTTCATATATCGAAGATTAAATACATCAATGTGAATGAAATGAATTTCGTATATATTGCTTCCCATACTTGCGAAGAAGGTGATCCTCGTTTGAAGGTAACTTTTGGAGCATGGCAAATGTGCCTAAAGGACGGTACGTGTATGTCACCGTTAAGTATGCCTAGATTGACCCATCGAGACCCTTGCTCTTCTAGACCCTCGCTTGCTGAACAAAATTGAATTGAAAGCAAATAATTATTGAGCACCTTTCGAGATGCTCATTTTTTTATGATGCAAAATCGAACTCACGGCTTTATTTAAATTGCCTTTAAAATCATTGGTGACAGTCATTAGTATTAACTATCTCAGCTAATCCCCACCGCACCCAAACTCACCAAAATGTACTAAGAAGTTTTGAAAAACTCGTGTAAGGCCAGATATCTATGTAGGTTTGAAGGTGGCGGGAGAGGCTGCATTTAGCCCATTTTGGACTTAATAATATCGTTTAATATTAAGTGCTTATCTACACAACTCAAATCTGAGTTGTGTAGCGAGTATATTTATTTACCATGCAAATAATTTTAATCTTTGAATATTCTCTTTCTTTGAGTTGAGTGATCAAAATTGAAAAATCACAGCAAATGTATTTGTTGATAATTGTCTCACGGATGGCCCGCTTGATATCACTGGAAGACTAACTAGGAGTGCCAGATGTCCGCTTTAAAAGAACAGATAATTGAAAAAATGATTTATGTAATCAGAGATCAGAAGGTCATGCTTGATAGCGATTTAGCAGATCTATATGAAGTTGAAACAAAAGTTTTAAATCAAGCTATAAAAAGAAACCTCTCCCGTTTTCCAGTTGATTTTATGTTTCAGCTAACAACTGAAGAGTGTGAAAACTTGAGGTCACAATTTGTGACCTCAAGTTTGGTGCATGGCGGGAGGAGATATATGCCTTACGTTTTCACTGAAAATGGAGTGGCCATGCTTTCAAGTGTCTTAAGCAGCGAAAAGGCGATTCAGATCAACGTATCGATCATGAGAATCTTCACTCGTTTGCGCAGTTTTTTAATGTTGGAAAAGAATCTTTCTGAGAGGGTGACAAAATTAGAACAAGGAACTAACCAAATGTTTAAAGTTGTTTTTGAGCGTCTTGATAACTATGAGGAAATGGTTGCTCCGAGACTTCCAGGGAATAGAAAGAAGGTTGGACTAAAAACCTGAGTTGCTGATTTCTGTTTATTTGGGTTTTGAACAAAATTCATGAGGAGTCTCTGACACTCTTTTGCATTCAAGACTTTCAACAGAAATAGCTTTGCCGTCGCAATCATTTATTTGAAAAGGAACAGAACTTGGCAGATATCCCACATTTTTCCAGTATTCAAATCCAGCGGATCTCCAGTCGTAGTGAACACTTAAATGCAGGTGTTTGTTACCTTTCCCAGTCCATCCTGTCTGCCCTTCTGATCCAATAACTTTTCCAGCTTTGATGATATCTCCTGTTTTAGCGGTTATGCTTTTGAGATGAGCATAAAAAACAATGAAATTATCCTCTGTCAGGATTTTTACGTGATTCCCAAAACCTTGCCCACACTTATCATTTTCCGTTTTACACCCATCATAAGCGATTACTGTTCCATCAATCCCAGCAATGATATCGACATTCTTTTTTGAATAACTTTTTATGTCTACGGCGTAAGCAGTATTATTCCATGTATGAGAATTTTCGGCAGGAGAAAGAGGTCCCTGATCACAGAATGAAGAAACGGATGACTTAAATGGATAGGCAACAATTTTCATTTCTTTTTGAAATTTATTTCTGCAGACATCTTTGCCCTGGTCATACCTGATGCAGTAACTTTCTTTAGGGCATGTTGTTGGTGCTCCATATGTGCATATCTGATCTGCCGCAAAAGCGATGGACGTTATTGAAGATAAAACCAATAAGCAAGAAGCTTGGATCAACGAAATGATGTTCATTCAGTTGTTATATCATAAATTTTAAATGAAATAATCAGGCTAAAACCCACCGCACCCAAAATCACCAAAATGTAATGAAAGAATTTGAAAAACTCGTGTAAGGCCAGATATCTATGTAGGTTTGAAAATGGCGGGAGAGGCTGCCTTCAACCCCTTATAATCCTTGATGATATTAAAGGTTAAATTCGCACCTACCATCATACAAGAATGTATTAATCCCTATAAAATTCTCATTTATGCATTGTCGCCTTCTGTTGTTAATAAATGTGAAGTAAACAAGTTCAAATTTTGGATTTTAAGCATTAGTCATCAATGTGGCTGGTAGCTTTGAGATTTTTTGGGTCAGTTTGTTGAATAAAAAAAATGATAGTTTTAACTAATTATTGATTCTTTTCGGCCTAAATAGGCAAGCTAAACTTAACTTTGATTTCCCCAATTCATGCATATAAAAATGCAAAAAAAAGTAATTTGTATTACAATTAAGGAGTAAGAATTTGTACAAGGATTAATTATGAATGTTTTTTTCATTGGGTTACTTTTTTCCTCCTTCGCTCTCGCGGATAACAGCGCTACGGAAAAGGCATTGCTTTGTTTAGTTGATCAAAGCTGTGCTTTGCAACAGAAATCTGAAGAAATTGTTTTTGGTTTAAACTCGGATATAAAAAATTACCGCTCTGAAACCGGACAAAATGCGCTGCAATTTGTATTGGCAGAAGTTAGTGATGAGACCCTAAAACTCAACTTCTCTGTCTGTGAGAAGCTCCTAGAGCGAGGTGTAGATATAAATAAACCGGGCTCTCTGGGACTTACGGTACTTCACGATTCCGTTTTGTTTGATCAACCGAAAGTCGTTGAATTTTTACTGAATAAAAAGGCTGACCCTTCCGTCCGGGCCGGCACCGGAAAATTTCAAGGCATGACTCCGCTGGAATTTGCACAAAAATTACAAAAGAGAACAGATACTTCTAATCGCCAAAAGATTATTTCTCTATTGAAAAATAAATAATATCTCCTAACTTGCTGAACAAAACTTGAATTTAAACGCAAATAATTATTGAGCACCTTTCGAGGTGCTTTTTTTTATGATGCAACATCGAACTCACCAGTGACAGCTATGAGTATT
>JBILYY010000190.1:0-5399 GCA_044377495.1 Bacteriovoracaceae bacterium | reverse complement strand
TGAATTCATTAAAAAGAAATCCTTGGTATCAGGAGGAGAAGTTCTTAAATACAATCCTTTGGTTCCCAAAATTTGGAAAGTCCCTTTTTACGAAGAACTAATTCCAACATTAACCGTAGAGGCTCCGCTCGATGGTTATTTTATCCAGCCTTCAGATTTTTCATGGATTTTACCCAAGTTAAAAGTTCATGCAATTAAGTATCAAAACTGGATCAAAGACAGTCCAAAAGATCTCAAAGTTTACAGAGCTACAAAAACTCAGTTTGGAGCAAATTCGTATGAAGGTCACCAGACTCTGACTGTGGAAGGTGAATGGAAAATAGAAGACGCTCAATTGCCGAAAGGATCCATTTTTGTTCCAATCAAACAAGCTAAAGCTCGCTTGATTGTTCAACTGTTTGAACCGCGCGCCCAAGATTCATTTATGACTTGGGGATTTTTCAATAAAGCTTTTGAACGAAAAGAGTATATGGAAGATTACGTTACTGAAGATGTAGCAACCGAAATGTTAAAGCGACCAGAAATAAAAATAGAATTTGAAGAAAAATTAAAAACGGATGCCGAGTTTGCAAAGAGTCCTGATAAGCGCTTTGAGTTTTTTTATAAGAAGCACGCTTCATGGGATGAAAGAATGAACAAATATCCAGTCTTTAAAAAATAACGAAAATCATCCTTAAAACAAGCAGTTAGGCATTTTAGCTTCTAGTCCTCGCGCTTAATAATGAAATTTCTACTCATTCAATCGCTAAAAATTTGAAGTCTTTTTTATTCAGATAATCTTTGATACAAGAAGCGAAATCAAACCAAGGGACATCCATGAAATCGCTCTTTTTAGGTTTTCTCCTCATTTCATCTCAATTATATGCTTCAGAGGCCCTTACTACGAGTTCAATGGACGAGGCATTTGCTAAAGTTGAAGAGAAATCCCTGCAGTATGGACGCGAAAACGTGCTCATGGTTTTTGATATTGATAATACTCTTTTGACAACGACAACCGATCTTGGATCAGACCAATGGTTTTCATGGCAAGAAAAAATAATGAAAGATCCAAATTGTAAGCCTACTTGTGTATCTACAAACGTAGGTGAATTAATTGAAGCTCAAGGTGTTTTATTTACCCTTGGTAAAATGAAGGCAACTGAAGAAAATCTAGCTGATAAAATTAAGCAGCTACAAGCTTCTGGCCAAAAAGTTATTCTACTCACATCACGCGGGCCAGATTTTAGAAGTTTAACTGAAAGTTCTCTCTCTAAAAATGCGATGGTATTCTCAGCTTCAACACTTAATCAAACTAGCGATGTAACTGGTACTTACTTACCTTACGATATTAAAAACCTTGCTTGCTCTGGTCTTAATCAAGCAGACGTAGAAACAGCTGGTCTTAAAGAGGCACGCCCGGTTAGTTTCCAGAATGGTATATATATGACGGCCGGCCAGAATAAGGGTGTCATGCTTAAAGTTCTTTTAAACAAATATAAGCAAAATTATAAGGCCATCATCTTCGCTGATGACCATCAAAGACATGTTGATCGTATGCAAGCGATCATGGGGAACATCTCAGACGTAACAACTTTCCGCTACGCTAAAATGGATTCGGAAGTTCAGCGCTTCAATGAAATGGATAAGAATGAAGTGGTTCAAAACTGGCTAAAATTACAGGCAACAATTAAAGAAATTGGCTTCTAAGCTGATTTAGCCATGAATCTGAGAAGCCTTCCGCTAAGAAGCGTTTCTATTTGAAAATTTCGCCTAAAGAATAATTTTAAGGGCCCGCCAAAGCGGGCCTTTTTTATTTCAGACCTATTTGATTTTTTTAAAGACTTCGTCTGCCCATTCTTTCGCTTTTTTGGAACCGGCCGCACAACTGTAGTGAGTTCCATCGCAAATATTTACATAATAATGGCGCGAACTAATGAGTTCACACTTGTTCTTGGTAACTTCTTCTAACATTTTATAAAGAGTTTCTTGAGCTTTATCTGTTTTATGAATTCCATCTGGAGGACCTACCCAGTAACACTTTGCTCCAGTTGCTAATACTTTTGATACTATTTCTGAATTGGCTCGCTTTCTAGAAGCATACTCTGACAAGGGTGTTCCAAGATCATTTGTCACTGCCTTTAAATCATTTGCCCCAAGCTCGATCACTACAATGTCGGCCTGTATATTAGTCGTTAAATGCTTCTTCCACTCTTCGTGGATGGCAAATTCAGAAAGTATTTTATCAATCTTTGGTACTTTTACGGACTCTCTCCAACTCGTTTCATGGGGATTCGAAAACTTTAAACCTTCTAAAGAGAGAGCTTGAAAAACACCTCCACTTACGGAGTACTTTTTTTCACCAAGCCAGTGAAGACCTGCAGATGAAGCATGCCCATAAGCCACAACATTGTTCTCTTTATTTTTTGCAAAGTTATTGAACAGATTAGTTCCGAAAGGACCTGCAGAATGGGAGTCTCCAACAATAAGAATATTTTTGGCCAAAATGTTGGTCGAGACTGATAACAGGAGTATGGTAATTAGTATTTTCATACGACTATAGTAAATTGTTTTTCATAGTTTTAGCGCCCACTCGGTTAGGAATTCAGGGGGGTGTAGATAATTTTGACGATGTTTTTCATCCCATGCCCATTAATGATCCCTGATAACGATGATTATTTATCATTAATATTAACAACTTATCGCTTTTTCCTGATGCATCATATTAATCATTAAAATTGACGTCAGGACGCACATCTAATAAATTACGGCATCTCACATTTTGGAGGATTTAATGGAATTACAAGAAAAAGTAATCAAGCTCGTTTCTGAAGCTACAAAGATGGATGCTGCTAATATCGGCCTTAACACAAGCTTCGTTGATGATCTTAACCTCGATTCTTTAGACATGGTTGAACTCATGATGAAGATGGAAGATGAATTCGGTGTAGAAATTCCGGAAGACGAAACAGAAAATCTTAAGTCTATCGGAGACGTGGTAACTTACCTAAAAGCAAAGTCACATTAATCGAAACGGCCTCCGCAAGGAGGCTTTTTCGTTTTGAGAGTATTTTATGAAACTAAATCGCGTAGCTGTAACTGGAATGGGTGCGATCTGTGGTCTAGGGAATTCCCTGGATGAAGTTTGGAAGAACGCACTCGCCGGAAAATCTGGAATAACCACTCTTGAACGTCAGGTGACCGAAGGTTGGCCTGTTACTTTTGGTGGCGAAGTTAAAAATTTCAAACTTGATGAAAGTCTTATGTCCCTAAAGGATCAGGACCGCTTCGATCTTTTTAATCAGTACGCACTTCACTCGGCCGATGAAGCGATTAAGCAATCAGGACTACTAGAAGCTAAATATGCACCTGGTAAGATAGGTACTATTTTCGGAACAGGCCTAGGCGGGTTTCCTCACATCGAAGCAAACTTCAGAGTCTTTTTAGAGAAAGGTCCACGTCGTGTGTCTCCTTTCTTTATTCCTTCCGTCATTCCAAATATGCCAGAAGGTTTAGTTTCAATTCACTATGGATTTCAAGGGATCAACTTCGCAGTTGCTTCTGCTTGTGCTTCAAGTGCTCACGCCATTGGGTTAGCTGCTTCAGAAATTATGATGGGTCGACAAGACGCCATGATTACTGGTGGAACTGAAGGTGTTATCACTGGTTACACTATTGCAGGCTTTGCCAGCATGAAAGCTCTTTCCAAGCGCAATGATGAACCTCACCGTGCTTCACGTCCTTACGATATTGCTCGTGATGGATTTGTCATGGGTGAAGGGGCAGGTATTTTAGTTCTAGAAAATTATGATAAAGCTGTTGCTCGCGGAGCACGAATCATAGCAGAAGTTATGAGTTTCGGAGCAAGCTCTGATGCCTACCATATCACAGCTCCACATCCAGAAGGCTCAGGTGCTCTTCTGTGTATGGAACAAACAATGGAACTTTCGGGCGTAAGAAAAGAAGAAGTTGGCTATGTGAATGCTCACGGAACTTCAACACCACTTGGCGATGTAGCAGAAACTCAAGCGATCAAAAAAGTTTTTGGTGCTCATGCTTATAATCTTAATGTGAGTTCGACTAAATCCATGACTGGTCACTTATTAGGTGCGGCCGGTGGTCTAGAATCGATTTTTTGTATCAAGGCCCTGGAGACAGGAATACTTCCTCCAACGATCAATCTTGAAAATCAGGATCCACTTTGTGATCTGGATTACGTTGCCAATCAACCGAAGAAAAAAGACATCATGTATGCTCTAAATAATTCTTTTGGTTTTGGTGGGACGAATTCTTCCACTTTATTTAAGAAAGTTATTTAAACGACATAAATAACATGATTGCATTGGCCAATATAAAACCATTGATTAATCGTTGGTAGTATTTTTCTTTGGTAAACTCAAAGACCCACTTCCCTATTAAATATCTCACCGATATAGCGATACCACTTCCAATTAAGTACTGTGCAAGAAATTTATGCCCCTGGATAAGCACCAGAATTGCGAGCTGGAAAGTTGCCATAAAAGCATAATCAAAACTAACTCCGGCCATAACTTTGTTCTTTTCGGAATAGAGACTAGATACAAGCGGTGTAAGGACGGATCCACCCATATTTGAAAGACCATGGATTAACCCCATTGAGGCCAAGGCAATTTTCAATCTTCTGCGCATAAGGTTTTGAAGTTTTATTCTTAAACGCGAAGACGTCCTGAGAACGAAAGCAAGAAATAACATAATGGTAATAAAAATTCGGATTTCAAATTTCAAATCAAAATGCTGAGTCAAAAACATTCCAATCATCAGGGCAGGAACGCAGATGAGTAAGAACTTTCCTCTGTATCCACCATCCAACTTATATTTTCTAAAATCCCAAACTTGACTCCAACTTAGTGCTGCTGAGGCCGGTAGCAAATACATCAAAGCTTCCTGGTACTCGTAGCCCGCCAGTAAAAGAATAGGTGTTCCAAATAATAATATCCCTACTCCAAAAAGAGATTGAACAACTGCCAGTACTAAAATTAATCCGTAAATGATCATAGGAGTAAATGGTAAGGGATAATGTTGCTTCGAATGACGTAAGGTGTAGAAATTACATGGGGTGTCCATGTGCGCAAATAGCTGATTTTTATAGGCATAGCCCTCAGTATTTCTTAAAATACTGCAAACCCCCTCGGAGACATTCACAATGCAAAATTCACTCAATCATACGGATCCTGAAGTTTATAAATGGATGATGAAAGAACAAGAACGTCAGGAGCTTGGTTTGGAGCTAATTGCTTCAGAAAATTATTGTTCGAAAGCTGTGATGGAAGCACAGGGATCATGTCTTACAAATAAGTATGCTGAAGGTTATCCGAAGAAGCGTTATTACAATGGTTGTGAATTTGTTGATGAAATTGAAACTCTTGCGATTGAACGCTTGAAAA
>JBILYY010000006.1:0-44757 GCA_044377495.1 Bacteriovoracaceae bacterium | reverse complement strand
CTATCCAAGACGTGTTAATGGGCAAAGGTGTGTTACAGGACACCTACCATCCTGAACTAGAAAAAGTTCAATTAGTTAATGCACAAAAACTAAAGCGAATGATAGAGACAAAGGGATTTCCAGTCCTGTCAAATGCCGGTGAGAAAGGAGTGCACTTATCTTGGCTAATAATTCAACACGCAATTTCTCTCCCTGATTTCATGCGAGAATCTTTGATTCAAATTCGTTTAGCAGTTTCCCAAGACGACTATCCCAAAGAACTATTGGCCTACACGGAAGACAAGATATGTTTTCTGGAAGGAAGACGACAGTTATTTGGAACCAATCTTGAATGGGAGGAGGGTGAGTTAAAAGCAACCCCCATTGAGGACCCTAAATTTTTAGATGAAAGAAGGAAAGCCTTTGGTCTTCCCCCAATTGCTGACGTGCTTTTACAAGTAGCACATACAAAACCACCTAAGGACCCAGTAAAAAAAGCCCTTGAAATCAAATTGTGGCTCGGAAAAACAGGATGGCGAGTGTAAGAGCCCAATATCAGAACCCTTGCATTTATTTTTTTAGATGCCTGCCCTTTGTTTTGTTTGATATAAATATCCCTATGAAAAAATATTTATTAATTGTGTCAATTTTGATGAATAGTTTCGCTTGGGGAGACAGTCCACAGGACATCGTAATAAAATCCAGAATGGACCAGCAGGCATCAGCTTCATTGATCAACCGCCTTCGGACATTTCTTATTAATAATAATTTCGGCGATCCTTACAATCAAACGTTTAAAGCTCCCATCATAGTTGATTTTAAAAAACTAGTAGACGATCTACCAATTGACACTCAGGCATGGATTAAAGACTGGCAGGAGCTTTTTAACGTGAGGCTTTTTGAATCAAACTTTAAAATTCAAATTGACCATTTTTCGTACTCAATGCACCAATTTAGTTCGGAATTTAAACCTGGAATTTCTGAACAAAATAGAATTGATTACGTAACCTTAAATTACGTCGAGGGCTTAAAGCTTGCCTCTAGCAAAATCGCTTTTCAAGTCGAGCTTAAAAAATCTCAAAACGACGAACCTATAAAATTTGAAATAGGCTTAATTGAACCAGAGTTCGTTGTTAGTCCAGAATTGATGGTTGAACTTCCAATGGGGTGGCAAACAGCGCTAATGCCCGATTCCTTAATGATTTCCTTACATACAATTGATCTATCAAGAGTGTTTGCCAAAATTGTTGAACGTCCAGAATTAATCGACTTTCATATTAAAGATATTACCATTCCTGTCGTTTCAATTAGAGTTGGAGGCCGGGTTATTACTTTTGATCATGAAAAAATTAAAAACTTTATTTTAAGTAGAAAAGAAGAAATGAAATTGGCCATCCTGGATCTGCTCAAGGCCAGAATGCAGGATAGGTTTGCCAATATAATCAAAGACAAGCCTCAGGAAATATTTACCCCCAGATCTTTTTCAACGAAGGGTGAAGTCAGTACATTCTTTGATTTAAAAACAATGTCAGTAGATGCTAATACCAGAATTCTTGAAGCAAAACTTGATGGGCATTTTTGTGCAAACGATAACGATCCTCTGGTGTTTCCGTGTAGATCGCCTCAACTTCCGACTAAAGAAAGAAGAAAGATAGAAATTGGAACCTTTGATCAGTCCATGCTGGATATTGATTTACTGTTTAATCAAAAACGCGCCAATTTAGTCGTTAGTATAAGTGAGCACTATATAAATGAGCTTGTTTCTGCTGCGGCTCAGGCCGGAGTGCTTGATCTTGGAAGCAAAGACTTTACCCTTGGGTCAGAACGAGCATTTATTTTGGCAGAAGAGAAGGGGGAGGTATTCAATCTTTACCTCGACATCCTCTACAGACTAAATGGTAGAGACAGAATTATGGTAGGAAGATCAGAGCTTCGTTTCCCTGTGCGATTGGGAATTGGCCTAAAAGTCATTATCGAGAATGGATTTCCACATCTTCAGATCAAAGTCTTGGGTGTAAAAACTGACCAAACTCTTTTATTAAAGGGCCTTCCTCAGTACGGACTAGTTACCAACGTTAACACTGTGAGATTCCAGCAGAAGGTGATTCAGCGAATTTTTCATGATATTGCCCCTTTTAATCAAAAAATTCTCTTTGACTTGGAATTAAAAGAGTTGAAAGACACATATCTTGAACAATTAGAATTTTTCTCAGATGGCCGTGGCCGTGCCAATGCAGCTCTTTCCATAAAAGGTCAAAATATCCTGAGATAATTTTTTACTAAATTCGCAGGGTCGATTAAACTCTAGGTGTTTAAGGAGACTTTCATGACGCGAATTACTGTAAGCCCAGAAGACCAACTTAAGGAACTTAAGCGTGGTGCTTTTGAAATACTTCCTGAAGAGGAACTTCTCAAGAAACTAAAGAAGTCTTTTGAGAAGCAAAAACCTTTGATCATAAAATTTGGGGCAGATCCTTCTCGTCCTGATATCCACCTAGGTCATACAGTAGTGCTTCAAAAGCTGAGGCTCCTACAGGATTTTGGACACGAGATCTATTTCCTAATCGGAGATTACACTGCCCAAATTGGTGACCCTACCGGAAAAAATAAAACACGACCGATTTTAACTGAGGAAGATGTTGCACAAAATGCCAAGACATACCAGGAACAGGTCGGAAAAGTTTTGGATATGAGTAAAACAACAGTTGTTTTTAATAAGGACTGGCTAGGTAAATTCTCTGGCCTTGATTTAATCAAACTTATGTCTCGCGCTACAGTGGGAGCAATTCTTCAGAGGGATGATTTCTCAAAACGCTACAATAATGCAGAAGCTATTTATTTGCATGAATTCGTTTATCCAGTCCTCCAGGGATTTGACTCAGTTCATTTGAAAGCAGATCTTGAATTGGGCGGAACAGACCAAACTTTTAATTTAATGATGGGTCGTCACCTCCAGTACTCGTATGAGCAAGAAGCCCAGTGTATCCTTACAATGCCATTGATCGAGGGAACAGATGGAGTGAATAAAATGTCTAAATCAATGGATAACTACATTGCTTTGACTGAAACTCCTACCAACATGTTTGGCAAGCTCATGTCGATTTCTGATGAGTTGATGAAGAAATATTATCTCCTTTTATCTCGAAAACCGTCTACAGAAGTAGAGGCATACATTGCTGCCCTGACTGCAGGTACAATTCACCCAATGGAAGCCAAAAAGAGCCTTGCTTCGGAAATTACTGGTTACTATCACGGCGAAGCGGCTGGGAAAGAAGAGCGCGATAAATTTGAGGCTAGGTTTACTAAAAAGCAGATTCCGGACGATATTCAGACAATCAATAAAGCGGCTGGAGTTATTAATCTTCTAGACCTCTTCCTTGAACTCGAGCTAATTAAATCCAAGGGAGACGGGCGCCGTCTTATTCAGCAGAATGCAGTTAAAGTAAATTTTGAAAATCATGCTATAGACACCCTCAATCTTGAGGCCGGCACTGAAGTCATTCTTAAAATTGGAAAGCTTCGCATGCTAAAAATTGTTGTTGCCTAAACGGGTATAGCAGTCGAGGTGACAATTTTTCTGTCCTTATGCTTCTCTAGAAATGCCTGACATTCAGGTCTCTTCTCAATATTGATCATGCCTCTAAACAAGGCCCAATCTAAAAAGCAATAAATTGAAATAGTGTGGAAATCCCAATTTTTTAAACCTTGATCCATAATAAAAGGTTTAAGGAAATCGAGGATCGACTCCATCCGTTCTTTCTGGCGTTGCACATACATCAGAGGCTCATTTACATTGATGCCTGATCTTTTCATTAATAATAAGGCCACGCCAGCGTTCATGGCCCCGTCTATCGCCGTCAGAAGATTTTCGTCCTTCCAGTCCATGTTTTGGAATCGGTGAAGGGAATTGAGATAGTTAAAGACCTGGCGAGAATCCCAGATAGTATTGTTACCATCAACTAAAACGGGGATCTGATTAATAGGGTTAATCTTATTCAAATCAACTGCATCTTGCCCTTCGAAAATATTCACTTCTTTAAAATCGTAGGGGATATTTTCCAGAAGAATACGAATTCTTCTAACAAAAGGTGAGGTTTTTGAGCCGTAAAGTACGTATCCCATGTGTTCCTTGAGTTCTTGTAGATTTTACTAAAGTGTCTACTTTCTAGACACTAGTATCAATGATAGCTAATTCTTATACAACGCTCATCCGCAAGCTCTCAAAAACTCAATACCCTATTTTGGCACGGTACTTGAAGTGTAATACTCAATACATTTTACTTTTTTGGAGGTCTCTATGAAAACATCAATTCTTAACCTTTTGGCACTTTCGCTTATTGTTTCTTTTGCTGCTTCTTGCGGGAAGAAGAGTTCAAGCGGAGGAGGCAGTAGTAATAGCAATTCAAGCAATAGTTTTACAAATACAAACGGTGAAGCTGCTTATAATAACCTCAAAGCTTGGCAAGCAGGCAGCGCAGAAGCTTCAACAGTAGGCACGCATTTATATTTTAATAAGAGATCGGTCAGCACTTTTAATAAGTCGATGTGTCAAAAAAATACAGTGGTTGTTGATTGCGTGGATCCAACTGCTTGCTTTAAGCACACGAGTAATGGGATTTTAAAAGGTACAGTGACAATGAACAACAGCACCTTCTTGGGACTGACAATTAAAAAATATGGGGATTGTGATATCACTACTCCAGGCACTACTTTCTATACCAAGACTGATAACTTGGAACTTGCTGATGCTGTTCTTGGAACTGGAAAAAATCTGATTATAGCTCAAACTCAGCAAGCCGGTTCAATTTATACTGTCTACTACGGAGCATTTGCTGGAGCGACTTCTCCAGTATCATACGCAGTGATTAACACATCACTACCAAGCATCTTAAACCCAACCGAAGTTGGAACAGTAAATAATGGTTATAAAGCTCCAAGCTCTAAATTATTCGAATTTTACTCAGGATATTAATCTTCTCTTCTAGGGCCACTTAGGTGGCCCTTTTTTTTTTGCTTTTTATTGTTTTAGTCGGATAAGAAATTCATAGATTGTCTCAAATTTCCCCCTCCCATTTATTGAATTCCTGATAAACTATATGAGTTTATAAATCCCTGTATGAGGTACGTTTAATGGGTTATTACAAAGCTGACATCCGTGACATTGAATTCAATTTAATTGAGCTGTTAAAAGTTCAAGAACATACAAAATACGGTTTTGGTGAACAGGATGTTAAAGGGATTTTAGCTGAATATAGCAAATTTGTTGAAAATGAAATATTTCCAACGCGCGAACCTTCAGATCATGAAGGCGTAAAGCATGTGAACGGTAAAGTTCTAGTTCCGGAATCTTTAAAGTCACTTCAAAAAAACTTTTATGAGAATGGATGGTTTGCTCTAGGGATGCCAGAAGAAATTGGGGGCACACCAGTCCCTGAGGGACTTTATGTTGCGTGCATGTCTCTTGCGACAGGTGCCAACGTTGCTTGGATGATGTACCCAGGGCTTACAAGGGCAGCCTTGAACGTTATCAATTTGAAGGGTAACCCTTTTATGAAAACCAACATCGTTCCTAAAATGATGAGTGGCGAATGGGGTGGAACTATGTGTTTGACTGAGGCCGGCGCTGGATCAGATGTTGGGGCCTTGCGAACAACTGCTAAGCCAATCGGTAATGGAATGTATTCAATTAGCGGAACTAAAATTTTCATATCATCTGGTGAATCAGATCTTTATGAAAATAATATGCATCTCGTGCTAGCAAGAACTCCTGGGGCGCCCGAGGGCTCTAAGGGGATATCACTTTTTGTGGTACCTCGTTTCAAAATTAATGACCAGGGAGTAAACGCTGGATCTAATAATGTAGTCTGTTCAAAAATCGAACATAAAATGGGTATTCACGCCTCAGCAACTTGTGAAATGCAGTTTGGAATTGATGGGCAATCAGAAGGCTGGTTAATCGGTGAAGAACTTGACGGCATGGCAACCATGTTTATCATGATGAATGAGGCCCGTTTATATTGTGGGATTCAAGGTGAATCTCAAGGAAATTTGGCCTATCAAATGGCCGAAAAATACACCAAGGAAAGATCTCAGTTCGGTAAAGAGATAATCAATCATCCTGATGTAAGAAGAAATCTTTTAAAAATGCGCGCAATTTCTCGAGGCATGCGTGCTCTATGTCTTCATACGGCTGATCTTTTCAATAAAGTTGAAGATGACCACAAAGTTGAAGGTATCATCGGACTCCTTACTCCCATTTGTAAGGCCTACTGCTCAGAGCAAGGGTTTCTAGTTTCATCAACAGCTCTTCAGGCACACGGCGGTTATGGATATTGCTCAGAGTATGGAGTTGAACAATTTGTGCGTGATACGCAAATTGCCATGATCTATGAAGGCACAAACGGGATTCAAGCCATCGACTTTGTGATGAGAAAGATTCTTAAAGACGGCGGAAAATCTTTGGGGCTACTTACCCAGGACATCGTGGCTTCGGTTCAGGGATTAGATGAAACAAAATTTAAAAAAGAAAAAGATCTGTTTAACAAAGTTCTCTTGAGTGCTCAGACTGTGATGCAACAACTCACGACATATGGCAAAAGTAATCAGTACAATCTCATTCTTCAAAACTGTAGTGATTTTCTCCACTTCGCATCGCAAATGGTTGTGGCATGGAAGCTCCTGCAGTCGGCAGTATTGGCCGATCAAAAAATTCAGACAAGTACTGGTGATGAAAAAAAATACTATGAGTCAAAGGTGGTGGATTTCAAAGTCTACTGCGCCCATTATCTGACACACAATCTTTCCATCGCTAGAACAGTGACAGATTTCACCGATGATGTGACAGCACTAGAGATTTAGGTCAGTCCGTGTTAACATAGTTGTAATTTAAATTTAAAAGGTTACACCGTGTTAAAAGATAAAGTCTTTGAGCTTGCCCAGAAGTTTTCTGGGGGAACTCATGGCAGTTCCGACTATGATAAAGATGTTATCTTTGTCAGGGGGAGCCATGATAATGAATACGTTCCATTTAGTTACCTGCAAAAAGAAATCCCTGATTTAGAGCACATTGCAAAACTAAAAGGCGAAGGATTTGTTTTTAGTAGTTATGATTTTTTGGAGCTGAGCGAATTCGATCAGTGGTACCTTAATCAATTTAACAAAAAACTTTTAACTAAAGTAACGAAGAACATTGGTATTCTTCACTATCCTGATCAAAAAGCCATTTTTGACACAGTTGAAGTTGTTCATCAAACTTTTCAAATTTTGAAAGATCACAAAGTTCTTATGAACGGTAAAAATCTGCCCATACAGTTGGGAGAGTGGTATTCAAAAATTATTTTTGGACTCAATCAAATTAAGTCCTCATCTCAACGTGGTTTTGATTTTAAAACTGACAATGGTAAAGTTGTAGAAGTTAAAGTCCACTGGCATGATGCCACTTCTCCGAAAGGCGTGAAGATTAAAAAATCGCTAGCGGAGCTTTCAGACTTTTGTATCATCATCTACATTGCAAAAAACTTTACGATACGAGACATTCTCTTTCTTGACTCTGAATTCATTCTTAGAAAGTTCGATACTAAAGGTCACACGATCTTTTTGAAAGACCAAGATGTTGCGAGCTACTTTTTCAGTAGATCAGATAAGCATTTTGATAAGGTTGTTAATAAAATGGCCCTTCTTAAATTTGCGACTCCAGCTCTGGCAATCAAGCTTGAAGATCGGATGAAATAGGGACCTTTTAATATAGGTTATATTCAGCTACACGGCACTCAATGTCGCCGTTATAAAGAATATGTTTTTTAGAAGTCTTAAGCCCCACAACTTTTAGCATTGGTAGATTTCCAGTAAAGAGGGCAGCTCTGTGGCCTTTAAAATTATGCTTCCAATGATCGCCCAGACCTTGGTAGAGGGCCTTCAATCTTTCATCTTCCCCATGTTCAAGTCTCTCCCCGTATGGTGGGTTACAGATAAAGAGTGTTTTATTTTTATTTGGATTTAAAACACGCGCATCGGCCTGACTCAATTGGATGACATGATCCAGTTTGGCCTTTTTTAGATTTTCTCTGGCCGAGATAAGACTTACTTCAGAAATATCATTTCCACTTATTCTGCCTTTCATTTTTCCTAATTTTTCAACTCCCTTGATAGTCGATTCAGAAATCTCTTCAAGTAGCTTTTTAAAACTGGCCTTTAATTCTTCGTCTTTTGTGAGCCATGGGTAGTTAAGGAAAGTCCATTGTTTCTGGCCCGAACCGTGTAGATGTCTATCAACTCTTAAGAAACTTGGGGCAATACCAGCTGCCATTAATGCCGCTTCAATAACAAAAGTTCCAGATCCACACATACCATCAATAAAATCTTCGGTTTCAGGGTCCCATTTTATAAGCTTTAAGATTCCGGCAGCAACGTTCTCTTTAACCGGAGCTTCAATTTTCGCCACTCTGTACCCACGTTGATTTAATGAGTCTCCACATAGGTCATACATAATCGTAGCAACGTAGGGTTTTGCCTGACCTCGGTCGATGCGGGCCAGAAATGAGATGTCTGGAAAGTCCTTCTCAACACTTGGACGTACAGTTTCGTGGTGCCTGAAGTAATCGCAAATAGCATCTTTGAGCTTTAAATTTGCGAATTGTGAATTTCGAAATTCCTCTCTCTCAAAAGGGAGGTCCCCAAATATAGTGGTTAAGCGAAAGGTATTGGTCACATCCATCAAGCTCTTCCATTTGATGTCTGTTGCTGCAAGGTAGTAATCTTGCTCATTGCTCACATCAAATTGGAACAGATATTTAAAAACGCGGCTAGCAATACGGGAGTGTAAGATCGCCTTCAGGGCAACTTCATGCGCCCCTTCAAACTGAACCCCACCCCGGACAATAACTATTGTTGAAGCACCCAAGTCAGCTAATTCTTTGGATAAAATCTCCTCTAAACCACTCGGACATGAAGCGAAGTATTCATAATTGTATTTTTTCATTTTTGTCGCCTTAAACAAACCTTCACTATCTTAACCTTGCCCTTGAGCCCTTAGGTAAAGAATGTTAGGTTAGTCCCAATATTTATGTTTTTGGCTTATCTACCAGACCCACCAGGGTTAGGAAAAGGAATTGTCGATGAAAGCAACTTTTTCACAGGGCACTTATGGAAATTCAAATCTTGTTAAATACAAGGTTAGAGATATCAGTTTAGCTGATTGGGGTCGCAAAGAAATGAAGCTTGCTGAAGCTGAAATGCCAGGTCTTATGGCACTTCGTGAAGAATTCGGTAAAACGAAGCCTCTTAAAGGCGCTCGAATTGCTGGTTGTTTACACATGACAATCCAAACTGCTGTTCTTATTGAAACTTTGACTGAACTTGGCGCTGAGGTAACTTGGTCATCATGTAATATCTTTTCAACTCAAGACCAAGCAGCTGCAGCTATCGCAGCTACTGGTGTTCCAGTTTATGCTTGGAAGGGCATGACTGAAGAAGAGTTCATGTGGTGTATTGATCAAACTGTATTTTTTGGTGAGAAAAAAGAGCCTCTAAATATGATTCTTGATGATGGCGGAGATCTTACTCAGCTTATTCTTGATAAATATCCTGAGCTTTATAAAGGCATCAAAGGAATTTCTGAAGAAACAACTACAGGTGTTCACCGTCTTTACGAACTTGAGAAACAAGGAAAACTTCCTGTTCCATGTATCAACGTAAACGACTCTGTTACAAAATCAAAATTTGATAATAAATACGGTTGTCGTGAGTCTTGTGTAGACGCTATCCGTAGAGCTACCGATGTGATGATGGCAGGTAAAGTTGCTGTTGTTGCTGGTTTCGGTGACGTTGGTAAAGGTTCTGCTGACTCACTAAAGGGTGCAGGCGCTCGAGTGATCGTCACTGAAATCGATCCAATTTGCGCTCTTCAAGCTGCAATGGAAGGTTATGAAGTTAAGAAAATGGATGAAGCTGTTAAGGAAGCCGACATCGTTGTTACGACGACTGGTTGTAAAGACATCATCAATTCAAAACATTTTCTTGCTATGAAAGATAAAGCGATTGTTTGTAACATTGGTCACTTTGATATCGAAATCGACATGTCATGGTTGAATAAAAACTATGGTCACACTAAAGATACGATTAAGCCTCAAGTTGATCTTTATACTCTTGAGAACAACAAGCAAGTTATCGTTTTGGCCGAAGGCCGTCTTGTGAATCTTGGATGTGCAACTGGTCACCCAAGCTTTGTAATGAGTGCTTCATTCACAAACCAAGTATTGGCCCAATTAGAATTGTGGGGCAATGCTAAAAGTTATGAAAAGAAAGTCTATATGCTTCCTAAGCACCTAGACGAAAAAGTTGCTCGTCTACACCTTAAGAAAATTGGTGTTGAACTGGATGTCTTAACTCCAGGTCAATCTGAGTATCTAGGTGTTTCTGCTTCAGGCCCATATAAACCTGAATACTACCGCTATTAATTATTGAAGGGCGCCTTGAGCGCCCTTTTTTTTTGAAAGGATTTTATGAAAATCTTTATAGCTTCAGATCACGGAGCCTTTAATGAAAAGCAAGAACTTGCTAATTATCTTAAGGGAAAGCAGGAAGTTATTGATCTAGGGACATATTCCACTGACTCTACAAACTATCCTGAATGGGCCACAAAACTTGTTGAAAAAGTTAAGGCAGAAAAAGCTGTCGGAATTCTTTTGTGTGGTTCTGGAATAGGTGTTTCGATGACTGCCAATCGTTTCTCTGACATTAGGGCCGCGCTCTGTCGAGATGAGGATGATGCCAAAATGAGTCGTCTTCATAACAACGCCAACGTTCTGTGCTTATCGGGAAGAAGGACACCTTTGGAGCTTCTCAAAAAGATAACGGATACGTTTCTTTCGACTCCTTTCGAAGGTGGAAGACATCAGACCCGGATTGATATGTTTAATAATTTAGGCGAATAAAAAACATCATGATTTCAAAGGGTTGACAGATTCTTACGGGAAAAGTAACTTATGACTATGTTAGAAAAAAAACAAAGCGTTCAGCACACTCATGACAATGACCTCACTCACTCAATGGTTCATTACCTGTTGGCCATTCATAAACTTAAAGAGTCCAAAGGCTACGCTCGCGTAACTGATATTGCCCATGAGATGGGTCTAACTAAAGGTTCCGTCTCAACTGCCCTTACAAACTTAAAAAAACGTGACTTGGTTATAGAAGATGACAGTAAGTTTTTGTCTCTCTCTGCATCAGGCCATGAAGCAGTCCATGGAATCTTGTCATCTCGAACATTATTGTTTTATTTTTTGAAAGACATCATTGGAGTGAACGAAGATGTTGCCCATAAAGATTCGTGCTTAATGGAGCATCTTATGAGTTCTGAAACTCGTGAGAACTTCTTTAATTTCATGAAAACAATTTGTTCTGAAGACATTAAAAAAACGACTTTTACCACTTCATATGACTTTTCAAAGTTTGATCATCAGCATGACTTTGAAGAAAATCAAAAAGGTGACAGCTACTTAAAGTCTGAATGAAATTTCTTTCACTGCTAAAAGAGAGTGATCGCGAATTTAAAAAGAATTTAAGTTTTTTCTTTATCTCTTATTTCCTCGTTCTGTTTAATTATCCACTCATTAGGGCCTCAACCACGTCACTTTTTTTTGAAGCTTATGGAGCAAAGTCGACCCCAGCCGCTTGGGCGTGGGCAGTGATCTTTTTATCTATCAGTGTTTATTTATGTAACAAGCTTCAGAAAAGACAATCCGTTCAAGTTGTCTTTACGGTTGCAAGCGTACTGTCTGCCATTATTTTTCTAGCTGGTAGTTTAAGTTTTTTTCAGGGCAATAAATTATTCGCTTACTTTTCATTCATCTGGAAGGAAATCTGCATAGTCATTCAAGTTCACTTACTTCTGGGGTATGCAAATAATTACTTTAACAAAACCAATTTCAGGATACTTGTTGGGCCTGTAGGGGCCATAGGAAGCCTTGGTGGTATTCTGGGAGGTTTACTTACAACATCATTAAGTACCAACTGGGGCACACTGATAGTCCTTCAAGTGGGGGTTACGTTTGTTGTATTACCCTTGGTTTTTTTCCTACTAACAGATAGGTCTGGTAGTTCCGTCGTAGATAATAAAAGTCCTGTTGCAAGTCTTGATACTCCGGACATAAAAAAATATGTTTTCTACATCTGCTGCATGGTTGCCCTGGCACAATTCATTATCAATATTGCTGACTTTAAATTTAATCTCGCGTTTGAAGCAAGTGTTCCAACATCAGATCTTCGCACGGCATACCTAGGTAATATTTATACCTGGACCAACGCTTTAACTTTTATTTTTCAGTTCCTGATTCTTCCTCTCGTCTTGCTAAGGGTCAGCGAAAAAAATCTTCATTTATTCATACCATTTTCATATTTGTTATGTCTCGTCGCGCTAATATTTGCCCCACAAATTGGACTTATGCCAATTGCGATGCTTTATATTTATTTTAAGGCGGCGGATTACTCTTTTTTTAGTGCTGGGAAAGAAATTTTATATCAACCACTACAAGGTACTCAAAAGTACGGCGCAAAATATCTCACCGATATGCTCGTGTATAGAGGGGCCAAAGCTTTGATTGCTGTGCTTTTAATTTATCTTCAATCCTCCTCTATCCTTGATATGATGATGTTAGGCTTTCTATGCATCTGGCTCATCGTAGTCATGAAGCTGTTTGGCCTTCATCGTAAACTTTTTCTTTAAGGATATTTATGCAAAACCCACTTTTGGAAACCCCTCATGCGATTCATGGGGCCTATCCTTTTGACCAAGTAAAACCAGAACATTATTTGCCTGCCCTTGAATCTGCAATGGAAGCTGCAAGAAAGAATTTGAATGAATATAAAAAAAACAAGGGAACCGATTTTCAGCATGTCATTGTGGAAAAAAGTGATATCACAGAAAAAGTTGATTACATCGCGGGAATGTTCTTTAATTTGCATTCTGCAGAGTGTTCTGAAGAATTAGAAAAAATATCACCCCAGATGACTGAGACTCTAACCAGATTTGGAAACGATATTTCCCTTGATCCCATTATTTTTGCGAAAGTTAAGGCATGTTACGATAATCGTTTTGGGCAAGGACTCAATCCTGAAGAAATGATGATCATAGAAAAAACTTATAAATCGTTTGTAAGAAATGGTGCCTTGTTGGCCGAAAGTGAAAAAGATAAAATGCGTGAGTTGGATGAAAATCTCGCTAAATTAACATTAAGCTTTTCGCAAAATGTTCTCAAAGCTACCAATGATTATTTATTAGAGGTAACTAATAAAACGGACCTTGAGGGTTTGCCAGATTCGGTTATTGAGGCTTCTGCCGAATTAGCTGTAAAAAAGGGAAAAGAAGGATCTTGGTGTTTCAGTCTAGATGCGCCAATGATTGTTCCTTTTCTAACTTATGCTAAGAACAGAGAACTTAGAAAAAAAATCTTCATTGCTAACTCGTCCAAAGCTTTTAATGACAAATATGACAACCAGGACAATCTCAAACAGATACTTAAACTAAGAACTGAAAGAGCAAAAATTCTTGGTTTTAATACTCACGCCGATTATGTTCTGGAAGAAAGAATGGCGATGTCACCTAAAAAAGTGATGGATTTTCTCGATGAGCTTTGTATCAAGGCCAAGCCTCACGCTGAAAAAGAATTTAATAAACTTAAGAATTTGGCAAAAGAATTAGACGGTATTGATGAAATCCAAAGATACGATTCTGCTTATTACTCTGAAATTCTTAAAATTCGTGAATTAGACTTTGATGATGAGATGCTTAGACCCTTTTTTAAACTTGAAAATGTTGTCGATGGTGTTTTCAAAGTAGCTAAAAAACTTTACGGTTTAAATTTTAAAGAAGTTTTTAATGTGCCCAAATATCACGATGACGTCCGAACCTTTGAAGTCTTTGACGAAGAAGCAAATTCGTTCGTAGGTTTGTTTTATACTGATTTTTTTCCTCGCACAACGAAGAGAGGTGGCGCATGGATGTCAGGGATTAAAGAACAGGGAATGTATCAGGGTAAAATCGAACGACCTCATATCATGATTGTTTGCAATTTCACTAAACCGACCAATTCTAAGCCGTCACTTCTTTCTCTGGATGAGGTTTCTACTTTGTACCATGAGTTTGGTCACGCTTTGCATGGTCTTCTTTCAAAATGTAAATATCGAGAACTTTCTGGAACGAATGTTTTTTGGGATTTTGTAGAACTACCTTCGCAAATCATGGAAAACTGGGTTCTTGAAAAAGAATGCCTTGATCTTTTTGCCTTCCATTATGAAACAGGTGAGAAAATTTCCGACGACTTAATCAAAAAAATTAAGGCCAGTGGAAAATTTCTCGAAGGTCTTGGTACTTTAAGACAGTTATCCTTTTCCTTTCTTGATATGGCCTATCATATGTCTGACCCTGCTTTGGTTACAGATATACCTGCATTTGAATCAAAGGTTAGTGACAAGGCCAATCTCTTTCCCAAAATTTCTGGGACCAGTATGTCGACTGCATTCTCTCATATCTTTTCAGGTGGTTATTCTGCGGGTTACTACTCTTACAAGTGGGCAGAAGTCTTAGATGCTGATGCATTTGAATTTTTTCAAACTTCGGGTATTTTTAATCGAGCTGTGGCGAACAAGTTTCGAGAGTTTATTCTTGAGAAGGGCGGGACACAACACCCAATGGAACTATATAAACAGTTTCGTGGACAAGAGCCTGATGTCGCTGCTTTACTTCGACGAGCTGGACTTCATTAAAATAATATCTGCCTTGTTTAAATGAATTAATTTGAACAAGGTAGATAATTAAACTTCGCCTGAAAATCCCACTGACTTAAATCTCTGTCACTCTCAACTTCTTCTTCAACATTATCTGACAAGAAGGGGAAAAAATCGATTCCTGAGAGGTCTTCTATTTGGTTGATACTCAACGCGTATGAAACAAGATCTGGGTAGGGAACATCAACGTTCATGAGAAAGCCGATACCGTTATAAGAGTCGCCATTTTTTCTTATGATCACTTTGAAATAATCCACAGGAATAGAAACTTCATTTATTCCAATTGTGGGTAGACGTTCCTTTAGTATAGGTCCAGTGACTATCCAGATTTGTTCGTACTTCAAGGCCCAACTACGCATCAATGTTTCAAGCATTGCCCAGCGGCCACGATTAAACTTTGCAGGCTGTGGAGTCATATTACTCATGAAGAAAGTATCTTTCATAGCTTGAGCATCAAACTTCATGTCTCCGGCCGGAAGCAAGTGCCCTCGATCAAAGTTACTGTTCTGGTAGTCTTGGAGAGTTGCCGATCCAGTTGTGATCAAGGGATCAATTCTGAATGCATCCGTTCGACTAACGCAACCACGAATTTGCGGATGTCCAAGTGGGTAGGCCACCCAATTGGCGACTTCATGCTGTTCGTTATAGCTGAGAGAATAAAAATCTCTTTCCACTATTTGTTCATCTAGAGGTGATTGGGCCAGGGGAGAAGCTAAAACCAAGATAGGGAAAAGCAACCATGCTACGATATTCAACATCATGTTGATCCATTTGTTATGTTCTTTAATAGGCTACTGAACCAAGAATATCTCCGTCTAGGTCTTTAATGTTAAAATTGAGTTAAGGGAGTGGTCTGGTCGGGTACTATGGATTGTCTAAGCTTAATATAGTGGACACTCCTGCGTCTGTTTGGTATACCAAACAGAGTCCATTTTCATAGGAAAGTTATGTTGTTACGTATCTTTGCGCTTTTAGTTCTATTTCAACTATCAAGTGCTCACGGCGACGCTCGCTTGATCATCCATTTAACAGATTATTTGGCCAATGATTATTCAGGAGCTGTATCTGAGGAAGGAAAGATTTTAAGCAAAGGTGAATATGCTGAACAAGTTGAGTTCAGTAGGACAGCACTGGCCGAAGGAAGTTCTGATCCTGTGTTGAGTCAAAATCAAGATCTCTTGGCAAGTCTCTCAAAACTTAGCAATTCAATCGCTAACAAAAACCCGCCCTCGGTTGTTGTTGCGCTCGCTCGAGAAATTCAAAAAAATACCATCAAGATTTCTGGATTAGCGCTCTCACCATCAACTTGGCCAGATTATGATAAAGCGCAAAAATTATTTCAAACGAAATGCATCTTTTGTCACGGAAATGAAGGAAGAGGCGATGGAATCGATGGAGTTGGTCTTGATCCGAAACCCTCCAACTTTCATGATCCAGAGCGAGCCCCGATTGTTAGTCCTTTTGCAGCTTTTAACACTATAAGGTTAGGTGTCCCTGGCACTGGTATGATGGCGTTTAGTGAATTATCGGATGATGAAATTTGGTCACTGGCCTTTTATGTGAATACTTTCAGATTCGGTAAACCAATTAAAAGTCGTGAAGCCTTAAGTGATAAAATATCGAATGAAGATATATTGGCCAAGGCAGCAGTACTTAATGATGAGGAATTGAAAGCATATCTTCGTTCAAAAGATTCACAGGTAGATCTTTTACAGAAAATTCGCCTTTATTTTTTTCAAACTGAATCATCTGATTATCTCATGAAGGCACATGAACTTTTGACCCTTTCAATGAAAAAATCGGAAGAGGGTTTATTTGAAGAAGCTGAGAAGCTATCTTTGGAAGCTTATTTTTCGGGAATTGAGCCTGTCGAAAGCAAGATTAATGCTAACGATCCAACGGCAGTGACTCGAATTGAAGTGGAAATGGCGGCCCTTAGAAAGGGGATTAAAGATAAAAACAAGTTGGCCATTAAGACAAATTTTGATGCTCTTATTTTAGAGATTAAAAATCTTCAAGTCCTCTTGAGTGGACAAAAGGTTACACCAGGTCTGGCATTTCTCTCCGGCTTTTCAATTATTTTACGAGAAGGATTTGAAGCCGTATTAATTATTCTTGCTATTTTAGGAGTTGGGAAAGCTGCTGCGAGTTCTATGGTCACTCTTGCGATACATTCTGGTTGGGTCGTTTCACTTGTTTTGGGTGTTGTAGGTTGGTTTGTTTCTGGATGGCTCATTTCGATCAGTGGAGCTAGCCGCGAAGTGATGGAAGCCATCGGAGCTTATTTTGCAGTTTTCGTTCTGATTTATGTTGGATTTTGGATGCATCGGCAGACTGAAATTACTCGTTGGAAAGAATTTATCAATGTCAGAGTTCGAAATCTTGCGCAGACTAAAAATTTAGTGGGGCTGTTTGTGCTCTCCTTTGTTGTAACTTTTAGAGAAGTCATCGAAACCGTCTTGTTTTTGAGAACTGTTTATTTGGACACTGGTGACGATATTCGAATTTATATTCTCTCGGGAGTATTAGTCGCTTTTGCAATAGTCATGATTATTTCAATTATGATTACGAAATTTAGAAACAAGATTTCTCTACAGAAGTTCTTTAATCTTTCTTCAGTATTAATGATGATTCTTGCAACAATCCTTGCCGGGAAAGGTGCTCATGCACTCCAGGAAGCGGGACTTATAAGCATGACAGTACTGCCTATAAGGCCAAGAGTAGAACTATTGGGATTATTCCCATCTTGGGAAACGTTTTTATCCCAGGTAATTATTCTTGTTGTGTCATTACTGATCTGGAAAAAAGCTGGAAAGAAATAGTTAGCCTAAGGTTTTAACTTTATCCCAGGATTTTAATTGCCAGGTTGTTGTGACAACTGCACATTCTTTGCCGTTTTTGTCCTGGATTATCGTTTTAAGGGTTTGTAGGTATTTTCCATCCACATCTAAAACTTTTTTAACCGCTTCTTTATCCACTTGGGTAGGGGAGCATGTTCCTTCGAGGTCACATCTTCCTTGGTATGTATATTTCACATGAAGGTCAGATAAGATAAGGCGATACTGACTCACTCCAAACGTTTTGAGTAGTGACATCCCTGCACAATATTCTCCCACTGTTGCCATGGCGCAAGCGTGTATACCGCCAAGGTGGTTATGATTTAGTTTTCGGTTGGGTAAAGTAATCCTAACAACATCATCGTTGATTTCTTTAATCTTAAAGCCATGAGGAGCATTAAAAGCAATACCAACAGTTAGAAGTTTATTAAGGGCCATAAGATTCATCGTTGTCGGATTTTTTATCAACTTATCTAATAAATTAAATGCAAATTTCATACACGTCCTAACGTTTTAAATAAGTTTTTTTCTGCTTCAGTCATTTCAGATATAAAGCGATCTACGATACTTTTAATTGTCCCAATTTCATTTGTGAATTCGACTGAACTTCCGGCACACCAAACATTTTTATAAGTAGCACTAAAAGCTGCTTTTTCAATCGCCTTCATGCCTTTGTAGTAAGTAATCATTTTGGCGTATTTTTTTATTTGTTTATTTTTGCTTAATAGACTTTCCAATAAATTCTGATCAGTGCCAATTTTTTGCACGTATGGCGTGTTGATAACAGTACATCTCGATCCAGAAAGTTTGGTGGTAACAACAATGTCTTTAGCAGAATAATCGACACAAGCTTTTTTATATTCTTCGGTCACTCCCGACTCTTTGGTTGCAATAAATGGGGTTCCAATTGAAAGGCCGTCGGCCCCTAATGCCAACATGGACAAAATTCCAGAGCCGGTTCCAACTCCGCCTGCGGAAATTACAGGGATTTTGCACTTGTCTTTAAGTGCTGGAACTAAAACTGAGGCCGGTAAATTTCCTAAATGACCTCCTGCTCCCGAATTGACTGCAATAATTCCATCGGCCCCAAGGTCTTCAACTTTTTTTGCGTAATTTTCTTCAATAACATCGCAAAAGACTTTGATGCCTAATTTTTTTGACTCCCTGATGACCTCTTCTGGTGACCCAAGTGAGGTGATAAAAAAGTCTACGCCCATGTCGAGACACTTGTGCATTTGCTTCTTAGCGAGGATATTCGACTTGTTCACAATCAAATTCACCCCAAAAGGTTTTTTGCTACGAGATCTTATTTCCTTTAATCCAGTCTCTAAGTCTTCAATGGTTCTAAAATTAAGGGCCGGAATGCAACCTGCAATTCCTGACTCACCGGCCTTAACAATCATCTCAACATTAGTGACTAAAAACATAGGGGCCATAATGATTGGTAAATCAATTCCTAGAAGTTCAGTGAGTGCGGTTTTCATTTAAAAGATTCCTTGTTTGATCGTTGCGTCATTGTAAGGCAAAGACATAGAACTTTTCCTTCACAAAGGCTTTAAAACTATGGGTTAATTGTAACAGTCATTTTTATTAGCAAGGATGGAAAAAATGAAAAAAATTATAGCATTGATTGCTCTGACTCTCTCGGCTGCATCATTCGCTGCGCCAAAAGCTCAGTGGCTTACTGTCGATAACGATGTTTTGGCCAAAATTCGCCCAAAACTTAACAAATCTGTTCAGACTCTTTTTTCAGCTCAAGGCGCATCAGTTGTAAAACTGACTCAGTCTGAAGTTGAACAACTTTCTGCAACGATTCACGATGAACTTCACCGTTGTGGTGGTTTTATTAGTCATGAGTCTTTCGAGGAAGCACAGCAGGCGCTTTCTTTCCAAGGTGACATGTACTTTGCAAAATCGGCTATTTTTTCCGATTACTCGATTGATCAGTCAGCATTGGTAGCTCCAATGGTTGCTCAAGTTGAGGAGCCTTCGATTAGAGGCATGATTGAAAAGCTAGCTGCTTTCAATACACGTTATTACAAATCAGACACTGGGATTAAATCCTCAGAGTTTATCCGCGATACATGGGCCGATCTTTCTAAGCACCGCTCTGACGTTAAAGTTGAGCTCTATAAGCACCCAAGCTGGCCTCAGGCTTCAATAATTATGACCATTCAAGGTTCAGAAAAATCAGACGAGATCGTTATCCTTGGTGGGCACGCTGATTCAATCGCAGGAATGTTTGGTGGTTCTGGAAAAGCTCCAGGTGCAGACGATAATGCTTCAGGAATTGCTACAATTACTGAAGTTATTAAAGTTCTTATGAACAATAACTATAAGCCCAAGCGCACTGTTCAGTTCATGGGTTACGCTGCTGAGGAAGTTGGTCTACTAGGTTCTAAAGACATCGCTAATAGTTACAAATCCAAAGGTGCAAAAGTTGTAGGTGTCATGCAGCTTGATATGACTCTTAATAAGGGAACAGCCGAACAAGACATCGTTATGATGGCCGATTTTACAAACGGTGCTCAGAATGAGTTCCTTGGAAGATTGATTGATGAATACGTAAAAGTGAAATGGGGTTACTCTCGTTGCGGTTATGGTTGCTCTGATCATGCTTCTTGGACAGCTGCTGGGTATCCATCTTCAATGCCTTTTGAATCAACGATGGAAGATATAAATAAGAAAATTCACACAGCAAACGATACTTTGCAGAATTCTGGTGGAGATGCTAAACATGCAGCTAAATTTGCAAAACTAGCAACAGCATTTGTTGTGGAGTTGGCTAAATAAGGAAGTTGGTAAACGTTGAGCAGTGAAATATCGTCCTTATATCAGGACATCCGTACTAATCTTGAAATTTCTAGAAAAGCCTTAATAACGACCAGTTTCTCGGGAGATGAAGAATCTCCCGGGTTACGGTCTTTAGAAGACGCTTTAATTGTTTTAGATACCCTAGAATCTATTGCGTTAGAGACTAGAAATCTTTTCGATCAATTCTCCTCCCTAGACTCATTATTTGAAAAAAGCTTTGGCAAATCGAGAGACCTATATGATCGGGAAGCCATTGTCGAAACAGCTCTTATTGATGACTTTATATTTCCCGCGACCAGTAATTACTCTTTTGTAGTTGATGGTGATTTCAGTTCTGAAGTCGCAGCTTCGTATAAAGAAACTTTCAAGGCATGGGCCGAGGATAAACTTGCGAAGCACGTTCAAACACAAGAACTACTTAAAGTTAACTTTGATATAACTGTTAATGATAGAGATCTTAGTTGTCAGTGCGTCCAGTGCTTGGGAGATTACCGTACACAGGTAAGAGAATCAGTTTATGCCATCCAGATTGAGCTAATTGATAAAGCAGAAGAAAAACTCCATGACTGGATTCTAACAAAAAAAATCACTGATGTTTCAGGGGCCGTTTTTAATCTTAAAACTGCTCTCGAAAAGAACTTTCACAACATGCGCAATAAGCTCAAGCGCTCTTCTGTTAATAAATTAGAAACAGAAGTTAAAACTTATTTCAGAGAGAAATTTGGGCCAAAGAGTGATCTCGGAAAAGTTTATAAAGAAAAACTGAACGTATATTTCAATACAATCCTTGTAGAAAAAGGTCTGAAGCCCGAACTTGTGGCACAGGAAGAATACGATCGTTTTTTTATCCAACTTGAGACGAATATCTGGAAAGGAGAACTCTTCCTACAGAAAGAGTTTGAGCGATTTATCCAGGCCATTATGGCCTTTAAAAGAAAAGACGTTTCTTCGACAATTCTTCGCGATTATCTTGGTCAATTCTGGCTTCACACCGAAGCTCGAAGATTAAATCGTAAAGTTATTTATCATATGGGCCCAACCAATTCAGGAAAGACTTACCACGCTATCGAAGCTCTCTGTAAGGCAAAAAATGGCTGCTACCTAGCTCCTCTAAGGCTTCTTGCCTCAGAACTCTTTGATACAATGAATAGCAAAGGTGTAAAAACCAACCTGTTAACAGGTGAAGAAGTTTTGGAAATTCCAAACGCCACTCATTATTCATCAACAATTGAGATGGCAAAACTTCAGCAGCGATTTGAATGCTGTGTCATTGATGAAATCCAAATGCTAACTGATTCTCAACGTGGCTGGGCGTGGACTCGTGCACTGGTAAATATTCAAGCTGATGAAGTTCACATATGTGGAGATCACTCTGTTCTTGAACTTGTTAAACAAGTACTTGCTCTGTGCGGAGATACGCTCGAAATCAGAGAATACACTCGTATGACCGAGTTGAATGTTATGCCCCATCAGATTCCACTTTCTCAATTAGAAAAAAATGATGCCTTGATTGTATTTTCTCGTAAAAATGCACTCAAATATAAAGCAGATCTTGAAGAACTCGATTTTAAAGTTTCGATTGTTTACGGCCGACTGTCTCCAGAGGTTCGTCGTGAACAGGCCCGCAAGTTTGATGAAGGTGAAACCGATATTATGGTTTCAACTGATGCAATTGCGATGGGGATGAACTTGCCAGTAAAGAGGATCGTCTTCTCGGCACTTTCTAAATTTATCGATAACAAAGAAAATCCACTGACCTTTAGTGAGATTAAGCAAATTTCTGGGCGAGCAGGACGATTTAATCGGTTCCCTGTTGGAGAAGTTACAACTCTCAATAAAGTTGAAGATGGCCTGCGTATTTTAAAAAATGCACTCGCTCATACTTTGTCGCAAAATGACAAAGCAATGGTCGGACCGGATTTAGATATTTTCAGCAGCGTAAACAATGCTTTGGATGCGAATTCTCTACCTAGTCTTTCTCTGTCTGAATTCCTGCGTCTATTTAATACAATGACTTTTAGAAAGCCATTTTATTGCGTGGACATGAAAGAGATGATTGAGCTGGCCGAAATGGTTGAGGCAGCGGATGAAGACCGTACTTTATCAAATTCAGAGATCTTTGGATTTGCATGTGCTCCTGTTAATTTGGGTCTACTGGAACATGTTCAGTATTATCTTTGGATTCTTAAGCACTACGTAGGCAACCATTCCATTGTGAATGAATTGATTGACGATAGATCTGATAATATTGATTACCTCGAAACAACGATTAAATGCGTTGAATTGTATCAATGGCTATCAAGACACTTTGATAACAAAAACTTTGATTTTGAAGAAAAGCTTCTTCTTGAAAATAAATCAAAGGCAATAGAACGACTCAACGAACTTCTTTCAGATAAAATTGGGAAAACTTGTTCGAGCTGTGGTTGTAAGATGGCAGCGAACGCCCAATTTAATATTTGTGATGTTTGTTTTTCTAAACGGAAGTTTAACCGTCGTCCGGATAGTAGATCAGGTCAAGACCACGGTCGGGACCAGGGGCGCGATCAAAGTCGCGATCAAGGGCGGGGCCGAAGAGATGAGCGGAAGCAGGATGGAGGACGTAGACATGAAAATGCTCCTCGTTCAGAGCGCTCAGATTCTGGAAAGAGCAACCATTCAAGTTCTAATTCTCAGGCCAAGAAGCCCACTCATAGTGGAGAGAAACCTAGCAATACTGGCATCAAAAAACCTTCTGGTGGTGGACTCAAAAGACCATCTAGTGGCGGCAGCGGCGGGAAAAAAAATGCGGCAGCAGCATTTCGTAAACATAGATAAAATATGAATTCCTACCGTGACTATGCTCAGAAGATTCTCTTAGGAGAAACTCTTGAAGATAAATACTTGGATATTCCGTTTGATTGGGGTCCCTGGGAGGAGTTTGAATTACCAAAACTTCCGGGGAGAAACGGACGTTTGGCCTTCTCCGATAAACACTTCAAGTTTCCAAAATCATCTCGTTTAAATGAAAATGATCAGAAGGCCATGGCCCTTCACAGTTTTGCTAATCATGAATTGCTTGCGATTGAAATGATGGCCGCGGCCCTTTTGATTTATCCCCATACTTCTGATGAGGATGTTCGTTTTAAAAAAGGTATTTTAACGACACTCAAAGATGAACAAAAGCATCTTGGTCTTTATATCAAACGGTTGAACGAAGTGGGCTACGAATTTGGTGATTTTCCATTAAATGACTTTTTTTGGCGACAAATGGAAAAGCTCAAAACAGCACCACAATATACGGCGATGATGGCGCTAACCTTTGAGGCGGCCAATCTCGATTTCGCTCAACACTACGCTAAAGTATTTCGCTCCTTGGGAGATACAAAAACTTCTGAGATCTTAGATATAGTATTGGCAGACGAAATTACCCACGTCGCTTTTGGTTCGCACTGGATGAAAAGATGGCGAGCAGATAATAAACTTTGGGATTACTATCTTAGCTGCATGCCAGGGCCAATCACTCCCTCACGAAGTAAAGGTATCTACTTCGATCCTACTCTTCATGCCAAGGCAATGAATGACGAGGAATTTATTTCTTCGCTTATCAGTTTTGATGATAATTTTAATATTACGAAAAGAGCTTCCAACCTATGAAGCCTTTTAAAGTTAATGCTGACTACGAAGTAGAGTTGTTTCACAACAAACTGGCGCCACCGGCAATTAATCAATCCATAGAGTTCATTCTATTCTTTTTAAGTACACGTCCACTCTATTCACAAAAAGAATATTCTTCTGAGTATCTAAACTACATTGAAAGAATGACTAAACATATTCCTGAGATCATAAAAGCTGGAAGTTTTGAAAATTTCTGGGGACCACTAAGAAATAGAGAGATTGAAAAATGGTGGAATTCTAAGATTACGAGTACAGAACTAATTATTAAAAAAGGTTGGTGTTTTAATACTCATATTATTAAAGACGAACAGGATTTAAAAACGATTAACTGGGACAGAGATTTACTACTAAAAGATCCATTTGGAATGTCAGGACAAAAATTCCAACTACTTCTTCAAAAAATGACTTTGATTGAACGTCAGGATCTGGTTCTTAAAGCGATTAATATAGGCCCTGTAATAATTGAGCCATGGTTTAACCGCGTATACGATTTTTCCCAGTACGTTTTTTCGGATGGGAAAATCATCGCCTACCAGAACCAAGTGGATGAGAAATTTCAATATAAAGGAACGATCTTTAATAATTTGAAATCTTCGTCCTTGCAGGATCTTTCATTCTACAATCAAGTAAGCGAAGATAAGTGGAACCTATTTCGATCACAAACTCAGGCCATCATTGATTTTTACTCTCAGCATCCCAATGAATATGGTTATTCTATTGATTCTTTTATATTCGAAGAAGAAGGGGAGCTGAAGATTAGAGTGATGAGTGAAATCAATTATCGACGAACAATGGGAAGAGTCACATACGAGTTATCAGGAAAATTTTCAAATGATAGAAACTGGACTGCATTGTTAATGATAAAAAAAATGCCTTTAGCGCCTGAACTCTGGAAATTACTTTCAGTTATTGAAGGGATTATGGTTCTTTCGCCTGGAGACTCAAGATTTGAAATCATTTTTCTGGCAGCTGAAAATAAAGATGAGGGTTTGAGGCTGATCGAGAAATTAAATGGCCTACTGCCTGACGGCAAGTTTACGGTAAAGCTCTAGAAGATTTTTGCCAGCATCATCGGCGGTTGAAGCATAAGAGATAATCCCATCTTCATGACCTTTCATCACAAATATCCCAGAAGTCTTATTTGCTAGAAGTGTGTAGGCAGCATTTGCCATTTCTTGAGTTCCATACTGAATATCTTCACTTATATAATCGCAATCTCCATTTTGAAGTATTTCCCACAGTTTTGGGTGATGGACATGGAATACGTATTGAATGGCGGGATTGGCCTCATAAATACCATAGTGGGTAAGTGATTCACTAGACGGTGGAATTAATCCTTCCGCAGAAACCAGGCCCTTTTTCAAATCACAATCTATAACTTTGGTGTAATGGTGGGCCTGTAAATGTGCCAAATGACCAGTTTGGCTTCCAGTAATGATAAAAGCTTTCTTAGGTAGGCGCGAAGAGAGGTTTCCATATCCGATTTTTTCGTTCGGGTATTCTCCGACCAAACTTAACTTATAAAAGAGCGCTCTCCACTTCTCTAAAGCGATAAACTGGGCTTGCTCAGGGGCCGGGGCCCGCTTAAGAGTAAGCTTAAACTTGATTATGCCTTCGTCGCGAACATTATTCACGTTAAGTCCTTGATCCCTATAGAGAATTTATTGCAAACTCCACGCGGTACCTTATAATGAGGATACTGGATAACATATAGTTAATTCAAGACACAAATTACTTTGGAGCAGTTATCTTCGATAAGTTGATAAACGACATTAAGGCCAAGCTTCCTTCCAAGAAAAAAGCGAAGGATGAAGAGCTAGATGAAGATGAAGATTCATCTAATAAAAACCAGGATGCTACTGATCCTGGATTGGGTGCATCGGATAGCACTGGTGTTACTGATATTGGTGAACTTAATGATAAGCCCCAGACATTAATTGATAAGCTCAAGTCAAAACTGATACCTAAAAAGAAAGTTGCGAATGACGAAGTAGATGATGATGATACTTCTGTTGGTGAAGTTAAAAAGCCTGCAAAAAAGAAAATCAATCCTATCGTTTTAGTAGTCGTAGTTGTTGCCGGTTTAGCATTATTTCTTTATGAAGAAGAACCTGAACCAGTCGTAGAGATAAAGCCACCGAGAAAAAGTCTAAGAACAAAGCCGAAAGATACTACGGCAGAAACTCCGAAAGATACGACTGCAGAAACGCCGACTGATACGACTGCGGAAACTCCGAAAGATACGACTGCGGAAACTCCGAAAGATACGACTGCGGAAACTCCGAAAGATACGACTGCAGAAACGCCGACTGATACGACTGCAGAAACTCCGACTGATACGACTGCAGAAACTCCGACTGATACGACTGCAGAAACGCCGACTGATACGACTGCAGAAACTCCGACTGATACGACTGCAGAAACGCCGACCGATACGACTGCGGAAACGCCGACTGATACGACTGCGGAAACGCCGACTGATACGACTGCGGAAACGCCGACTGATACGACTGCAGAAACGCCGACTGATACGACTGCAGAAACGCCGACTGATACGACTGCAGAATCACCGAAAGATACGACTGCAGATACATCCACTGATACAGTTGATGGCCAAACCACAGACACTGACGAAAGTACGATGACCGATAAAATTTTGGAAGATCTTGAAAAACAAGTTAAAAAAGATCAACCAAAAGAAGTTAAAAAAGAATATGTAAGTCCACCTGATTACGAATATAAAGGCCGTGGATTAGTTTATAACTGCTCAGGTAAACATTGGGCATGTGTGGATGGGCCGAGTTACAAATCTTGTGAGGATAATTTTTCTTCTACGACTTTTAAAAAGAAAAAAATTGAATGTTATCCATTCAACATCTATACCAGTAAGAAGGGTTGTGAATCCATGCAAAACCGAGTGGTTTCTTCTAATGCTAAAACAGGTTTTTGTTCTGGAAATTAAGCCGCGTTTTTATTGAATTTTCTATCCATTAATGGAATAAAAAATTCTTCTTCGCCCTTAAGAGCTTCTTTTCTCATTCCCTCAATGAAGAGTTTTACGAGATTTTGGTCAAATTGAGTTCCTGAAAACTGGATAAGTTCATCAAACGCCACATCATAAGCTAAGCCCTTGCGGTAAGGTCTCGATGAAGTCATGGCATCAAATGTGTCAGCAATAAGTATAATTCGTGCCGCGGTCGGAATTTCTTCACCCTTGAGGCCTAATGGATAACCTTTTCCGTCATATCTTTCGTGATGAAATCTAGCATTTGCAGCAATTTTTTCAAATCCAGGATAATCTTGCAGTATTTCCCAGCTTTTTTCAGGATGCTGCTTCATTATCTGAAATTCATCCTCAGAAAGACGGGAAGGTTTGTTTAAAACGATATCAGGTGTGCCAATTTTGCCAATATCATGAAATATAGCTGAAAGTTCTAGCTCATACATATCATCTTTTGAGAGTTTAGCTTCGTTTCCTGTTACCAATGAAAAATAGGCAACTCTCATGCTATGGCCGAAAGTGTAGCTGTCTTTTGCGTCAAGGGCTTTCAGGATGGTACGAGCTGCTTGTTCACTAATCTTCTTATTTTCATTTTTAAGCTGCTCAACTTGGCCTGCCATACCCAATAAGGAGAGGGCAGTGCTCAATGATGGAAGCTCAAAGACATTATTTTTTTTCATAAGTTCATCCAACTCAGTAAAAGTGAATTAGCAATAAATGCATTCACCCGATGAATTCTCTTCGGTTGTTTTGCAGAAAAAT
The DNA here is from genome assembly GCA_044377495.1 of Bacteriovoracaceae bacterium. Lineage (GTDB taxonomy): Bacteria > Bdellovibrionota > Bacteriovoracia > Bacteriovoracales > Bacteriovoracaceae > Peredibacter. The sequence goes on along the minus strand of JBILYY010000006.1, from coordinate 16,926 downwards.
AAACAGTAAAATAAGGGGGGTAGAAGATAATGTCTTAAGTTATTGAAAAGAGAAGAATTCAAGGTGTTTAAATGGTCCTATTAGACGAACGTAAATTTTTGGGTAAGCAATTGGAAGATCAGGGATTTGGCATCTTTGACTTCTATGAGGGTCATCAGACCCATACTTTGGAGTCGCTTTGTGAGCTCCCCTTGAATAGAAGGGCCGATGTTCTTTTAGTGGATACTCAGACTGTTCTTAATAATCCCGATCTTCAGGAAAAATTTAAAGTTGTTTTAAATACATTTCTTGGCGTGATCTTTTTTCATGAACAACAAAATTTGACTGCTCAAAATTGGGTTCAGGATCAAGCTGGATTCCTAACTAAAATTATTGGGGAGTACTCTCTTCCTATGCCACAGCTTGAATGGACTATGCTTTCAAATCAGCTTCAATTCTTATGGAATATATTAGAGGAGCAGAAGAATCTCCAGAAGCACATTGTAAAGTTTAGCCAAGAATTGGATCAGGCCTTACTAGGTGCTGAATCTGAAATGTTAAAGGCGAAAAAAATTCATGAAGTACTTATTCCTAAAAGAAGTGAAGAGATTAAAGGTGTTTCATTTTTAAATAAATACGCGTCAGGGGATGGTGGAGGAGGAGAGTTTTACGATCTTCACCATACTGGAAATAAGGTCTACCAGATACTACTCTCAAGTCAGTCTTATCTGATTTCAAGCTCACTTATAGGTGTATTTAATCTCCATAAACAAAAAGATTTTCAACCTGAAGCCTTTCTTTTAGATGCACGCACGGAAATCCAGACCATAAATAGTGCTAAGAAGAAGAAGTCTGAGGCCGAGGTTATTGTTATTGAAATGGACACCTCTCAGCTGACTCTTAAGGTTCATGGTTGGGGTAAAACTGAGTTTTATAGCCAATTGCACGGAAAGTTAGACCTCGGACTTAGTGCCTCGCTGGGCTCGACAGTTTCTTTACCTTACCAGTTAGCAAAAGCAGAAAAAATGATTGTATTCTCTCCTGGATTTATATTTAATTGGAGAGAAGGTCGAATTAAAAAAGAGTTATATTCATTCTTAAAGGATCATCATCAGCTAACTCAAACGGATCTTATGATGGAAATATTTCTACAACTAAGCTTAGTTAAAGAAACGGATTTCCTAAGTAAAGATGCAACAGTAGTGATGATGGAGGTAAACAGACATGCAATTCATCAAATCTAGTATTATTAGCATTCTTCTTATTGGATCAGCTTCAGCTCAAACTAGGTTCAGCTCCAAGAGTTGCCTTGATTCTTCTTACAAAATGAAGATGGTACAAAAGGGACCACTTTTCGGTTTGTTAAAACAGGAATTCTTTATTGAAAAGAAGAATTGTATCATTCATATTACGCACAAAAAATATCTGCCAAAAGAATGGATTGTTGATGTATGTCGAGAACCGGTTCATATAAAGGTGACATCAGCGACAGGTGTTGATGTTGCAAAAAAAGAAGCAGAGTGCACTAAAAAAGATAACTCTCGTGATACAAGTGACTTTTGTTCTCAATATTTTACAATGATGGATGTCATTCAGGATGATGGTCTTATTTTCGCCGAAGGTGATCGAGATAATTTAAATTCGGCACATGGAAGAACTTATTGTAGTTACCTATTGCTAAAAAAATACCTCAATGATTCTGTTGTGTTCAGTAGGTACACTGAGGTTCAGGATATCTTTATTGAGAAAATGAAAGAGGTTCCTGCCCCCCTTGCTCCCGCTACTCCAGAAGAATCAAAAGTTAGTCCTGCTGATCAACAGACAAAAGCTGAGGGATATCAGGACCCAGCAAAAGCAATCTTTTAGACCTTGCTAAAAGCGCGCTCTAAATCAGCAATTAAATCATCACTGTCCTCAATACCCACGGAGAGTCTAATGAGATTATCGTGGATACCTAATTGTTCTCTAACGGCCTTAGGAATTGAAGCATGGGTCATAATTGCTGGATGATCTACCAAGCTCTCAACACCACCAAGACTTTCTGCTAAAGCAAATAGCTTAACATTTTCCAGAAAACGACGGGATTCATTAATCCCCCCTTTTAGAAAGAAAGTAATCATTCCACCAAAGCCCTTCATTTGTTTTTTTGCAAGCTCGTATTGTGGGTGAGATTTTAGTCCCGGATAAACAACTTTTTCAACTTTGGGATGGTTTTCTAAAAAATTTGAAATTTTGAATGCGTTCTGTTCATGCGCCTTCATTCTTATCGCTAATGTTTTGATTCCTCTTAGCACTAGCCAACTATCAAAAGGTGAGTGACAAGGTCCAATAGCATTCTGGTAGAAAAATATTTTTTCGCGAATCTCATCTGAATTAAACATCATGGCACCACCAACAACATCCGAGTGACCATTAATGAATTTTGTCATGGAATGGAGGACGATGTCCGCACCCTGGTCTAGAGGGTTTTGAAAAAATGGACTCATAAATGTATTATCTACAACCACGAGGGCCTTTGCTTTTTTCGCTAAAGCAGAGACAGCAGCAATATCTGAAATCTTTAAAAGAGGATTAGTAGGTGTTTCAAGCCAAATAAGAGCAGGCTTGAATGCCTCAATCTCCGTTTCAAGATTTTTGAGGTTGGTTGTATCGACAAATTTAAATTCATGAATGTCAGGGAAAACTTTTGCAAATAAACGATATGTTCCACCATATACATCATCACCGCAGATTATTTTTGATCCCTTCGGAAGCATATGCATAATTAAGGTGGATGCCGATAATCCACTTGCGGTAACAAAGCAATGTTTTGCATTTTCGAGAGATGCAAGGCATTCCTCGAGACGAGTACGAGTCGGGTTATGTGAACGAGTATACTCATATCCTTTGTGTTCACCTGGCGATGATTGCACATAGGTAGATGTTTGATAAATAGGTGGCATGATCGCACCAGTTGTTGGATCTGGTTCGCCACCAACATGAATGACTCTCGTTTCAAATTTCATATTTTTCATTTTTTACTCCATTAACTCTTTCATTTCGTGTGAGGCGGCCAGGGTCGATAGTCTCGCTATAACTGAATAAACGGCTTCTTTCATTTTGTGATCACAATCTTGTTTAACATCTGAAAGGCAAAGCTTTTGATAAATCATTCCTTGAGAGTTTAAGTTCGACTGAGTTCCTTTAAGAGGATTTGTACGCATGAAGCCACCAGAACTTCTGCCGTTAACTAGATAGATAGTCACCTCTGCTGGAGCTTCGTCATATTTAACAATCGTTTCAACACCTTCCTGTATCAGAACAGAAGTGAATTTTAGATTGTTTTTTCCAACATCCATTTTGTTACGAATCTTGCGATTCATCGTTATAATTTCTTCACCGGAATGTACAACCGAAATGCCCATTCCATAAGTACCTTGCGAGGCTTTTACAAAGACATGTGAATCGGCCGGAAGTGTTGCAAGCAGTTTATCGACTTCATTTGCAAGTTCGTCGAGTCCTTCTTTGGTATTATAATCAACGTTTTCAACAGTTGAAAACTTGGCCTGTATAAGATCAGGATCAATGTTGAACTGTCCTGCAAATTGATTGGCCGTTGTTTTATACCATTTGAAGTGATGATTCTTTTGACGTTTATACCAACCTACAAATGGAGAAGGCAAAACGGGCGTTGATATTGACTTCCAGTCCACAGGTAAGGGATTAGATTGATCATTGTTTAAAACAATTGCATCAAAATTAAATTTGATCTCTGGGTTCAGGGCTTGAAATGTCCCATTCAGCACTTGCGCCTCGTAAATAATGATAGAGTTTCCTGAAAACGATTCAAGTTCAATCGTTGTCGATCCCGCTTCTTTAAAGAGGTCTTTATCTGGTGAGAAAAAAATGACTTCAGTATCTGCCATTTCAATAGTTGATTTAAGCTTATGCAGATGATCGAGATAATATTTGTTTTTTGTGTGTGATTCTGGCAGCAGTCCAATTCTTTTTATCTTAGGGTTAATCTGATTAAAAGCTTCTTTAAATCTATCTGCACAGTGTAGGAGGTCTTTGCTGCAGAGATTATTAAAACCAGCTGGATACATGTTGTGATCAACTGGTGCAAATTTTGATTTGCTCTCCCTAACATCAACACTTGAAGTAAGTGGTTGAGTGAGCATTGATTGCTCTTTATCAATCCACTGATTAATTTCATTCCAGTTATGGCAGAAGAACTGTTCAAGTTCGGCTTTAGTTGAAACTTTATATGGCATAGGTTTTCCATTTATTAGTGAGGTTTATGACGTGCTCGATGGGCTCAAGGCTCATTACTTCTGGAAATTCCAGAACAACTGGAAAGGATTGTTTAAGAATAATCTTTAGTTCTTTTTCTCTACTATCCAATGACATTTTTATTGCCTGAAGTTTTTCATCTACTGGATTCCAATTACTCATTTCTTGTTCAAGACATTTATTTAGAACCAAGAAATGATCCTGATGCATAAAACTTTTTGCATGTTGTTTCATTTCGAGTGCTTCCTGTGCCTTACCTTGCTCAACAGAAGTCACTAGAAACCAGTTGCATTCAGTTTTTGATTTTAGTCTGTCCTGAAGGCTTAAGCCCTTTAGGAAAGCTTCTTTTGATTTGTAAATAATCTGAACCGCAATAATAAAATCTTCAATAAATTTGGCATCAGTAACTTTTTGTAAATAACCCAAAAGTTTTCTGAGTCCTCCCGAAATCACGCGGTTGATAATTCCAAAACCAAATTTTTTTCCAGCATTAACTGTTTTAGAACCAAGATAGGTAAATAATTCAACAAAACTTTGATCAAAAAAAGATTGGATCTTTCCGATGCCTTCTAGGAAATCTAAGAAGTGTGCCCCAGGTGGTGTATCTAAAACAATCACATCGTACTTGCCCGAATCAAATTGCATTTGCACTTCAACTAGAGAAAGAATTTCATTCATACCGCCGTATGGCCTGGATAAGATTTTCACTATGCGATTAGATGCCAAGTCAGGGGTATGATATTTTACTGCCATTCTCTGAATAGTTTTTTCTGGAGACATGAGAAGTGCATCAAGTTTAATGTTACTCACTTCGACAGATGTCACCTCACCCACAGAGTCACCCGTTAGTTTGAGAAGATCTTTCAATCGTCTTGCAGGGTCAATAGTTATAAGCAGGACTCTGAGTCCCGAGCTGGCCTGGCTTAAGGCCCTTGAAGTGGCCAGGGTGGTCTTTCCAACACCGCCGGTGCCACAAAATATTTCGAATGATTTAGTGAGAATGGTCACTTGGGAATTCTATATGAGTTTTGAGAGAGAACCTACTAAATCTAACTCCACAGTCTTAGAATTAATTCCCAGGGAGTGTGGCAGGATGCATTGCATCTCTGATTGATGCTCTTCAATGATCCGTTTTTCATTTAGGGCCTTCTCCCTTAGTCCTGGCGGTAAATCTGCGAGATTTTGTTCAACCAGAGGGTAGAGGCAGTTATTAACGGTAATATGCACGTCAACAGGGGTTCTTTCCTTAAGGCCAGATTTGAGCTCAATGGCTTCCTGCCATGACATCTGACTAGGTAGACTCACAACATGAATTTTTGTGTAATCAGGGTCATTCAATCTAGAGAGCATTTTTCTCGTGTCGTCAAAAATGATTCCTGATTCAAAAATATTCTGAAAGTTTGTGGTCGATTCAACCATCGTAAGTGCATGTCCTGAAGCAGGTGCATCAAGAACCACAATCATTCTTGGGTTGTTTTTGCCATATTCTAGAACTCTTCCAAGATATATAAGATAATTAAATCCCGGAACCATATTGATTAACGCCCGAAAGAAGGGCGTTTTTACAATCCAGCCGGCAATCATTTTTGAACTCAACCGTCTTTCAATATAAGTTCTGGCCGACTCTTCAAGATCCAACGAGATTTCTCTAATCCCATCTACAGTCGTTTCAGAATTGCTGTCCTTATGTGTTTCACTTAGAGATTGGTTTTTAAACGTTAAATAGACAGCTTCATGGTCATGTTCAACCAAGTAGCGTACGAAAGCTTTACTGAGTGTGGTTTTTCCCACGCCGCCCTTGCCAGTGAAAATGTAGAGGCGGCGAGGTTGTGTAGTCATTAGAAAAGGTACATTCCCGTAATGAGAAGTTTAAAATAGTAGCCTTGTACGTCAGGACCTTCATCTTGTTGTATTGCAAACGGGCAATGCATTTGTCCCATTATACCAACGACGTAATGTTCATTTAATCTAAGATCAACACCACCACCAAAATTTAAGCCAAACGTGATTTTACGGTCAGACCACTGATTATCTCCGTTCACAACTCGCTTCGCCTGAGGAGCATAAAAGCCCAAACCTCCAAGGAAGTAGGGGGAGAAATTATCGTATTCGACAAAGCGCCCTTTGATTGAAGTCGCTAGACCCATCACTTTCATACGCTCATTTTTGTCTTCATGCTCTGACATATGAGCATTTACGAGAAGATCAAAGGAGTAGCTTGCAGCGTATGAGTAGAGAATATCCGCTGTGATTTTATCCGCACCATATTTAGAATATTTGCCCAATAGAAAAGTTTCACCGAGGCCGATACCTACTCCGTGCTGATGAAGTTTACGAGGAGAGGCAGCAGAGTTTTGATTATTAGAGGAATCCTCTTTAGACTCTTCATCAAGCTCATTAACTCCAGCAGATTTGTCTTCGACTAATTGCTTTTTAGTATCGGGAGTTTTGATTTTGGAGCTTGGCATCTGGGTCGAGGTATTCATGTTCAACGGTTTGGGTGCGTTGAACTGGGCAAAAGAAAGAGAGGACTTAAAAAAACCCATGGCCACAAGGGCCATGAGTATAGCTGTAAATTTTTTGTTACTCATGAACCTTAGATTAGTTCAGAGTAGTTGAATTTTCCATAGAAGAATTCAAATTAGTAGCGATGAACGGCATAACCGCTTCAACAGCAGCTGGAACTTCGAAAGTAAGGTTTAACTTGCTTTCAAGACCTTGGATATAACCAGTAAGAGTACCTTCTTCAGAACGGATAACACGCTTAAGAAGATTAACGTTACCTGGCTTAAGAGACTTTCTCTCTTGATCAAAAAGAAGCTGGATTTGAGTCATATAGCTAATGTCGTTCTTAGACTTATTATCGATAACTTGGATTTCGTGACCTTCACGGATAATCTGAGCGATCTCTTCAAGAGTTACATAGCAGCTTTGGAAAGTGTCGTAGAGCTTGCGATTCTGGTAACGCTTGATGATACGTACGTCTTTCATGTTATTCCCCTATTTGTGGTTTATACCCTTTTAAATCATTTTAAAGGTATATTAGTTAATGGTTTTCATTTAGAAGTGGGCACCACACAAAGAACTTTTGTTTTTGCGCATTGGCTACACACTTCGAATCGGGGTGGTTTTACTAAGACCCGCCAAACAAGTCAACTCGTTCAGTCAAAAATAATTCATAAGGAAAATAATTCTTCCTTAAGAGGGTAATTTTTTCCCCCTTCGTCTTAAGGTTGGCAATGTAATTACGGTGCGTTGCGGCTCAATTCTATAGATCGTGTATTTTTAATCCAAATGTCCAATTTTCTCAAAAACTAGCTGCAAATGCCGAAAAGTGTAAAAAGTGGCCAATTGAATGGCCCTTACCCAGAGCAGGATGCCAATGAGATTGCTTTTTCCGCTTTCCCTAGTTTTTCTACAATTCTTTGCTAGTTGTTCATTCCTTTCATCTAAACCGCAGTCCTATGCTGATTTGGATCCGGAACAAATGGATAAACTAAACAAAGAAGCACTTATCATCGCTTCACAACGATTAGAGCAAATGGTTATTCAAGCCAAAAATAATCCGCAATCTGTGAATTATCTTTCGAGCGATCTTTTTTTGAAGGCAAACATGTCTTTGCTCGAAGGCGATTTTGCTACCGCTTCAGTTCTTTTTAAATATGTTTCCGATCTTGCACCTGATGATGGATTTGTTCAGAAAAAATATGCCATAAGCCTAATTCGTGTTGGGAATCTTGAAGAAGCCCAAGTAGTTCTGGAAAAGCTTTATCTGGCAGGTAAAGAAGAGAAAGTGGGAATGATTCTGGCCGGAGTCTATACTGGGCTAGATAAAGAAGAAAAAGCTGGAGCGCTTTACAAAGACCTTTTAACGATCAATCCAAAAAATGAAGACGCTTGTATTTTTCTAAGTAAGTCGTTTGCTGTTTCTAAGGACATGCCCAAGGCTTATCAGTATTTAAACAAATGCGCTAAAAACAACCCTAAGAGCGGGATCTACGATTATTACATGGGTAAAATGAGCATTGATCAAAATAAGCTGGATCAAGCGATCAGTTATTTTAAAAGATCTAATCAAAAACAACCGGAATTAAGCCAGTCAGTGTCTGCACTGGGCTTTATGTACGAAGATCGTGAACAGTTTGGTGCTGCCATCAAGTTATATGAGAAACATTTAACTTTTAGCCCTGGCGATGCTCCAATCCTTAGCCGAATGGTTCAGATTCTTTTTACTAGAGAAAAATATAATGAAGTGATTCCTTATGCTGAAAAGCTAAGTGATCTTGAACCTGATAATCTTAATTTAAAAGTTAAGCTTGGCGTTCTCTACACTGATGCTAAAAAATTTCCTGAAGCAATCTCAGTATTTAAAGATCTTCTTGCCGCAGCTCCGGAATCAGATAAAATCCTCTATTATTTAGGAGCAATTCATCAGGAGATGAAAGAGTTCCAGGAGTCGATTGAATACTTTAATCAAATCCCTTCAAGCAGCGGTCTGTATACTGATAGTTCAGTGCAAATGGCAAATATGCTCTCTTCTTTGGCCCAAGCAGAATTCGATTCTCAGGAAGAAAGTAAGTTGCAAAAGCAATTTCTTGGTTTTGTTAATAAAAAAATTGAAGAGCATAAAGATCTAAGAGTTGAGTTTACTGTAGTTAAATCTGGCTTTTATGAAGGTACAGGCCAATACAAAAAAGCGATGGAAGCAATGATGGTGGTTCAAGATGAGAAAAGCTTTTCCACTCAGCACAAATACTACCTGGCCAACCTTTATGAGAAAGAGAATAAATTTGAAGAATCGACCAACTTGATAATGGGAATTATCGAGAAAGAACCTAAGAATGCTCATGCCTGGAATTTTCTTGGATATTCGATGGTTGTACGTGGGAATGAAATGGACCGTGCTTTTGAATTTATACAAACGGCACTTAAAATTAGTCCTGACGATGGATACATCAGGGATTCTTTGGGCTGGTATTACTTTAAAAGAGGCGACATTAAAAAAGCTCAAGCTGAATTAGCCTTTGCCCTGTCTAAAGTTCCTGATGATATTGAAATTTTAAAACATTTGGCAACTGTTCATGCTGAACTTAAAGACTTTAAGAAGGCAAAATCTTATCTTGAAACAGCTTTAAAGCATGTGCGGTTTACAACTGAACGTCAGGAAATTATGGTTTCTCTTGAAAAGCTTGAAACAGACAGATTACCCGCATCAGGAAAAATGGACTAAAAGGTATGTTGAGTCGTACATATCTTTTAATTCTATTTGTAACTGTAAGCTCTTGCTCACTTTTTAAAAGTCAAAATATTCAAGAAAAGAAAATTGAGGACCTTGTTTCTTATCTACAAGGAACGGGCGAGGGTAAGGGTCGTCTTGGGATCAATCGGCAGCAGTATCTTTTTGGTTTTGATGCGCTTTTAAAAGAAAATAATGACTGGATATTGGCCGCCAATATTCCCCTTCATGGTGAAGAAGTCCTTATGCTTAGGAACCTGGATAAAGTAAGCGTAGACGAGGACAAGGCAGATGGACTGGAAATCAGAATCCAACAAGGCATCAGAGATTACCTAAAATCACAAAAACAATCTCCCCACTTGAGCAAAGATTTTCTTTTGGAACTCAGAAGTATCATGCGATTGATTTTGCATAAGAAATTGGGTTTAGAACTTTCTTGTTCACAAAAAGAGTGTCGGATAGGCGAGGCTATTTATCAGGTTGAGGCCACTTCTAAGCAGCTTTCATTAAAAAAATCTCTTTCTGAAGACTTTGAAATTGAGTTTACTGCGATGAATCTTACTGAATCTATCTTCCGACGAAGTAACATCTATCTTCACTCTAAAAACAAATCATCTCCCACGCCGACTTTGCTCTCCTTAGAACTGTTCTGGAAGTAAAAATATAAATAGTTGACCTAAATGGTGACAAAAAGCACCTCTTGTCAGGGGCTTACTGTTTTTATAGTGATAATATAAAGGATACGAATACAATTATTGATATCCATTTTTTAGGAGCTTTAAGCTATGAAACGTCTAGTTTTGGTACTTTCTGGGATTTTAATGCTGTCATGGGGTTGCTCCAAAGACAGAAATTTTGATGAAAGAGAATTGAATCTCATTTCACCAGAAAAAATTGCAAGTTTTGATCCAATTCAAGTTTCGGATATGTATTCTGGAAATGAGGCCGGGAAAGTTTACGAAGGATTGTTTGAATTTCATCCTCTTAAGCGGCCATATGAATTAATTCCAAATCTTGCTGAGAATCTTCCGACAGTAAGTGAAGATGGTCTTACTTATACTTTTACAATTAAAAAAGGCGTTAAGTTTCACGACAGCCCGGCCTTCCCCGGTGGTAAGGGTCGTGAGCTAAAGTCTGATGATGTTCTTTATTCTCTTAAGCGTCTAGCTGATCCAAAACTCCAAGCGAAAGGTTGGTGGGTTCTGGATGACCGGATTGCAGGGTTAAATGAATGGAAAGATAAAAACGCTGCACTTGAATCATCTAATTACTCTGAAGAAATTGAAGGTCTTAAAAAAATTGATGACCATACTTTGGCCATCAAGCTAAAGAAGCCTTTTCCTCAGTTCCTCTACGCACTAGCAATGCCTTATACTTCTATTGTTGCTAAAGAAGCTGTGGAGCACTTTGGGAAAGAATTTCTTAACCACCCTGTTGGAACTGGCCCATTTATTCTTCCCGTCTTTGATCAAACGAACAGGATCGTTTATTTAAAGAACCCAACTTTTCGTGAGAAATTTTATCCCTCAGAAGGCGAGGAAGGCGATGACAAATTAGGTTTGCTCGCTGATGCTGGAAAAAGAATTCCATTAGTTGATAAAATTATTGTTGATATTATTGTTGAGGCTCAACCAAAATGGCTTTCTTTCCAAAAAGCGAAAGCAGATCTATTTGAAATCCCAAAAGACTTTTTTGATTCTGCCGTTGTTGGCGGTAAAGAATTGGCCCCTGATTTAAAATCGAAAGGGATCCGTCTTTTTGCAAACGCGCAACTAGATACAACATTCTTTGCGTTTAATAATGATGATCCTCTTTTCAAAACTAACAAAAAACTTCGCCAGGCCATCTCACTTGCCTGGAATAGAGAAGAGGCCAATAAGCTTTTCTATAATAACTCAGCACTTGAAGCCCAGAGCGTGATTCCTCCTGGACTCGGTGGGTACCGCAAGGAATTTAAAAATCCTTATGTTAAATTTGATTTAGAACAGTCTAAGAAGCTTCTTGCTGAAGCCGGCTATCCAGGTGGCAAAGGTTTAGTTCCTATAACTATCCAGACTAGAAATGAAACGGTTGCACGTCAGATTATTGAGCACTTTGCAAAAAATCTTGAGAAAATAGGTGTAACGATAAAAGTAGGAATGAATACTTGGCCTGAACTTGTGAACAAAGTGACGAAACGTCAGCATCAAATGTATACAATGGCTTGGGGAGCTGATTATCCGGATGCTGAAAACTTTCTAGGACTTCTCTATTGCCCGAATGCTTCTCCTGGTTCCAATGGATCGAATTACTGTAATCCTATTTTTGATAATTTATTTAAAACTTCCACCATCCTTCAGGATTCGCCTGAAAGAAGTGCTATGTATGAAAAAATGAACGAAACGATTGGTATGGAGAATCCTTGGATTTTCGGTTTTCATCGTACAAAGTTTTATCTTTCTCAGGCATGGCTTAAAAACTACAAGTTCATGGAGTTCAATCATACACAGTTTCAATATCTAAGCGTTGATTTAGAAGTGAAAAAAGAGTTAAGTAAAAAGTTCTAAAGGTATAAATGACAAAGTACATAATTCGTAGACTGCTCTATATGATCCCAGTCCTGCTGGGAGTAAGTCTCATTATTTTTGTTTTATTTAACGTTGTTTCAGGTGACCCAACTGCGGTTCTTTTAGGAAGACATGCAACTGCTCGTCAGATGGCCGAACTAAAAGAACAATTGGGATTGAATAAATCTTTGTTCTTGCAATATGTAGACATCGTCAAATCGGCATTCACTTTTGATTTTGGTCATTCTTGGGCGACCAAACAAGAAATTTCTAAAATGATTGTACAAGGAGCGTATCCTTCACTGTGCTTATCAGTTCCAGCATTTATCATCTCAACAATTATCTCTCTTTTTATTTCAGTTTTCGTTGCTTATTACCGTGGTAAGGGTATCGATTTATTTGTTCGCGTTGTTTGTATTGCGGGGATGAGTATTTCAGCGCTGGCCTACATACTTTTCTTTCAATGGTTTTTTGCTTACAAACTTGGATGGTTTGAAATATCCGGTTTTGAAGACGGATTTCCAAATTTTATTCCCTATATTGCCTTACCTGCCATCATTTGGATTGTATTAAGTATTGGACCTGACGTTCGATTTTTTAGAACCGTGATCCTAGATGAGATTTATCAGGACTATGTCAGAACGGCCCGTTCAAAGGGGCTCCCAGAAATGACAATTTTGCTTCATCATGTTTTGAGAAATGCGATGATTCCGATCATTACTTATGTTGTGATCCAGATTCCCTCCTTAATTCTAGGAGCACTTTTACTTGAAAACTTCTTTAGTATTCCTGGCCTAGGTGGAATGACCCTGAATGCTTTAAATTCTTCAGATTTTCCAGTTATGAAGGCCATGGCAATTATATCCAGTGTCGGCTACATCATTTTCGGTTTAATTTCCGATATCTTGTACACGGTTGCTGATCCTCGTATAAAGTTTAAATAATAAGGTTTTGATGAAATCTAATTCTTTGTGGAAAGATGCTTTTTTGAGATTGTCTAAGGATAAGCTGGCGCTTGTTTCATTATTCATTGTGCTTACATATTTTATTATTGCAATTCTTTCTGCTCTTGGTTTTGTGGCCGCTAATTGGTCACAGGAAGTGGGTGCTTCAAATCTGGCCCCTTCCTTAGAAAATTTATTTGGGACGGACATTTTTGGCAGAAGTGTTTTATTAAAAGTTATCCGTGGAACACAAGTCGCCATGTCAGTAGGAGTTGCCGCCTCAATTATAGCTATCCCGATAGGGGTATTGTTAGGGGCGTTGGCCGGATATTTCGGCGGCTGGATTGATGATTTCGTCACGTGGCTTTACACAACTTTTTCCTCCGTTCCAAATATTATGCTCTTGATTTCAATTACTCTCATCCTGGGTAAGGGAATTGTGGCCGTTTATATTGCTTTGGGTGCCACGAGCTGGGTGACTCTTTGCCGCCTGATTCGAGGCGAGGTCATGAAGCACAAAGAGAGAGAATACGTGCAGGCAGCAAGTGCAATTGGCGGCGGTCACTTTAGAAAATTATTTCGTCATATCTTACCGAACGTAAGTCATATCATTATTATTAATACGTCTGCTCAGTTTCAAATTGCGATCAAATCTGAAGTGATCCTTTCGTATCTTGGACTTGGTGTTCAAGGTGAGCCTTCATGGGGCACAATGATTGATGACGCCAAATTGGAACTCGTTCGTGGAGTATGGTGGCAGCTAGCAGGGGCCACATTTGCTATGTTTTTTATTCTTCTCGCCTTTAATATTTTAAGTGACGCTTTAAGAGATGCACTTGATCCCAAGCTAAAAGGAAAGTAGCTATGACAACACCACTTTTATCAGTCAAAGACCTTGTGGTTGAGTTTCAGACGGGCGACGGCATCGTTCGAGCTGTAAATAATGTTTCGTTTGATATTCCCCTCGGAAAGACTATCGGCATAGTAGGTGAATCAGGCTCAGGCAAGAGCGTCACTTCGCTCGCAGTCATGGGTTTACTCCAGAAGCCGGCTGCAGTCGTTCCACAAGGTGAAATTTTGTTTAATGGTGTTGATCTCTTAAAATGTAGTGAAAGCAAAATGCGTGAGCTTCGTGGAAATCAGATCTCAATGATTTTCCAGGAGCCAATGACTAGCTTGAATCCTGTGTTTAAAGTCGGAGAACAAATTGCTGAAGCCCTTCGTATTCATAAAAACTTGTCTAAGAAAGAGGCTTGGGAAAAAGCAGTTCATTTAATGAATCAAGTTGGAATACCTAGTCCAGCTATAAGTGCTCATAAATTCCCACATGAAATGTCTGGAGGTCAAAAACAACGAGTTATGATCGCTATGGCAATATCTTGTGAACCAAAACTTCTTATCGCAGATGAACCTACGACAGCTCTAGACGTAACAATTCAGAAACAAGTTTTGGAACTTTTGTTTAAGCTTCAGCAAGAGTATCACATGAGCATGATGTTTATTACGCATGACTTGGGAGTTATCGGTGATATTGCTGATGATGTTGTTGTCATGTATCGTTCAAATGTTGTTGAGAAAAACAATGCTCAGAATATTTTCAAAAGCGCTATTCATCCTTATACTAAAGGTTTGCTTGCGTGTAGACCTAAGCTCGGTGCGAATCCTCGCCGTTTGTTAACAGTAAGTGATTTCATGACTGAGGAAGGTAAGGAAAAAGTTATTCCTGTTGAACGCGTACAAGTATTTGATAAAGAAACAGTTGCTGATAAGACAGACCACGTTTTGCTCGAGGTTAAAAACCTAGTAACGCAATTTCCAATTAAGGGTGGGTTGTTCGGTGGAACTGTTGATCACTTTAAGGCAGTAAATGATGTAAGTTTTAAAATAAAAAAAGGCAAGACTTTCGGTCTCGTGGGAGAGTCGGGATGTGGTAAAACGACGCTTGGAAGGTCAATTCTAAGGCTCGTTGAACCTTCAGCGGGAAGTATCATTTATGATGGAAAAGATATCACTCATTTGAAACATGAGGAGCTTCGTCAATTACGCAAAAAAATGCAGATCATTTTTCAGGATCCATATTCTTCATTAAACCCAAGAATGACAATTAGTGATATTTTAATGGAACCGCTCGTTATTCATAATGAAGGTGGAACCAAGGCCCAGCGTTTTGATATGGCGAGAGCTTTGATCGAAAAAGTGGGATTAAATTCAAATCAAATGAATCGATATCCTCATGAGTTCTCTGGTGGGCAAAGACAACGGATTTGTATCGCCAGAGCTTTGATGCTGAGACCTGAGTTTGTGGTTTGCGATGAATCAGTTTCTGCTCTCGATGTTTCTATTCAGGCGCAGGTGTTGAACTTACTTTTAGATCTTCAGGAAGAGTTTGGTTTAACTTACATCTTTATTTCACATGATTTGAGTGTGGTCAATTTCATCGCGGATGAAGTTGGAGTCATGTACGCTGGCAGAATCATCGAAATGGATAAGGCCAGCAACATTTATAAAAATGCTAAGCAAGATTATACTCGTGCCCTACTTTCTGCTATCCCTAAGGGGGAAACTAAGCAGTCAATGGCTTCATTGGTTTGAGAGTGCAATAGAGCTTAAGAAATATTGTACTCATGATAAATCCCCAATAGACGTTGAGGTTCCAGTCCCACATAAGAACTCGTGTGTTTAAGAAAACACCGGTCATTCCAAACGCGTAGGCACCAATAACACTTACTGGTGTTAGTCGATATTGAAACCATTTTTTGAAAATGACTTTTGAGACGAATAAGGCAAGGAGTGATCCGCCTGTCCATGATTGCGCCTTTAAGCCAAGTAGTAACAATCCATCATTGTTTGATGCTATCAACGCCACAATTAAAATTAGACCAGCAACGAGAATGGAATCGGTGAATGCATAAAACTTCATTTTCTTAGGATCACGAGCAGGAAATATATCATTATAAAAAGTTGCACACAGTGCATTGATGGTTGAATCGAGTACGCTCATGGTCGCCGCTAACACTCCTGCCACCATAATCCCACGAAGTCCTGTCGGAAAGTAATTCACGATAAAGTGGGGAAACAAGTGGTCAGCATTTGGAACAGATGCCGGAATTGGGTGTGTTTGGTAGTGTGACCAAAGAAGGGCACCAACACTTAAAAATAAAAGTCCGACTCCGATTGAAATGAATGACGAAAAGAAAATGGCATACTGCCCACCGCGAATACTTTTATTTGCTGTTATTCTTTGGGCAAAATCCTGATCCACACCGTGGGTCGACATATCAAAAAGAAATCCACCCATAAGGCCAATAACAAAAGGCCATGGGTTTGTGAAATCTACGAAAGATGTTTTACCTGCTGCCTGAGCCATGAGCATCATGTCACCCCAGTTTTGACCACTGACCTTTGGAATCAAATAATGGGCCAGGGCACCACCAAGGATAAAAAGAGATAATTGTAAAATATCAGTTCTTACCACGGCCTTAAGACCGCCAACCTGAATGTATATCAAAGTTAGAATTGTCACACCGATTAGTGCCATTGGAATTGAGAGAGAGAAAAATTGTGCAACCAAAATTGAACCAGAGAAAAGACGCACACCAACTGAAATAACTTTGCTGCAAGAGTAAAATAGAGCAACTGTTCTTCGACCTGATGGAAGTCCAGTGGCCTTCGCCATGACTTCGTAGATAGTAAGTCCCTGATCGTAGACTCTAGGCAAAAATACGACGGCAATAATAAATCGAGCAGCGATAGCACCGATATAAATTTGGATAAAAGAAAAGTTGTTTTTGAAGGCAAACGCAGGAATCCCGACAAAGGTCAGAGCGGAGACTTCTGTGGCAATAATTGAGCAAATAGACTCAAAAAAAGTGAGTGATTTATTCGCCATGTACTTCTCTTGAGCAATCTCCTCGGGTTTTTTTAGGTCAGATTCATGCATGGTTTCTCT
>JBILYY010000077.1:0-15132 GCA_044377495.1 Bacteriovoracaceae bacterium | reverse complement strand
GTATCAAAAATGGAATTGCAACAATGCAGTCAATGGGACTTATTCCAGGGTCAATTCCAGTGAACGTAAGCCTCCCTGGTGTGTTTGATCAGAAAAATCCACCTGTCGCAGGGGCCAAGCTTGGGCGTGATGATAAAGGGAATCCTGCATGGTTTTTAGAAAATCCAGAACTCCCCGGTGAATTTTATCTGATTGAGGGATAACATGACGATGATCCCCAAGACTGAATTGAAGGCCATGAAAAAGGTCAATTATAATCCGTTTAGCGCAGGTGCAGTTTCAATTGCTGTACCAACGACTGAAGCCCAAAGAGAGATTTGGGCTACTCTGGCATTAGATAAGGATTCAACCCTTTGCTATAACGAGTCGCTCGCTATGGATCTTAAGGGAATAGTTAATCCTCAAATTCTTAATCAAGCCTTTCAGGAGGTTTTAAAAAGACATGACGCTTTAAGGTCTATTTTTAGTCTGGATGGTAAATCTTTTTGTATAAAGGAATATGTTCCGCAGCCAATTGTCTTTTTAGATTGGTCTAAGAAATCAGACTCCGAAAATGAATTGGATAAATTAAAAAAATCCCAAGTGACGAATAAAATCGATCTTTTTAATGGCCCATGCTTTTTTGGTCATTTAGTTAAATTATCAGACAGCCATTTTGTTCTAGTTATTACCGGCCACCACATCATCTGTGATGGATGGTCTTTTGCGGTTCTTTTAACTGAATTAAGCACTATTTATACAGCATTAGAAAAAAATATTAAGCCTTCATATGAAATTGCAGCCCAATTTACTGAATACGCCTTACAAGAATCCCGTTTTGGCCTAAATTCGACTCATAAAGATTATTGGATCAATCAGTTTAAGTCTTTATTGAAAACGGAAAAATTACCTCTGGATTTCCCCCGTCCCAAATTTAGGACTTACAATAGCGAGAGAGTTGAACTTGAAGTTTCAGAAGCAACAGTTATAAAGCTTAAAAAATTTGGGGCCTCTCAAGGCTGCAGTCTCTATACGCTGTTAATGGCTTCCTTTCAGGTCCTCCTGACAAGGATTTCTGGTGCAGAAGAGCTAGTAATAGGGATGGCTTCAGCAGCTCAGTCCGCATCTGGGAAAAATGATCTCGTTGGGCATTTAGTTAATTTACTTCCTCTAAGAACGCAGATTGACCCCAATCAGAGCTTCAAGTTCTTTCTCAAAGAAATCCGCACAAAAATGTTGGATTCATTTGATCATCAACTTTTTTCTTATGGGTCCTTGTTGAAGGACCTTAATTTAAAAAGGGACCCTTCTGAAATACCTCTCTTAAATATCGTCTTTAATATCGATCAACAGGCGAATGGCCAGGGTTTAAAATTTGAAGGACTAAAATCAAGCTATACAACCATAGCAAGGGACTTTGAAAACTTTGAGATCTTTATAAATGCCGTCAGTTGTGAAAATACGCTTATTTTGGAATGCCAGTTTAATAATAATCTATTTAAAGCTACTACAATTACCAATTGGTTTACGGCCTATATAAGGCTCTTGGAAAATATCGTAGACCACTCAGAGAAGTCAATTCGTGACTTTGATATCCCCAATCTTTTTATTCCATCACTCGCTTTGCCCAAAACTGAATTGATCACGAAAAAGTTATTAGTAAATCCTGAAATTGAGTTACGGCTTAAAGCTCTTTGGGAAAATGTCCTCGGTGTTAAAAACATCGTGGGCGGGGATAATTTCTTTTCACTTGGAGGCCACTCACTACTTGCCGTTGAGTTGGCAAGTCTTTGTGAGGAAGAATTTAAAACAGAAATATCTATTCGAGACATATTTGAAAACCCTACTTTAGGCGAACTAACATCGAAGTTGGCACTTCCTCCCACTTCGGTTGAAGTTAAAGTCGAAAATATTGCATTTGGTACGAGTGATCCTAATCGATCAATTTTTCCTGTGTCTCAAAATCAAATGCAAGTTTGGTATCTTGAAGAAATGTATCCAGGAACAGTGATGCATAACTTACCCTCAAGTATTAGGATGAAGTTTGCGGTTAATCGCTCGATCATGGAAAAGACATTACATTTCTTGATACAACGTCATCCTAGTTTAAGAACTGCCATCGTAATTGAACATGGAGTTCCTGTTCAGAAAGTATTGGATGCTCAGTCGTCCCAATTGTTACCAAAATTAGAATTGGTAAAAGTAAAAGAAAGCGAGATATCAGATATTCTTAATAGAGAGGCCAATACAAATTTCGATAAAGAATCTGCCCCTTTGTTTAAGGCGAAACTCTATCAGTTAGGAAATGAGGATTTTGTCTTCTACTTCATGCCACATCATGCTGTTTGGGATGGATGGTGTTTTGATATCTTCTTCGAAGAATTAAATACCATCTATTCGGCTCTTGTAAAAAATGAAATTCCTCATTTTGCTAACAACCCGTCTGTTACATATGGCGATTATAGTCTTTGGTTGCATCAGTCACTTGATTCAGGAAAGTTGAATCACCAAATAGACTTTTGGGAAAAGAAACTAACTAGTCCCTTGCCCGTTCTTGAATTACCTATAGACTTTAAACGCCCAATGGAAGCGACCCATGAAGGTGCAACGCTGCCATTTATGCTTGGCCCAGATCAAGCCGATGGACTACGGGCCTACGCTAAAGATCAAGGGACTTCTCTTTTTAATGTTCTCCTGACTGCTTTTAAAGTGACTCTATCCAGATATTCCAATCTTGATGACGTAATCGTTGGATTGCCTGTTCGCGCGCGAAATAATCCACAACTTTTGCGAACAATTGGCTATTTTGTTAATACAGTTGCTCTACGAAGTCATATCCAGCTGCAAAGCAGTTTCGAAGAGACCCTTAAGCAAGTTACCAAAACTTGCCTTGAAGCATTCGATAACCAAGATGTTCCATTTCAGGTGATACTTAATAAAGTCCCCTACGCAAGAGACAGCGGAAGGACGCCTATCTTTCAGACGTTTTTTTCATATCAAGACGTTAGTAATCGGCATGCGATTATAAATGGCCATCCTTATACTCAAATAAATATAGATAAAGCCTCAGTCCATACTGATTTAGATTTATGGATTAAGGCCAGTGATAAAAAAATTGAGGGAGCCTTTGAGTACAGGAAGGATCTTTTTAAAGAGATAACTATTGAACGATTCTATGAATGTTTTATGAATCTTGTTACCAATCTCAGTGCTCACGTTCATATACCTCTAATCAATCAGTCTCTTTTGCCACAAACTCAAGCGCAATTGATTCTCAAAGACTGGAACAATACTTCGATAGACACTGCAGGCCCTGTTTCTTTTCATGAAGTTTTTCAAACCATGGCGAACAAATATCCATCAAATTTGGCAATTGAAAATGATAAAGGATCTATCACGTATAGAGGGCTTGAGCTGGAGTCGAACAAGGTCGCTCATGGTTTAATTAAACGCGGAATTGGAAGAGGCGATCTTGTTGGTGTGTCTTTATCAAGAGACATTAAATTAATGATTGCCTTGCTTGGAATATTAAAAACGGGTGCAGGGTATGTGCCTTTAGATCCGGCATTCCCTCAGGATCGACTTGATTACATGATTGAGAGTTCTACCCCTAAAAAACTCATTACTGAGCCATCTCTAACAGCTAGATTTTCTAAATTTAACAATCTTGTTCTAATCGATGAATTGCTCAACGATCCGCAAGTTTCCACAAATTCTCCTCAAATATTATCAAATTCAAGTGATACGATGTATGTGATCTATACTTCGGGTAGTACGGGTAATCCCAAAGGCGTTGAGATTTCTCACGGGGCCTTGTCAAACTTTTTGGTTTCTATGGGGAAAGAGCCTGGAATGAGTGAAAATGACAAGCTCCTTGCCGTCACAACGTTAAGTTTTGACATTGCAACCTTGGAACTTTTTTTACCACTGACCAAGGGAGCGAGCCTCTTTCTTGCGTCAAGTTTCGACGTCATTGATGGAAAAGCCCTGAAAAGTATAATCGAAAAGAGGAATATAAATGTCATGCAGGCCACGCCCTCAACTTGGCGGTTGCTTCTATCTGCTGGCTGGACGGCCAACAAAAATTTTAAAGTTTTGTGCGGTGGTGAATCTTTTCCGATAGATCTTGCTCAAAAGCTTATCGGTATTTGTGGTGAAGTTTGGAATATGTACGGGCCAACTGAAACGACAGTTTGGTCAACTTGCAAAAAACTAAATTCTTCAGATCATACTGTTTTAATTGGTAAGCCCATTGATAACACTGTGACCTATATCCTTGATGAAGGTCGTAACCTTGCGCCTATTGGGAGCCCTGGTGAACTTTTTATCGGAGGTCAGGGACTTGCTCAAGGCTATTTCAAACGGCCCGACTTAACCTCCGAAAGATTTATCAATAACCCATTTATTCATGGTCAGAAATTGTATGCTACAGGTGATTTTGCCCGATTTAATTCAGATGGTGAAATTGAATGTCTTGGTAGACAAGATGGTCAGGTCAAAATCCGTGGATACAGAATCGAGTTGGGCGAGATTGAAGCTGTCATTTCCAAAGAAAAATCCATTAAAGAAAATGCTGTTATTACTAAAGAAACACGGCCTGGTGACGTCCGCATTATTGCCTTTGTGGTTTTGAAGACTGGGGAGGCTATTGATGAGAAGTTGCTAAGAGATAATCTTGGCCATACCTTACCCAAATACATGATTCCTTCACATTTTGTGGTCATTCATGATCTACCTCGTACCTTAAATGGCAAAATTGATAAAAAAACACTTGGTACTAAGTTTGTTGATGTTACAGATCAATCCATTGGTAAGATTGTTCCTCAACAGCTTTCAAGTAATGATCCAGTTTTTGATGAACTGAAACTCATGTGGGAAAATATTATTGGAATTTCACCTATTCAGATGCAAGATAACTTTTTTAACATCGGTGGAAATTCCTTACTTGCCGTACAGCTTTTTTCAAGAATATCCCAAAAGTATAAAATTAATTTACCCTTGAGCTTACTTTTAGAAGCTTCTGACTTTGTCTCTTTTGTTAGTGCAGTTAAAAATAAATTACCGGGGCAAAAACCATCTCAGATTACTTTAGCGACTATTCCTAATGCTTTTTCTTCAATTGTATCAATAAAATCCTCTGGTGATAAAAATCCGATTTTTTGCTTTCACGGCGTAGGTGGGAATGTTCTGAATTATATGTCATTGGTTCCAGCATGTGGAGCAACTCGGCCGATCATTGGACTTCAATCAAAGGGTATGGATGGCATTCAGCCAATGGCAAATTCCATCGAGGAGATGGCCAGAACCTATATTAATGAAATAAAAGCCGTGCAACCTCATGGTCCCTATTATCTTACAGGTGGATCTATGGGAGGGACAATAGCTCTTGAAGTTGCCCAGCAATTAACTCGAAATGGTGAAGAAATCGAGAAAATTGTCATGTTTGATACCTTTGGACCAAACATCAACATAAAAAGATTTGACAAAAATCAAAGAAGTTTTTGGAAGAACTTGAGAATTTCTTTTTCGTATAGGAGACAGGTTCTTATTAACAAGTGCAGGGTAAAAATTCTCGGATTACTCGCACTTCCTATTCCTCTGGAAATTAGACTTTTTAATATTGAAATGAATAACTATCATGCCCTTTGGAAATACCAAGCCCAAAGCTACAATGGTGACATTCATGTTATTCGTGCGAAAATGAAAATTTCTGGATGGTATAGTGATCCTTTAATGGGTTGGGCCGGCACTATTACTGGTAAAGTTCATACGTATGAAATTAGTGGAACTCACTCTGATTTTATTGAAAGCCCTGAGCTTTGCAGAGTCTTTTCAAAACTAGTATGAAACATCTCTTTTTCCTAGTTACTTTTATCTTTCTAACATTTGCCTCCCATGCTTATGCTATCGCCTTCAGATTTGATAACAATACTGAGCAGTGGGGAAGTTGGGGCACTGGTATCGGGGCACACGATTCCAAAGTGGGCCACAACGAGAAGGGAAGTCTTTGGCTTTCTTCTGATTGGGGTGAAGTTCAGACAGTGCACTTTAATTGGGATAATCTTTCACCTGGTACCTATAAGGTCACTGCGTATGTGAGAGCTCAGGATGTCCAGCCACATCCAGATGGTAGTACATTCTGGCATTTCTATGACGGGGGTAAAGGAACTGAGAACGTTTTTTTGGACTTAAGTGGAAGCTACGAATGGAGAAAAATAGATTACACATTAAAAGTTATAAAAAATAATTTATCTATTTGGTTTAGACTGAAATCACCAGGTCAGGTTTGGATAGATGATCTTTCGATAAGCCCGACTAACCACCCTCTGGCAGCCATCAGCATCTCAGCTCCTACGCCTTTGAAAAGAGAAATACTACAAACTAAAATCACAAATAAAACTCATGCGGTTGTAACATTACTTGATTTTGATAAAGCATCTCCTTCTCATCCTTTTAACACGATTACGAATCAAGAAAATCTTAAGATGGGGAAAATTTCGACCAGGAAATATTATAATTTTGATACATCGGAATATCTATTGGGCAATTGGTCCAATTTTGACAGGATAGAACTCGATGTTTTTAACAGTCAACAATATTTCGTTGAGTTCTATCTTACCCTTGGTGACTCTTTAAGCAATAATTACTGGTCACAACTTAACCACAAAACCCATCTTGCTCCCGGATGGAATCACTTGAATTTTTCATTAACTCAATTTCTTGGCGAGAGGGGTTCTCATCGATTCCTCAGATCTATTAATCGTTCTCAAATTAAAAAGTTTTTTATTGTTGTTGATCCGAATGAGAAATTTCCTGTTTCATCTGATACTTTTATCGACAATATCAAGCTCTCAAGTAATCCTGCACCTATTCCGGCTAAAGGTGTCTTAGCTTTCGATTTTACTTCTCACAAAGATGCAGAGGCATCTGGTTTTACAAAAATATCATCTCAAAATCTGTATACTAAAGAGCAAGGTTTTGGATTTGAAAAACCACATTTTTGGAGGGTAGAAGACTCTCAGTGGGCCGCAAACTCACTTCGCTATACCATTGGACTTCTTGATGGCCATTTTAAAGTCAAATTACCTAATGGCAAATACCGTATGCAGCTTGTTATTGATCGCTTGGGGTACTGGGACCCATCATTTTGGAAAGATAGAACCGTATATATAAATGGAAATCCGGTCTTTAAAGAATCAAGACCCTATGCCAGAGATTATTTAAATGACTTTTTACAATTTGAAAAAATCATTCCAACCACGCGTTCACATCCGTATGATTTGTTTTTGAAAAAAGTTTTCCATCCTCTTGAGTTTTCTTTTACTGTCTCAAATGGTGTGATGGATCTTCAGCTTGAAGGGGATGCGACAGGCATTAGTTTAAATACTCTCGTCATGTGGGAAAATTCAAATGAAAAACTTGCAAGAGATTTTTTGCAAGCGAACGAAGCAAGATCAAAACATGAGTTCGATTGGATGGCTAGGCCAATTGTTGACAAGCCAGATGCCACATCAAAAAATGAAAAAATTGCGACAATTATAGATTCTTCACTCTTCTTAAGTCCTAACACTAGTAGTTTACAATCTGGTGAAGTCATAAATTTTCAAGGAGGGTATGGTGAAAAACCATATCAGATAATCCAAATAAGAGGATCAGATAGTGTCGAATGGAAGATGAGTGACTTTAAAACCAAAAGTGGAACAAAAATCCCCAAAGATAGCATAGATGTTTTTGAACTTGTTCCTCAGTATATCTCCCCCGATTTAAATCATGAAACTTATATGATTGCTGGGAAATACCTAAAGAAAACGATGAAGAATAAAATTAATGTCGAGACAGGGACTTCGGCTTACTTGTTGTTTTCGATTAATATTCAAAAAGGTATTGACCCTCAACTCTACGATGGAGTCATTACATTTTCTAATGGTAGCTCATCATCTAAAATACCTGTTCATTTGAGAGTGATTCCGTATGATTTACCACAAGTTGATTTTCCCGTCGGATTTTTTGGTCCAGACCCAATCCCGGCCACTTATTTTGACGACCCTGAGCTATCTAAAATACAAAAAGATTTTCGTCACCAGGCCATTCGAGCAATAGGCGATGCCGGATTTACGACGTTTACTGGTTTGCCGGGTATCAAATTAATTGCCGATGGAGATTCTTGGACATTGGACACCAGGGATGCAGATGAAGCGATGACTGCTGCCAATAGGGCGGGAATGTCTAAAGTTTATTTTTCCTATGGCGGAAAATTTCCCCAGCAATTCCTTGATGGTTCACTAATACCTGACGGAATTTCGGAGCAAGATTTTTTTAAAAAAGTATCGCCTCTTCTGAGGACATATCTTGAGCGACCTGGAATGCCACTTGTTGTTCATACATTTAGCGATGAAGCTGGTGGGTATAGTGACAAAGTGACCGAAGATGTTTCTTTTGCCAAGAAAATGAAATCTGTATTCCCATTTATGCATCTTGGAGGATTTGGTTCCAAGTCAGACAAGGCAACTACCGAACTGAGGAAGTTCTTTGAATATGGATTTTATTCGAATGTTTCTAAGAATCAATTAAATGGGTTTGACCGGAAGTCTAAGTGGGGAAGTTACAATGCTTCTCCAGGCAATCTCGATGACCCTCGATATACTTTTGGTCCTGGTCTTTATTTCTCAAGGTTAAAGGGACTTTCCCATTATCTAGAATGGCACTCTAGCTCCACTAACAATTTCCCTTACTATGATTTGGATGGCCGCGAGAGTGATGTCACCATGTTTATGCCGACTTCTGATCGTAAGCTATACCCAACGCTTAGATTTATGCTTGCCGTTGAGGGCATTCATTCCTTTCGCAAAATTCTGGTGCTTGAAGAGGCCATCCTAAACAGAAAAGGTACTGCAGAAGACAGGTCAGCAGCCGAATTATGGTTAGAGTCTATAAAGTCTGGCTCCTTATCGTTAGCAGACAATATCCTAAGACCTGTTCCTGGTTTTAATTTCAAAAATTTTCAAGCGCAACTAGACAAGCATTTAAGCAAGCTCTATATCCCCTAGAATTTTTTACATTTACATCCAATCATATTGCTTATTCTCGATTTAGATACTATTTCTAGCCCACAATTATTTAAGGTTAACCCAATATGTTTTTAGTGATGGCCGCTATTCTTATTTCTTCGACCGCTTTTTCATCAGGCTGGGCCCCAGATAATAACCCGTATAAATTAGTGCCTGATCTCAAAAGCAAGATGATGGACCTTCCTGAAAATGGTGTTTTAAAGGACCAACGTCTCGGTTGGCCTGGTAGTCATTGGGCAAGTTATGTTGGTGGAATTGCGAACAGATGGAGTGCGGGAACTCCCCAAAACTTCACTTATAAGTTCCTTAGTCTTGCTGCTCTTAAAAGTTTAGAGCCCCACCAAATCAATGAACTTTCTCCCGCTGAAAAGTTTGATATTTTTAATGGCGATTACAATTATCCAACAGTTAAGAAGGTATATTCCACGGTATCTCCTAATGAAAACGAATGGCATGGAATCTGTCATGGCTATGCGCCGGCCGCCTTAAACCATCCCGAACCTGCCTCGGTCACTTTGGTTAACCCCGATGGCATAACCGTTCATTTTTATTCAAGTGATGTTGCAGGTCTTTTGTCTTTTTATTACGCAAATATCGCCTCGACGCCAGCTACTTTGATTGGAAATAGATGCAACTACAATTCAGATTCTAGAATCCCAAGAAAATTTCAGGCGTCTTGTGATGACTTCAATGCCGGTGCCTTTCATCTCGTTTTATCAAATAAACTTGGTGTTGAAGGCATTGGATTTATTGCTGACATCGACCGCTATTCAGAGGTTTGGAACCATGTGGCCGTAAGCTATAAGACCACATACAAAAATGAATCTGGGCCAGTTAAAACATCTGCCTTCGGTACTATCAAGAGAATTGAGGTTGAAACAGTCGTAAGTTATGCTGCTGCAATTGCTCCAAAATTTAATCCTGTTCTAAATACGGACCAAGCTGAGTATGCGCAGAAAACCTACGAATACTATTTAGATGTGAACAAAGACGGGCAAGTGATAGGTGGGGACTGGATAAGTGATACTCGACCAGATTTTGTTTGGACCCAAAAGAAAGCCGCTTTTACCAAAAATTGGTTTTCCTTAAATTTGATATATACACCTGCAGCACCTGAATAGTTTTTAACCTCTTCTGCCACTTAGAAAAAGTTCCAAAAGACCATCTAAAGATGATTCATTAACAAATGTTAGCTGTGTGCAAAAATTGATCGCATGTCATCAATTTGAGCATGTGTAAAAATGACCTAAAGACAAAATTTAGGACGATTTAAATGGTAAGGTTGCACTACCTATTATACTTCTCCCCCGTTTATATAACCTATTATGGGAGTCCTTATTATGAGTAATACACTAATCAAATCTCTGTTTGTCCTAGCGACACTAATGGTTGCGATGCAATCGTTTGCAAAGGTAGAGCTAAGTCTGAAAGATCTTAGAAAAGAAGTATTGGACGAGAACATCGACATCAAAATTCAGTATGAGAAGTACTATCAGGCACAGAAGGGTGTTTCAGTGGCACTTGGTCAGTTTTTGCCTTCTGCCAACATCAATCTTATCAATGTGAGTGCTACATTAGCTGTGCTTCAGTCAGTTGTTCCAACGCCTACAGATTGGTTTGCTTACCAGGCAAGTAAAGAATTAAGAATGGCAGAGAAATTCACAACAGAGTCTATCAAGCTAAATATCCTAGAAGGTCTTACTGTAAATTTCTTAAATTTGAAGCATCACGAATCACTTATGGCTTCTTTGAAAATTCAAGAGTCACAACTTAATGAAGTTTATGAAGAAGTTAAAAAGAAAGAAGAACTTGGTGTTGCAACTCCGTCTGATGTTTTCTTTGCAAAAAGAGGCCTTCTTCAGCACAAACAAGATACATTTCTTCTTGAATCACTTATTATTGCTGAAAAACAATCACTCCTAATCGCTTTAAATAAATCACCTAAAGAAGAATTGGCCCTAGGTGCACTTCCTGTTGAAAATTTATCTGTTATTCCTTCTAATGTTGAAGAAGGAGCCGATCTTGCAGTCAATAACTCAACTGAGCTATTAAGCAATTCATACCAGTCAGAAGCGGCTCGTTTTATGGTTTCTGCGAAAAAATGGTCTTTTATTAGTTTTAGCGGAATCGGCTTTGACTACGGAGCTACTCTCTCAATTGAGAAATCCAAGTCAAGAATTATTGAACTTCAAGCTGAGCAGATTGCCATTAAAATCAAAAACCAAGTATACACTGCTTATGAAGCATTAGATTACCTCGATCAGAGAATTGATCTTCAGAAACAAGTTATTGTAGCGATCATCAAGCTTGGCGAAAGAACTTCTGAGCTTTTCATGAATAATGCGATTTCTTTTTCACAATACTACGAATCAAAAAGCAACATTGCTTCTGAGGAACGTGCTTTAGTTAAACTTCAAATGGAAAGAAGCATTAAAGTGGCTCAACTTAAGCGTCTTCTTGGTATCGATTCAACATTAAGTAGTGTTGATGTTGCTCAATACCAGGCCATCCAATTGGCCAAGACGGAAGAAACAACAAGAAGAGGATCTAAGAAAGTTTGGATTTCCCTTGCTGGAGACAAAGAACTAGTCGCTGATGTTTTTTCAGTTACTTATTCTGTTGAGAACCTAGTTACAGAAACGAGAATGTTGGCCGTTGATACAAACCTTACTCTTTATTTTAAAGCATCTGAGAAAGGTGAATATAAGGTTGTTGCAAGAATCCAATTGGTTTCTGGCGATGTAATCGTTAAGGAAGAGCTAGTAGTCGTAAAATAATTATTGGGCCACCTTTTTAAAAATTAGTTTGGAGATTAGGATGTATAAAAATATAATAATGGTCGCAGTCGCCTTGATTCTGCCTTTAAAGGGCAGGGCCAATGACTTGCATTTGAATCTTTCTGAAAAAGCCTACGAAGTCTTAGCACCTAAGACTAATGCTATAAATCTTAAACAAGTTAATGACCTTGTTGTTAATGACCAATTAGATCTTCAAATATCTTATGAAAGACTTCTTCAAGCACAGAAGAAAATTGGTTTAGCAAGAGCTCAGTACTTTCCTTATGGACTTGGTACTGTCGCCGCAATGTATTTCATGAACATATGGAATCCTTTGATTCTAATTGAACTTGTAACAAGTCTCCCTACCAAAATTTACAGTGTCCAGTCCGAAAAAAACATGAGTATGGCGCAGCAGTATAGCAGCGAAGCTCTGAAGCAAAACATTAAAAACCAAGTAGCTCACCTTTACTACAACGTATTAAAAGAAGAGGGTGGACTTAAACTTGCAAAAATGGAACTCGTTCTTTTAGAGACGTTGTATAAAGTCACAGAGGAAAGGGTCACTTTAGGGCTTAGTACTGAAACTGAATTGCGTGTTCTTGAAGTTCGTTTGCTTGATCTTCGTGATATTTGCCTTAAGTTCGCAGGCTACTTAAGTGCTGAAAAAGCAGCATTTAATATTATGATTTCACAAATGCCTTCACAGGTCAAAGTGCTTGAATTGCAAACAGAAGGGACCTTTCTTAATGTTGAAGATTTTGGACTTACCTCTGAAGTTATCAAATTTAATGCAGTAGATAGATCTCCCGAAATAGTTGCTGCTGATTACATGATCACTGCGGCTTCTAAATCCAAGAATTCAATTGCTTGGTCAGTTCTTTCGTTTAGCGGGATTGGTTTTGATTACTGGGGACGAATTCAAGTTGCTGGCTCTAAAACCGAACAAGCTAAGCTGAACAGAGAGCTGGTTGAAACTACCCTTGCAAATCAGTCTTATGTCATTAATAACTCATTTCACCGCACGTTAGATCATTTAACTACTGAGCAGTCAGTTTTTAATGATACGGCACTTTTCTATGCTGGTGATCTTGCAAAATTCAAATCAAATGATATTGCTCTAGATCAATTGGCCGAGTCAGGAATAATTTTTCTTAAAGATTTTAGGGAGCTATTTGCTGCTCATTACGAGTCACTAAAGAAGCTTAACGATTTAGAAAGAATTGCTCTTGGAGATGTAAAAGGTTCTTCTTCGGACTCTGATAAATTGATTGTTAACTTAACTCACATGGATCGTAACAAATGTTACCTTTCTGTTTCTGGCGATCAATCAATCAAGAGTGTTCAATACGTTTTTGATGACTTCGGATTTGTTCCAATGTCTTCTGCTAACATTTACGATGGTTTCGCTGTTTCCCTTAAGCTCTCAGGAGCGGAAAACTTGAATGGCCATGTAAACGTGTTAATGAAAAGTGGAAAAGTAATTACAAAACAATTTAAGTTTTAATAAGGAGTCCTCAATGAAAAAAATTATCCAGTTAACTTTAATGCTCGGAATGTTAAGTCCAGCTTTTGCTCAGACAACTTCAGTTGACGATGGAATCGCAACTTGTGGCGTTCCTGTTTGCAGCATGTCTGAACAGATGACTGCTTTAAGAACTATGAACGGTGATCAACGTGGTATGTTCGCTATTAACCTTAAAGGCAAATTTAAAGATGCTTCTGACAATAAGGTCCTTGAAAACCTTTATAAACTAAGCCTTGAATTAGGTAAGCTATCAACAGAGATGAAAGATGAAGACTGGGTTGTCAGAGCTACTGCAGATTTGACTAATACAATTGTGTTCAATCTTGCTAAATTCTCAGATATCAACGGTGAAAATCTGGTTTCTTTTTATAAGCAATTTGCCACACAAACTTCTCGTTACAACCTCATAGCTCATTTTCAATCTCAACTTGTTAAGATCGAAGACGTTGCCATACTTAATGAGCTAGTAATTTTTGCGGAAGGTGCACGTAATCATTCAGTTAAAGTGAATGATGAAGAATGGGTAGCTCGTGCTGCGACTGCTTTGATCACTGACATCACAATGAAGTTAACGAACCTTGACCCGATTCATGAAGGTCTTTATAGCGTAAGCTTAACTGATGCTAGTCAGTCAGTTGGCACTCTAGGTTTTGATAAGATTGCAGTATTAGATTCAAGTTCTTCTAAAAACTTGGTTGTTTCTTTCATTAATTCTAAGCTTAAAGTAATTGTTTATACTTATAGCAACGCTGAAATCAGTGGTAACAAGGTTTCTGGTCTTTTCCTTTCATCAGGTGAGATGGCAAACAGATTCAGTTTCGAATTGAATAGAAGAACTGGCGAGATTTCTGGTTTGATTGAATCAACAATGCATGACAAAATTGAATTCGCAGGAACTCAATTGTTCTCAACTCGCTCTGTATTTGCTGGTAAAGCTCCAAAAGAAGTAACTAGTGCTGATATTCTTGGTTCACTTAAAGGTGAGCTTGCTGGTGTAAAAGGAACTCTTACAATCAGAAGTTTTCGTGAAAATGTTTATTCTGCAATTTTCACATCTCTAAATGGTTCTATCGTTCTTAATTTTCAAGGAAAATTCTTTCCTAAAAACGCTGTTTTAAGTCTTACTTCTAGCGATAAAGTTAAATTGACTCTATCTTTAAGAGAAACTGAAAATGGTGTTACTGCTTGGACAGGTGCTTCGTTCTCTACAACGACTGGTACTTCTACAAAAGCTTTTTTCAATACTTTGAAATAGTCTTTCTTGGGTGGCATGACTTCGGTCGTGCCACTTATATTCTGCCCTTCATCTTCGCCCACGTAATAGCAACAAACTCATTAAACCAAAGATCTATTGCTTCAAGATTATCCCCACTACTAAACGGTACCTTCATATTAAAAATCTCATGCTCACCAAGCAGTAAGTGTGCTGTTGGCGCGGGGATGGGTTTGAAGCCAGCTTTTAAAAACAGTCCCATTGAACGAGGCATATGAATTGCTGAAGTAACCAGGATGAAAGGCTGATCATTTACAATTTTTTTAAGATAGGTCGTATGTTCAAAGGTGTTGCTGGATTCTTCTTCAAGTATTATTTCAGTTTCCTTCACTCCAAGCTTCATGGCCAGTTCCTTCATGGCGCTTGCCTCTGACTGATGCGCCCAACCCTTGCCTGTAAAAACTAAAATAGAGTCGGGGATTTCTCTGTGGATTTTAATCCCTTCTATAAGGCGCGATAGAGTGTGTCTCGTAAGCTCTGTTGTGAGTGGGTGAGAGGGTGGATTTG
>JBILYY010000076.1:0-15194 GCA_044377495.1 Bacteriovoracaceae bacterium | reverse complement strand
ATTAGAGCTGTCGCTCTATGGGCAACATTTTCTTTATACTGCGGCCTCGGATGATATATATCGAGTAGATCATTAACCGCTACCGCTGCTTGGCGACCCGGATCATCTTCACGAGGATTAATTCGACGGGTAACATTACCACCCGCAACGTCACAGATGTCCCTTACATAGGCGTAAGTCACTCCCTGAATTCTTGATATAATGATTTTTGCAATAAAACCATATAGTGCTACTGAGAGGACACTTGGAACAAGAACAATAAGGTCGATCACTCTTTCCTGGGAAGAAAGGAAAAGGGCCATACCTTTTGGTGCCTTCAAGATTTCAATTGCTGCCTGAATAATGGATCCGTGAAGTTGATGAGTGAAAACATAGATCGAAAGAACAGTAATAGTAGTCAAAATAATCATGATGCAGAAAAACTGAAAGTAAAAAACAAAATCCATCACTGGGGCGGTCACTTTTTGTAATTCAGGAGGGACCTCAATAGATTTTTTGTTTTTCTGAGCATCAAAATACAGACATAGAAAATTTCCCATTTTGATCAGAAGCTTATGGTTACCCAGACCCACGATTTTGATTTTCTCTCCTTTGGCATTTTTCAATTCGTGGCACATTTCGGTGAGCTGACTAAAAGGACGCAGAATTATATAGGCGAGAAACATTCCAATTGCAAATACCCCAACGAAGAAGACACCTAGGTAGGGCAAATAATCCAGTTGGGACCGGAGCAGATAGGCCATAAAGTCTTCAAGGGTCAATGAATCAATCGGAAAACCATTGGCCAGGAAGTAGGAGTGGTTCATTGAAAGAAGAAGCCAAATCGAATAAACAACCATCCCCATCATCAGCAAGGGCACTAGGGTAATGAGAAGTGCCGTTTTGATCGAGAATTTTGTATCTTGGGATTCAAAAAGACCGTTCATAAAAAATCCTTTTATAAAGCTCAAAGCATTGTAGGAGCAGTCAAAGAATTTTCTCCAATATATTTTAAATTTTTATAAAGGGTCTACAACTGTTTGAAAGATCGATGAAGGGATTGAAAGGAAAATAATTTAGGGGACAACAATCCTCAAATTATTGTCAGTGTTTAGAGCAAATATTCCTTAATGCTTTGGCGACTTGTCGAATTGAAAGGTCTTCGCCTGTTGATTCTCTTTTAACGATGTATATATCTCTTACAACTGAACCAATATTCCTAGGTAGACTAATAGCATCTAAACGTAAGGATGGGATGACTGAATCATTATGGAGTTTGGCGAGAAAGTTGGGAATAAAAACGGCACCTAGGCCTCGACGTGCAATTTCAAGACCAGTTCCTAATAGATCAACTCTGTAGCGAATATTTCTTTCGATTTTTTCATCTGGCCAGGCGTCACGGCCTTTAACACCTGATGGAGCTCCTTCAAGTGGAGTTACCGGCACAATAAATGGAATTTGGTCTAGCTTCATTTCCTTGAAGCTGCCCTTAAGGGCGAAGGCACCCATTAAGAGGCTTGTGACTTTAACGTACTCAATTCCTTTTCTTGGAACAGGTTCGTAAGTAATTCCCAAATCGATTTTATTAAAGAGTAGGGCCTCTTCAAGACGACCAGGCACTAATTCGTGAATTTCAACTTCTCGGCCTGATAAGTATTCATTTAACAAAGGACCCATAAAGTAAGTCGTGAAAACTTCAAAAGACCCAATTCGCAGGATCTTTGATTCCTGTACTTCACCACCTAAGAGCAACTCAACTTGGGCAAGGATAGCTTTGGCATGTTTATATAGCCTATTTCCTTCATCTGAAATAACAATGCCTCTTCCGCTAGCATGAAAGAGGGGAAAGCCGACTTCTATTTGCAGCATTTTCATGGATTTGCTTAATCCACTATGGGAAATAGAAAGCAAGTCAGCGGCTTTACGCAAGTTTCCCGTCTCATAAACCACACAAAATTGACGTAATCGATTGGTTTCCATATGGAACCAATCGTAGCTTATATTTCACTTTTAGTCAACGCGGCATATATATATAGTGTTCACAGGAGTGTTATGAACATTAACAACATTGATCCTGTAAAAACTTTTATATCCTTGAAGCAAAAGCATCCAAATGCTTTTTTGTTTGAGTCTAATGAATTGACTATTATTGGTTTGGATCATGAGGAAGTTTTGCGTCTTGTTGGTGACCAAGTTATTAGTTCTAGGGATGGGGTGACTCAGGAATTAACTGATAATTTTCTTGATTATTTATCAATGAAGCTTGAGAGCTTGGGTGAGGTTAAAGGTACGTTCCCTTATGAGCATGGTGGAGCATTTGGTTGTTTAGGTTATGAAATCGTAAGCATGCTAGAGCCCAAACTAAAGAAAGTGGGATACTTTGAAAAATTATCTGGATCAAGTGAAGTACTTGCTGAAATTTTCTTCTCAAAAAATCTGATCATCTTTGAGCATGATAAAAATAAAATTCATGTTGCTAGCAAACTGAAAGTTATGCTTGAGGAATTTGAAGTTCGAGATCATCTTGCATGCGAAATTCCTGTCGTGATCTCAGAGGATTTTGAGGGTACCAAGTCGTTAATGGGCGGAGTCAAATTTCAAAACAACGTAAAAAAAATAAAATCTCATATTAAGGCCGGAGATATTTTTCAGGCGGTTTTGTCTGAAAGATTTGAATTCAAGACAAATGCTTCGCCCTTGAATGTATATGCGATGGTGAAAACAAGATGCCCTTCGGACTATAGCTTCTATTTCGATTTTAAAGAGGGTGCTTTTTTTGGCGCCTCTCCTGAAACATTGGTGAAAGTGAAGGCCGGGATTCTTGAAACTCATCCCATCGCAGGAACCAGACCTCGTGGGTGTGATGAAAAAGATGATCTCTTGCTTGAGCGCCAGTTAAAAAGAAGCACTAAAGAAGGTGCCGAGCATTTGATGTTAGTGGATCTTGCTCGAAATGATTTGGGCCGAGTGTCCAAAGCAGGAACAATTAAAGTTGAGATTTTTAGAAAAATATTACGACTAAGCAATGTTATGCATTTGGTATCTGTGGTTAAGGGTGAGAAAAAATCAGACAAGACTGACCTTGAGGCGTTGAGTGCCTGTTTTCCGGCCGGAACACTTTCTGGTGCACCAAAAGTTAGGGCGATGGAAATTCTATCAGGACTTGAGTCACAACCACGTGGTTTTTATGGTGGAGCGGTTGTGGCCTTTGATCATGGCGGAGGCTTTGATTCTTGTATTGCAATACGAGCGGTGGAAATTAAAGATCAAACGGTTATCTTGAGAGCGGGAGCAGGGATTGTTGCGGACTCTCAGTCTGAAAAAGAATATCAAGAAATTAAGCATAAATTGAAAGCACTCTTAAGTGCTGTTAAAGCCGCTGAAGAGTCACCAATGATTGAGGTTTTCGTATGATACTTCTGATAGATAATTATGACTCTTTTACTTTTAATCTTTATCAAATGATTCAGGAGTTGGGGTTTGCTTGCACCGTGATTAGAAACGACGTCATGAGTATCTCGGAGATGGAACTTCTCAACCCAACACATTTAATTATTTCTCCTGGCCCAGGACGTCCTGAGGATGCAGGCGTTACTTTAGAGGCCATAAAGTTTTTTTCTGGAAAAATTCCGATTTTAGGTGTTTGTTTGGGTCATCAGGCGATTGCTTTGGCTTTCGGTGGGAAAGTTGTTCTTGCCCCGCGTGCCTTTCATGGAAAATGCTCTCGAATCTATCATGATGAGAAAGGATTATTTAAAGGGGTGCCGTCTGATACAAGTGTCGCCCGCTATCATTCATTGATGGTGAATGATCTTCCTTCATGCTTAGAAACGACTTCGGTAACTGAAGATGGAATAGTCATGGCAATTAAGCATAAAGAATTTGATATCAGTGGTGTTCAATTTCATCCTGAATCCTATGCAACACAAAATGGAAAAATGATGATGGCAAATTTTCTTGCTGAGGCCGTGTAATATGAAAAATATGATGAAGATGCTAATTACTGGTGCTCCCTTAACGTTAGAAGAGGCCCAGACACTGATGGATGCTGTTATTTCTGGAGAAATGAATCCTGAACAAATTGGATTTTTTCTGGCCGCCTACGAATTCAGGGTTCCGACTGGTCAAGAGCTGGCCGGCTTCGCGCAATCACTTTTAAAAAAATCAATTTCCATTGGCCTTGATGAAGATTCGTTGGTTGATGTGTGTGGAACCGGAGGGGATGGATTATCAATGTTCAACGTTTCTACCTGCGTCGCCTTTGTAGTTGCGGCCAGTGGGATGAAAGTTGCCAAACATGGTAACCGTGCGGTTTCAAGCCGGTGTGGAAGTTTTGATGTTCTTGAAGCTTTAAATTTTCCCATTGCACACAATGGCAAAGAGGCCAGAGTATCAATTAAAAATCACGGAATAACCTTTCTTTTCGCGCCTTCGTTTCATCCCGTTCTGGGAGTTCTTTCTACGATTAGAAGGAATTTAGGTGTGAGAACTATTTTGAATGCTCTCGGACCCCTGCTAAATCCTGCGGGAGTCAAGAGACAACTGATTGGTGTTTATTCACCAAAATTATTAGTTCCGATGGCAGAAGCCTTAAATATATTAGGTGCCGAAGAGGCCATGATTGTTCATGGCGAAGATGGCTCCGATGAAATTAGTCTGACGGCACCGACCATGGTTGCTCATTTAAAAGCTGGAGTCGTCACTCAGTATAAAATAAGTCCGGAACAATTTGGCATGAAGACTTCTTCCATCGGTGAGCTGGCGGGAGGAGAAGCCGAGGAGAACGCCCGAATTTTACTTCAAGTGTTAGAAGGCGTTCAGGGTGCTCACCGGAATATTACGTTATTAAATGCCAGTGCTGCCTTGCTTGTGGGTGGAAAGGCCAGAACACTTGAAGAAGGAATTAAAATAGCTGCAAATGCAATTGATTCAGGCATGGCGCTGAAACTTATCGGCCTTCAAAATACTCCGGTGGTTGTGTGAAAGAGACATCCTTCTTGGATACAATGCACGAATTAACTCTGAAAAGAATTCAGAAGAAACAGGAGTCCTTGTCCTTTGAATCGTTAAAATTAATGGCGCTAGAGAATGAGCGGCTTCATTTTAAATTTGAAAAAGCTTTTACGGTAAATAATCTTCCTAAAATTATTGCTGAAATTAAAAAAAGTAGTCCATCTCAGGGAGAATTAAATAGTGAGATTGATCCAATTGTTTTGGCAGAAGAATATGGCCATGCTGGTGCCACCGCCATTTCTGTTTTAACTGAACCTTCCTATTTTGGAGGCAGTACGGATGATCTTAAAAATATTCGAAGGCTCCATTCTGATTTAATCCTTTTGCAAAAAGACTTCGTTATTGATCCTTATCAGATTTATGAGGCAAAATTTTTAGGTGCTGATGCGATTCTACTAATTGTCGCCATGCTAGGAGAAGAAAAAACAAAAGACTATCAGAATTTGGCCACTTCTCTGGGTCTATCGTGTCTGGTTGAAGTTCATAATCTTGAAGAATTAAATATTGCTTTAAAAATAAAGGCGAAGATCATTGGGATCAATAACCGCAATCTGCATTCTCTTAAAATTTCTTTGGATGTTTCAAGGGAACTCGCAAATTTGATTCCTGAAAATGTGATTGCTGTCTGTGAAAGTGGCATACAGTCAGCTCAGGAAATTAAGGAACTTCACCAGCTGGGCTTTGATGCCTTCTTGATCGGCTCAAGTTTTATGCGCTCTTCATCACCGGCCAAAGCACTTGGGGTTATGATGAAACGGATTTTGAATGAGAGTTAAAATTTGTGGAATTACAAGATATCAAGATGGTCAATTGGCACTCGCTTTAGGGGCAACGGAGTTGGGGTTTATATTTGCTCCTAGCCCAAGAAAAATAACTGTTGATCAGGCCATAAAAATTAGATCCGAGCTTCCCCTCGCAGCTTCAGTTATTGGTGTCTTTGTGAATGAGGAAATGGATAAGATTCTTGAGATTGTTCAGAATGTGAACCTACAAGGTGTGCAACTTCATGGTAATGAAACACCTGAAGATGTTGCTTTTCTTAAACTCGAAAGACCTGATTTAATTATTATGAAATCGATAGGAGTTCGTGGGAATGAATTTTCTCTTGATGCTTCGGTTTATGATGCTTGCCATGCCTTGGTCTTTGATTCGGCAGGATCTCATTTAAATCCTGATGAAAGGAAAAGTATTGATACACAAATTAATTCTACCCGGCCTTTTTACTTAGCGGGTGGATTAAATCCAAAAAATGTTTTGCAACTTATAAATAGGCACCGGCCTTTCGGAATTGATCTTTCGAGCGGGCTTGAATCTTCTCCTGGAATTAAAGATGAATTGCTATTGAAAGAACTTTTTTCGGTTTTAAAGGACTCACAATGTATACAGATATGAAACCAGGACGCTTCGGAGATTTTGGTGGGCGCTATGTTCCTGAAACTCTCATGCAGCCGTTGATTGAATTAGAGAATGCTTATAATGATCTTAAAAATGATCAATTATTTCAGAAACAATTTGCTCACCATTTAAAAACCTTTGTTGGTAGAGAGACGCCTCTTTATTTTGCAGAAAATATAAGTAAGGATTTAAATGTTAAAATTTATTTGAAGCGAGAAGATCTCACCCATACAGGTTCACATAAAATCAACAATGCTCTTGGCCAAATTCTTTTGGCGATAAAAATGGGTAAAAAAAGAATTGTTGCTGAAACGGGTGCTGGTCAACATGGTGTGGCCACCGCCGCAGTCGCCGCACGATTTGGTCTTGAATGTGTCGTCTATATGGGAAGTGAAGATGTAAGACGGCAACAATCAAACGTAAAGAGGATGAATCTTCTTGGCGCAAAAGTTGTTCCTGTTGAGTCTGGCTCAAAGACTCTGAAAGATGCAGTCAGTGAGGCCATGCGAGATTGGGTTACCAATGTTAAGGATACTTATTATTTACTTGGCTCTGCTTTAGGTCCTCATCCTTACCCTTCGATGGTGAGAGATTTTCAATCCATCATAGGGAAAGAGGCGAGAGCACAAATTTTAGATTGTGAAGGAAGACTACCTGATGAACTTATCGCTTGTGTGGGTGGAGGAAGTAATGCCATTGGACTTTTTCATGCCTTTTTAGGAGATGAAAAAGTTAAAATGTTCGGAGTTGAAGCTGGAGGAGCAGGGCCGAAGTTAGGCGAACATGCAGCACGGTTCCAAGGAGGAAAAAGTGGTGTTTTCCAAGGGACGCAGACATTTGTTCTGCAAGATATAAATGGGCAAATTTCTTCTACTCACAGCATTTCTGCTGGCCTTGATTACGCGGCCGTAGGACCTGAACATTCTTTTTTACGAAGTGAAGGTAGGGTTTCTTATGATTCAGTAACTGATTCAGAGGCGCTTGATGCCTTTCAAGTTTTAACTAGAAAAGAAGGAATCCTTCCGGCACTCGAAAGTTCGCATGCAGTGGCGTTCTGTTTAAAAAGAGCCAAGAGTCTTAAAAAGGAAACCCTCATCATTGTTAATCTCTCCGGCCGGGGTGATAAGGATTTGGATATTGTGAGTAATTATGTTTAAAGAAACTTTTGGCAAAAATAAAAAAGTCCTTATCCCTTTTATTATGGCCGGAGTACCTGGCCTAGATGAGTCTTATCAGTTGGCAGTTGCCATGATTGAAGAAGGTGCCAAAATTCTTGAATTAGGTGTTCCTTTTTCTGATCCATCAGCCGACGGAGAAATTTTGCAAAGAGCTGCGGAGGTTGCGTTGCATAACAATGTGACTTTGATTGATGTGATTAATCTTAGTAAAAGAATCAATCAACGCTTCCCAAAAGTCCCAATCGTGCTGTTCACTTATCTCAACCCACTTTTGGCGTATGGACTAGAAAATTATGTCAAACTTGCCACTGAGTCTGGTGTTGCGGCGACACTCACAGTTGATTTACCGATTGAAGAAGCTGGTGAATATATAAAACTTCACCAAAAATATAATCTTAAAAATGTCTTTTTGGCCTCTCCTACGACACGGCCGAAACGCCTGATCGAAATCAATAAGGCCTCTAGCGCATTTTTATATTACGTGTCCCGCAATGGCGTTACAGGGGAGAAAACCTCAATTTCAGCAACACTTGATCAAGAAATTGCCAATATCCGCGAAGTGACTTCCTCACCTGTTGCAATAGGTTTTGGTATCAGTACTGCCGAGCAGGCAAGAGAGGTTTCACTTAAAGCCGATGCCGTTGTCATTGGGAGCGCCTATATGCGCATGATATTAGAAAATAAGACCCCGCAGGCCCGCGAAGAACAGGTAAGGTTATTTACTAGGGAGTGCGTCAGAGCTATTGAGTAAATTGATCTGTTTTAAAGAATACTTTTCTTTCCTGCTGAATATAGTTTTTTTGCTATGATATCTATATGAAAAATCACATTAAACGTGCCCGTTCTTTTCAGGGAAAACCAGTCATCCCTGGCGATAAATCTATTTCACATCGTGGACTTATTTTGGGGGCACTTGCCGCCGGAAAAAGTGAGGTCATAGATATTTTGGAAGGTGAAGACGTTCAGTCGACTGCGAGATGTCTTAAAGACCTGGGAGTTATTATTTCTAAAGAAGGAAATAAAACAATCATCGAAGGAATCGGCGATAAGGAACTCAAAGATCCAACAAATATTTTAGATTGCGGTAACTCTGGAACCACCATGCGGGTCATGATGGGAGTTTTGGCCGGGAAAAATATTACGGCAACTCTAAGTGGAGATGCATCACTTAACAAGCGACCGATGAAGCGTGTTTCCGAACCTCTCAAACTTATGGGTGCGGATTTTAAACTCACAAACGAAAATTATGCTCCTCTGACTGTTACGGGACAAAAAATCCACGGCATTCATTACGATTTGAAAATTGCTAGTGCTCAGATTAAGACGGCAATCATTATGGCCGCTCTGAATGCAGAGGGTACAACTCGTATTACAGGTGAAATTGGAAGTAGAGATCATACAGAAAGGCTCTTACCCCATTTTGGTTGTGAAATTTCAGTAACTGATAAAGAAATAAGTATTAAAGGTGGCCAGAAGTTAAAAGCGAATGTGGTTAAGGTTCCTGGTGATCCTTCGACTGCTGCGTTTTGGATTGGTGCTGCCAGTATTATTCCTGGTGCTACTTTGGAAATGGAAAATGTGTCATTAAATCCAACTCGTATTGGATTTATATATGCCCTTCAAAGAATGGGTGCTGAAATTGAAACAGAGATCACAACTGCGATACCTGAACCTGTAGGGAAAATTCGGGTTAGTTTTAAAGGTTTAAAAGGCGGGAGCATCAATAAAGATGAAGTCCCAAGTCTGATTGATGAAATACCTCTCATCGCAGTTCTCGCTACTCAAGCAAATGGAGTCACTGAAGTCCGAGGTGCTGAAGAGCTAAGAGTGAAAGAAAGCGACCGGATTGAAGCAGTTGCCACTAATCTTAGGGCCATGGGTTGTGAGATTGAAGTTTTTCATGATGGATTTAAAATACAAGGACCACAAAAGCTACATGGTGCAGACATACAAACTTTCCACGATCACCGGATTGCCATGGCCTTTACTATCGCAGGTCTTGTGGCCGACGGAGAAACTGTTATTCATGATTCAGAATGTGTGGCCGTGAGTTATCCAAATTTTTATGATGCTCTAAAGGAATTAACCCAAACGTGAAAGCAGCAGTCATTGGGAGTCCTGTTTCCCATTCACTATCTCCGGCAATTTTCGAATTCATTTCTCTGGATCAGGGTCAAGCGCTTGAGTATTCGGCGATTGAAGTCAAACCAGAAGATCACAAGAATTTTTTAAAAAAAATACAAGGTGAAGAAAAATTTATTGGTTTAAATGTAACATTGCCTTTAAAAGAATTATTCGCCAATTCAGTCGATAGCGTGACTTCAGCAGCAAAGATTATTGGTGCAACGAACGTTGTTCATTTCATAGACCAGTTGGCCTATGGACACAATACAGATGTCATTGGAATTGAAAAAACGTTTACACGAGCTAGTTTTGATGTAGAGAGTTCTATTTGTTTATTGTGGGGTGCAGGCGGTTCTGCCAAAGCAGTAGCTTATGTACTTGGCAAATTGAAGGCAAAAAAGGTTTTTGTTTTTAATCGTGGAAGTAGGGGACAGGAATTAGCGAAGCATTTTTCGGCCTATTATCCAGATACCATCTTTAAATTTATAAGCTCACTTGAAGAAATCAAGAATGAATCGATCTCCCTAATGATCAATACAACTCCTTTGGGGATGCAGGGACAAGAGTCTGGTGAGAGCTATTTTAAACAATGTGAGAAATTAACTTTTGCCCGAAATGCAATGGCGTTTGATCTTATTTATATTCCTGAACAGACGGACTTTTTGAAAGTTGCCCAGAAGTTGAATCTTAAAAATGTTGGTGGGCTAGGAATGTTAATTGATCAGGCCTTGGCAACATGGGAAATATGGGTTGGACCGATTACTGACGAAGCAAAACTCCATGACCGCCTGAAACTATTTTTAAACGGGATTCTTGCATTGCGATTTAACTCATCTCCGATTTATTTATCCGGATTTATGGGAGTAGGCAAAAGTACCGTTGGAAAGAAACTTGCTGAGCTTACAAAAAGAGAATTTATCGATACGGATAAAGTCATTGAGGATAATGCCAAACTTTCCATCGGTCAGATTTTCTCCACCAAAGGAGAAAATGAATTTCGCAAATTTGAAAAACTCGCGATTGAGCAAGCCTCCAATACGACGAATTCAATTATTTCACTCGGTGGCGGTTCTTTAAATCAACAAACAAATCTCGAGCATGTTTTAAGCAGTGGAACCTTAGTGTATCTTGAAGCCGACATAGAGACGTTGGGGCAAAGAATAAATGATCAAGGGGTAACCAGACCTATCCTTGAGGGGCTGACGGGCGATGAACAATTAAAGAAAATTTCAAATCTGCTGGAAGAGCGTAAGGCCCATTATGGCCATGCCCATATCTGTGTAAATACCGTAGGTGTTAGCTCTACCCAAGTAAGTTTTGATATCCTTTCTAAAATCGGAGAGCTAACGTGAAACCCAAGTTAATCAAAATGAAATTAGGAAAAGATTCTTATTCCATCCTAATTGGAAACGGATTAATAAAATCACTACCTGCTTATCTGCCTAAAGGCATTTCCAAAATTATTGTTTTAAGTGATGTCAGATTAATGGCCAAGCGAAAAGAATTACTCTCAGTACTTAAGGTTTTGTCTATTCCCGTGATCGAAATTCCTCTCAAGGCCGGTGAGAGTCTTAAAAATATCAAAGCTGTTTACCCTCTCTATGGAAAACTTCTAGATGCCAAAGCCGATAGAGATTCATTAATAATTGCTCTTGGAGGCGGTTCTGTAGGAGATGTAGCAGGCTTTATCGCAGCAACTTATATGAGGGGAATAAAATGGATTGGTATTCCTACCACCTTACTTGCTCAAGCCGATAGTTCGGTTGGTGGTAAAACTGGCATTAATCATGATTCAGGGAAAAATCTCATTGGTGCTTTTTATCAACCAAGTTTGGTTCTCTGTGACGTCGCCTTTCTCAAAAGCCTAGGACCAAGAGAAAAGATTTCAGGTTTGGGTGAAGTTGTTAAATATGCCCTAGCGTTTGATAAGAAGTTTTTTAAATGGACCCATAAAAATATATCTCAATTGGTAAAAGGATCGCCAGAGACATTAAGTGTCGCGATTGAAAAGTCATTAAAATGGAAGGCCCATCTTGTTTCTAAAGATGTTTATGACAGAGTGGGTATTCGTGAAGCCTTAAACTTTGGTCATACTTTTGGGCATGCGCTTGAATCAGGGACAAACTATAAAACGTTTCAGCACGGCGAAGCGGTTATTTGGGGTATGCGATTTGCTCTATGTTTATCAGAAATTCGCGGAAAACTTTCGGCTTCGAAGAAAAAGCAAATGGATGATTTGTTGGCCCGTTTAAAAGTACCGGCCATTCCAAAAGCCCTCAGTAAAAATGAAATTTTCAAACACATGAAACGAGATAAGAAGGCGCAGGGGAATACTATCCGCTTTGTTCTTTTGGATGATATCGGACATTCAGTAAGTGATGCCAAGGTTACCCAAGCAAATTTGGATGAGGCCTTTTATAAATTAACCGGAAGAAAGGACTAATATGAGCGGTAGCACCTTTGGATCATTATTCAAGGTCACAGTCTTTGGGGAATCCCACGGTGAGATGATTGGGATGGTGATTGATGGCTGTCCGGCCGGACTTGAAATTGATCTCGCTAAAATCCAGTCAGATCTTGACCGTAGAAAGCCTGGCCAGTCCAAGATCACCACTCAGAGAAAAGAAGCTGATTTAGTTAAAATTGTTTCTGGCATTTTTGAAGGTAAAACCACCGGCACACCCATTGCTGGACTGATTGAAAATGCTGATCAGCAATCAAAAGATTACGCACATCTTGAAAACTCATTTAGACCGAGCCATGCGGATTTCACTTATGAAGAAAAATACGGGCACCGTGATCATCGCGGAGGAGGCAGATCTTCAGCACGTGAAACAGCTGCCAGAGTCATGGCCGGCTCCATTGCCAAACAACTTCTTGCGACCTACGGGATTGAGATTCACGCTTATGTTTCACAAGTTGGACCCATTCAAATGCCAGCGGGAGAAGTTAATCTGAAAATGATTGAATCCAATATTATTCGCTGCCCTGATCAAGAAGCCGCAAAAAAAATGATCGCA
The DNA here is from genome assembly GCA_044377495.1 of Bacteriovoracaceae bacterium. Taxonomy (GTDB): domain Bacteria; phylum Bdellovibrionota; class Bacteriovoracia; order Bacteriovoracales; family Bacteriovoracaceae; genus Peredibacter. The sequence goes on along the minus strand of JBILYY010000076.1, from coordinate 2,485 downwards.
CTTATTGAAGAAGTTAAATCTCAGGGTGACACCGTTGGAGGAGTTGTCTCGTGCATGATCACGGGCTGTCCCGCCGGACTTGGTGAGCCAGTATTTGATAAACTGCATGCAGATCTTGGTAAGGCGATGTTAAGTATCAATGCGGTTAAGGGCTTTGAGTATGGTTCAGGCTTTAAGGGAGTAGAAACCCGGGGTTCACTTCATAATGATATTTTTGTCGAACATGCCAATAAGGTTACGACCGTAACCAATCATTCCGGTGGAATTCAGGGCGGTATAAGTAATGGTATGGAGATTGAATTTCGAGTGGCATTCAAACCGGTGGCGACACTCATGAAGCCACAGCAAAGTATTAATAAACAGGGCGAAGAAGTAACAGTTGAAGGCAAGGGAAGGCACGACCCCTGTGTAGTCCCAAGAGCAGTTCCCATCGTCGAGGCGATGGCGGCGATAACCTTGGTTGATCACTTGTTACGCCATAGAAGTTCTCGCATGGATGTCAAAAAATGAAAGTAGGCATTCAAGGCGTAAAGGCATCGTTTCATGACGTGGCATCCAGAAAATATTTTTCGGATGTAAAAGTTGAGTCCGTTGAGTGCTCTTCGTTTCCTATGCTCTTTCAGGTTCTTCAAGATAAAAAAGTTGATACTGTCGTAATGGCGATTGAAAATGCGCTGGCCGGAAGTATCCTGCCTAATTATGCCTTAATGGAAAAATATAAATTTAAAATCGTTGGCGAAGTCTATTTAAAGATTGAAATGTGTTTATTAGGTCTTCCAGAATCAAAATTGGAAGAGATTCGATTTGTTCAATCTCATCCGATGGCACTGTTACAATGCCAAGATTTTTTGAATACGCTGACCAATGTTAAGTCAGTGGAGCATGCTGATACCGCCGAAAGTGCCATGGAAATTAAAGAAAAAAAACTGCTTCATTATGCGGCCATCGCAAGTGCTCTCGCAGCAGAAACATATGGGCTAAAAATTCTTCGTTCCAACATTGAAACCCATAGTTCAAATTTTACTCGGTTTCTCGTTCTATGCAGAGAAACTGATTATTCCAGATCACCCTTAGCGAATAAGTCATCCCTGCGTTTCGAGGCTGAACATCGTCCTGGAAGTTTGGCCAGTATCTTAAATATTTTTGAAAAGCATTCGATAAATATGTCCAAGATTCATTCTCTTCCGATCATTGGAAAGCCCTATCATTATGCCTTCCATGTGGATTTAGAATGGTCAGATGCCAAAAAATATGAAGCCGCTTTGAGTGAACTTGCCACCAAGGCAGTTTCTCTTACGAACTTTGGTGAGTATGTCGCGGGAGAGAGGCCTATTTTATGATAGTTCAAGTTGCTAATCGATTGCAGCAGGTCGAAGAATATTACTTTTCTAAAAAGTTAGAACAAATAGGCCAGATGCGGGCGAAGGGAATTGATGTGATCAATCTTGGGATTGGAAGTCCTGACTTATCACCATCTGATGCCGCTTTAAAAAAAGCTTCTGAGACTCTCATGCTTTCAACTTCCCATGGCTATGCCTCTTATCGCGCTTTACCTGAATTAAGGCTGGCGATGGCGAATTGGTATCAGGCGACCTACGAAGTAAAACTAAATCCTGATAATGAAGTCCTTCCACTTTTAGGTTCTAAGGAAGGTATACTTTATCTCTCCATGGCCTTGTTAAATCCCTGTGATAAAGTCCTTGTTCCGAATCCTGGTTATCCCGCCTACGCGTCAGTTGCGAAACTTCTTGGGGCCGAAATTATTTATTATGATCTGACTGAAGAGAGTGGGTGGATGCCTGATTTTAAAAAATTGCGCGGACTTGATCTCAATGGGTGCAAGCTCATGTGGGTGAATTACCCTCATATGCCAACGGGCAAGGCCGCAAGCAAAACATTCTTTGATGAACTCGTTACTTTCGCCAAAGAAAAGAAAATTCTTGTCTGTAATGATAATCCTTACTCGTTAGTTTTAAATGAAACGAGACCTATAAGTTTTATTGCTTCTGATCCCAAAATGGAAGTCACTGCTGAACTAAATTCCTTAAGCAAATCTTTCAATATGGCCGGATGGCGAGTGGGGATGTTTTTAGGTTCAGCTGAACTAGTTAATGCCGTGATTGCTGTAAAGAGTAATGTGGACTCGGGAATGTTTCTTCCTATTCAGAGGGGCGCAATTGAGGCCCTGAAAGTGGATGAGGCCTGGCACAAGGAACGAAATGATACGTATCGTGAGAGAAGAAAGCATATTTGGGAAATATTTGATTTACTTAAGTTGAAATACGACAAGGACCAAGTAGGTCTTTTTGTCTGGGCGAAAGCCCCGGATTCAGTTACTAACGTAACTGATTACGTGGACAAGATTCTTCTTGAGGCACATGTCTTTTTAACTCCCGGAATGATTTTTGGATCTAATGGAAACAGATTTATTCGTGCCTCCTTATGTGCACCAGTTGAAACTCTGGTTAAAGCCAAAGCAAGAATT
>JBILYY010000188.1:0-5531 GCA_044377495.1 Bacteriovoracaceae bacterium | reverse complement strand
TTAGGATAGTGGTGAACATTGTCTGAAGTGGCAAAGGAAGGCGATATAAACTAAGTTTAGAAAAGATCGAGTCGCTTTTAACGACTTCTTTTTTAAATTCCGATTTATTAAAACGATTAATTCTCGCCCGTTCGGCTTGAATCGAATAACTTACACGTTTTTTAGAGATAATTTTCTCAACTTCGTCGTAGTTACGATGAATAACCATGAAATTGTCAGGACGTTCACCAAAATATCCTCGATTGGTATCAATCGGAATCCACTTATTATTAAGAAAAACTTCGTTCGCAAATGTAAATCTGACCTTCGCTTGAGCAGTACTCTTAAGCTCCGGCATTCGTACCATCACAACAATTCTTGATGGCACCTTTTGACGGCGGGCAAGAATATTAAAAAGCTTGGCCTTAATTAATGGCGACCCTTTACCGTTGGTAAGTGCTTCATGAATTGTTTTGATATTCGTGTTTCTCTGAATTTCTTCTTCGACGTAATAGTAAATTTTGCGGATAACACTTGTTTTATCTTCATTACCTTCAAGAATTGCTTTTTCAAGGTGACTGATCGCAGATACGTCTTCTGGTAAAAGATTTAGTGTCTTAAGATAACGATGGAGTCCCTTAGGATAAGTCTCTGTATGGTCTTTAGGAATATTTTTATAGGATAAAGGCTTAAGATCAATTCTTGCAGAGTATGTAACTTTTTGCTTGATAGGATCTTTTGCACTCCATGTCGCAAGAGTACTGTCAGAATTTGAATCAATGAAAACTTCAAAGTTCTTAGAACGGATTCTTTCATCACTGATCTTGATTCCTGGACCTGGTTTTGGGACGGGAAAAGAAAATGAAGTACGATCGCCTTTAGGTCGGACAGTCAGATGAAAATTCCAAACATCATCAACCATCTGGGGCAAGAGTGAAAGGTTAAGAACTTGCGACTTATAGAACAACATGGCGAGAGGGGCCGTGATCAAAAGCGTAGTTATTACAAATATCAACTTTTTCATTAATTAATCACCTAATACGTGTGAGCGGGCAACATCAACGATAAATCGACCAAGTAGAACATTTCTACCAATAAGGAATTTATATTCCATTTTCGATCGATCATTTAAATTGATGAGTACTTCTCTTTCAATATTTCCCATTTTAATTTTTTCTTTAATCACATAACGACGTGTTACAAAACCAGAGGTATTTGAAACTCTCTGGGTTGCTCCAACCTTCCTAACCAGCTCAACCACTTTGCCTTCAGAATCTAAAGTTTGAAACTTTACAAAAAGCTCCCCACGTTGCTCAACCTCTTCGATATTTACTGCATGAAGTGATGTTGTTTTTGCACCGGTATCTATACGGGCCTTGTGTTTAATTTTAAAGTCTGGAAGACTTATCCATTCAACACGCCCGATAAGAACTTTTTCTTTTAAAAGCTGAGCAAATGCTGGAGATGAAAAGTTTAGAATCATCCCTAAAATGAGAACGAATAGCTTCACCAAATGGCCTTTTAAAGAACTATATATAAGAGCCATTATTTTAAATCATTCTAAAGAGGCTCGGCAATAGAGATAAGTAAGCTAAGACATTAATTTTATTGTTGAGCGTAAAGGATATTAACTTATATACGACTCAGCCGATAAGACCCTAAACCACTAAAGGGGATTTACATGACTTGGAAATCATTTTGCGCTTCTTCATTCTTCTTCTTCTTTTTCGCCTTTATGGCCGTGCATTTTGCAAATATGAAGACCCCGGCCCAAGACAGATATGTAGCCGGAGAAACTCACTTTATTAAACCTTGGTATGATGCCAGCTTTAAGATCTAACGTAGAAAGAACTTAATCCAGCTCAATTTCTGTTCATTATAGGGTGGGTATCTCAATGGGATATCCACCAATGTCCCTTGTTTATACAAGGACTTATAGTTTGTGAATGTTTCAAAACTCTTCTGCCCATGATAACTCCCGATTCCAGACGTTCCTACTCCACCAAACGGTAGATTGGGATTTGCAAGGTGAATGACGGTATCATTAATACATCCACCGCCAAAGGGTACCTTAGAGATGACGTAATCTTTCTTTTCTGATTTTTCTGAGAAAAGATAGAATGCCAAAGGTTTAGGAAAGTTCATAATAATCTTTATGGCGTCTTCTAAATGATCGTAAGGAATGATGGGCAGGATTGGTCCAAAAATTTCATCCACCATGACCTTGTCCGACAATTCAACATTTTTCATGACAGTTGGGCCAATGAAATTCTCCTCACGATTTAGCTCCCCACCAACTGCAATTTTATCCTTCATCAAAAGATCATTTAACCGGTCAAAGTGTCTATGATTAACAATTCGAGGATAATCATGGGAGGTTTTTACATCTAGTCCGTAAAAGGTGGTGATATGAAACTTTAGTCTATCTACAAATTCATCCTGCATTTTCCTGGGAATCAACACGTAATCTGGAGCGACACAAGTTTGGCCAGCGTTGAGAAATTTCCCCCAGGCGACTCTTTTAGCAGCAATATCAATATTAGCACTTTCTTCAATTAAACATGGACTCTTACCTCCGAGTTCTAAAGTTACGGGAGTAAGATGCTCAGAGGCAGCTTTCATAATAATTTTTCCAACACCTGTACTGCCGGTAAAAAAGATATAATCAAATTTTTGTTTTAAGAGTGCCTGAGTTTCCTCAAGCCCACCTTCTATGACTGAAACTTCGTTTTCTGCAAAAACTTCTGACACTATTTTTTTGATAATTGATGACGTTTCAGCGGCAAATTCAGAGGGTTTGAGGACAACTTTATTTCCGGCAGCAATGGCACCAATAAAAGGAGAGAGACAAAGTTGGAAGGGATAATTCCATGGAGAAATGATGAGAACAACCCCATAGGCTTCGGAATGAATAAAACTTTTACCAGGGAATAAAGTGATAGGCGTCTTTACTTTTTTTACTTTCGCCCATGATTCAAGATTTTTTACTGTGTAATTAATTTCTTCGAGGATGAAACCGATCTCTGTTGCATATGTTTCAAATGCTGATTTCCCCAAATCTTTTTTCAGTGCCTGAACAATCTCCGGCTCACTCCTGACTATAACTTTTTTTAAATGCACAAGTTTTTGGATCCGCATTTTCACATTAAAAGGGGCTCCATTTCTATGGACATCTCTCAAAACAGTTGCAATTGTTTCTAGTTTCATTTCTATCTCTCAATTTTTAGATATTTTACGTAGTTTCTAATAATAGATGATTTTCTAAAGTTTTTAATTTCTGGGTATTGGAGAACAAAAGAACTCTCATACATCATTGGTATCCACGGAAGGTCATTGAATACTATTTCTTCCATTTGTTGGATAATTCTGTCTCGTTGATCCAAACTTGTTGTCTGCTTTAATTCGTCATAAAGTTTATCTATAAGCGGATTTGAATAAGCGGACTTATTAACTCCGGGAAAGTTTCTAGAAACCAAAAGCTGAAGAATATTTTCACCATCAGGATAATCAAACAACCAATTGTCTGTAAAAAACATAAGCTCTCCCGCCCTGCCTTTTCTAATAAAATCTGGAAAAGCAAGAACTTCAATCTTCACCTTAAGCCCAATGGCTTCAAGGTGTGTTTTTATAAATTCGGCTTCAAGTAAATGAATACTCTGATTCCCTCTCGTCGAATAAGTTATAGTCGGCATTTTTTCTGGTTTATCAAAGCCGGCCTGTTTTAAATATGCTTTTGCTAGTGCAGGATCATACTTAAACCTGAAATCTTTTGCCGGAAGATAACCCGAAATTCCTGGGACAAGAATTGAATTTGCTCGCAGATTTGTATTTTGAGATAATACCTGGACATATTTTGTATAATCAATGGAGTAAGCAATCGCTCGTCTCAGGAAATCATTTTTTCCAAGCAAAGGATTTCTCATATTGAAAGAAAGCCAACGATTTGCCAGTATCGGAAAATGCATCAATTTAACGTCTTTACTCTTTAATTCAGCGCTTAATTCTCCATTGGGGTCGTAAAGTTTTGGAATAAATGTTTTAGGCACTGTCAAAAGATCAATCTCTCTTTTTAAAAATTTTTGCCATCTTTCTTCTTCCTGGGAGGTAACATAAAACCGAACTTCGTCTATGAAGGGGATTTTTTCTTTAGATGAAACCAGAAGCTTTTCGACATTGGCGTATCTATCCCCTGAGCTTGGATAATAATCCAGACGATATTTGGCAAATTTTTTCATACTGAAAAAGTTTGAACTAAAACCTGAATATTCATATGGTCCTGTTCCAACCAAAGTTTTATCCAATTTGTTATCAAAGAATTCAATAATCTCCCAAGGCACAGGAACAGCAAAATTTAATGCGAGATAATAAATCATATTGGGTTCAGAACGGCTCATCTTAATCATAAGTGTCTGGTCATCAACGGCAGTAACCCCTTCAAGTGGAGTTGATTTAATTTTTTTCCAATTCTCATTAATTTTTTGACCGTAGTCATCAAACCCAAGAACCAAACCTGAAAAAAGACTTCTGCCAGGACTTTTAAGTGATTTCATGGCGAGTCGCTTAAACTGATTCACAAAATCTTCTGCCTTTAAATACCTACTCTTGCCTTTGAATGCGGGGTGATCATGAAAAGAAATTCCTTTGAGTATTTTAATTTTAAGGACCAGTCCCTTCTCTTCAAACTGAGGAAGGGCCTCAGCTACCAATGGTTGTATTTCGTAAGGCCGTTTCAAATAGTGATACTGAAAAAGAGGCTCTAGTACTTGAGCTGATACAATCAGAGAATCATCGCTATAGGCTTGAGATGGATCCAAACTATCAAATGCATTATCAAGTGCTAAACTCAGAAGCGATGGTGAACTCGTTCCAAATTTAAATTTAGTCCAGGCAAGGTATCCCAAACTAATGAGACCAAGGAATAGAACTGAAAAAATGATTGTTCTTTTATTCATCGTTCGGGCCTAAACAAATGTGAAATTGACATCGTATTCTTTCCTTATCTTTTTATAAGGAAAATAATAACTCAGAGTAATGATTCTTAGGAAGCTTTCTTGGGCTTAAGTTCTGGATAAAATGCTTCCTCGTATTCATGCTTAAACTTGAGGAATATCTGGTAGTTTGCAAATTCAATTTCTGACATCATGCCAATTTGCTCGTCAAGCGAACGTTTAAAGCACATATCAATGAAATTCAATTGAAATGGCCCAAGCACACTGAAGAAATCTTCTGTAAGAGGGGTGGTTTTTAAATGATCTTTAAGGCCTTTTGCGTGGTACATGAGGATCAACTCCTTGAAGCTCATCACTCTTATCGGAAAATTGCTGAAATGGGTTAATGATCTTTCAATTTTCTTTCACATTCCAATTACGAGAACTTATGATGTGTACCTGAGCAACTTAATCCAAGGGATGTTATCTGAGTTATCAAGTCTTCTTTGTTCTAAACTTTTTTTTGATTTTTATTTTGATGAAAATCACAAGCTGGACCCTCCAGGCCAAGAATTTAAGACCAAAAATCTTTCAATTTTTATTTGCAACACCACTCCTTTCAGC
>JBILYY010000187.1:0-5535 GCA_044377495.1 Bacteriovoracaceae bacterium | reverse complement strand
CCAGTTAATATCGAATACTTTGGTGAGAATTATTTTATTTCAAAATTTGGAAAGATGTTCACTTTTGATGAGCAAGGATTCGTCTATAAAGGCGACCGAGAGAGTGAATTTCGAAATATTAAAAACCATGGGGGGAATTTCGTTGTAGCAGAAAAAAAAGAACACATGAAAAAGGTTCTTGCTCTTTTTGTCATAACAAAATTGGGCGCAATAATTGAAGTAAATGTTCCTGGGCTAGATTTAGATCAAATTAACTATGTCGGGGGTAACTACTTTACAACACTCAAAGGTGAGCTGTTCACTGTCTCTTCAGATGGATTCGTTTACTCCAAGCTTGCAATGGGCAATTTTAACGGTTGGCAATTTAAAACAGGTGGTAACTACTTTGTGGCCCACAATAGCCTTTACTCAGTTTCTGAAACAGGTCTACTTATGAGTGTCGCCTCTGCTAGTGATTTTGGTGACATTAAAGACCTTGGAACCAATTTCTTTACTACGCAGGACGGACGTTTATTTACTATTTCAGCTTCAGGTGCTATTCGTAATGCACCTTTGGATTACAAGCTTTCCGATATTTCAGTTTTTTCACATTTGTGATATCTTTTCTCCCGAGGCAACCCCTCGGGAGATGTTATGATTGATTCTTATATTTCTGAAAACAATAATTTCCGCATTGAAGTAAAAACTGATTTTGATTTTGATCAATCGAATCCTCTCAATTTTCAATATCTTTTTAAATACACGATACTGATTATTAACAAGGGCGATGTCGCGGCTCAGCTACTCTCTCGTAAGTGGAATATTAAAGATGCTAAAAATGAGCTCAAATTTGTTGAGGGTCCTGGAGTCATTGGACAACAACCTTACCTTGAGCCTGAACAGTCATTTGAATATTCAAGTTTTTGTCCACTACCGACCATGACTGGAGAAATGTGGGGACATTTTAATATGATCAATAAATATGGTCAGAGTTTTAAAATTGATACACCGTTATTTAAATTCACGGTACCCAAAGAATTCATAGATAGTTATTGAGACAGTATATCGAATTTTTTTCTTAAGAGATCAAGGTCTTCATTGAGGTCAGTAAGTAGTTCATTCTTGGGAATATGCTCATAATTTTTATCTTTAATCAAATCATGCATGATCCGTAAACGTTCAAGGATATTTAAAATATCATGTGAAAGTTGGCGATTATCCATTCTCATTTCCTAGGCGAAACGTTGATTCAATGGGGCCGAACTGTAACTCAATTAAATCGTTTGGATGTAACGGGCCTACACCCGAGGGCGTTCCAGTGAAAATTAAGTCGCCATCACAAATTGGAAAAAACTTATCCACGTAATGAATGATGTCATTAGGTTTTAAGATGGCCTTTGAGAGTTTACTTTCTTGTCTTATTTCACCATTGATTTTTAAAATAAAGGGTGTGTCCTGCCAGTTGAGAAAATCACGTACGCCTTGAATAGGTGTGCAGAGAGCTGAGTTTTTAAATACTTTCGACATTTCCCACGGATGACCTTTCTCTTTTAGTTGTTTCTGAAGATCACGTAACGTGAGATCCAACCCAAGACCAAGGCCAATAATATTTTTTTTATAGAGTTTAAATACCACTTCACATTCGTAGTGGATAAGGCCTCTTTCCCAAGGAAGAGGTATTGTCTCTTGATTCTTTATTTCTCTGAATACGCTTGATGGTTTTAAAAACAAGAGCGGCATTTCGGGAGCCGGTTCTTTCATCTCAGCGATATGATCGGAATAATTCTTACCTAAACAAATGATTTTATCCATGATTGGAAGTATATCAAAAAAGATTTAGTTTTCAAATATCCAATTGTAATAGCTGCCCAAAAGAGGATTATAAGAAAATTTACCCTGCGGTCCAAATGATAGTGTTGAATGGACTGCAAGAACATAGGTCTCATTATTTTGTTTCAGATAGATTGGCCCACCTGAGTCTCCAGAATAGGAAAATGTGTCATATAGTTCTAGAGTTTTATTTTGGAGATCCATCATTCTAAATGTAGGGGTAATGACTGTTCGAAGGTTTTTTTTATTCCGCTCACCAAATCCAAAACGATAAAGATTACCATAGATAATAGTATCCCTAAAAATGGGCAGAATCTTTATATGGGAAGGTAATTTTTCATCGAGAAAGATTTTTGCAACATCTGCTAAATACTGTGAAGATTTTGGTTTGTAATTTGGATGAGTTTTAAAGCCTTTTACCAGCAAGGATTTGTTGTTTCGATTATAGAAACTGTCAGTAAAAATGCGTACTTTCAAAATTTCGCCATCAAGGCAGTGGGCCGCAGTAACTACGACATTTGAAGATATAGCGACACCCGTACACGTAAAAACGCCGTTCGGTCTTGTTACTTCAATGCAAAGGCTTGAATTAAACTCATCCCATTCTTGTGATTTTGCAAAACTAGAAATAGGCATTGTCATGATCCAAAGTAATAAAAAAAGTCTCACCGAAACCTCCGGTGAGACTAATCTAGCATACTAAAGATTTGAAAAACGTTTTAATTCCAGTTAGCGAAGATCCAGTCTTTTTGACTTGAAACTAATGGGTTATAGGAGAATTTACCCTCTGGTCCATAAGAAAGAGTAGAGTGGATCGCTACTAGATACATCTGACCATCGCGTTGAATAAAAATCGGTCCACCTGAATCTCCCGAATATGAATACATGTCATCCAGCTCAAGAACTTTGTCCTCAGTCTTAAGTGCTTTGAAGACAGGGGTAATAAGCGTTCTGATGTTAGAGTGAGAACGCGCTCCAAAGCCAACGCGCAAAAGCTTACCTTTAAAGTTACTTTCATTTTTCATTATCGGATAAATAGTCGTAGATGCTGGAAGTTTACTAGAGAGCTTTATGCGCGCTAGATCTGATTTAAAATTTGACTCGCTCTTGTTGTATTCGGGATGAAGTTCAAAATGCTTAACTTTCCATGATTTTGCGCTGGGGTCGTAGGATTCTTGATTGAAAACACGAATTTCAAGAATTTTACCTTCTAAACAATGGGCCGCAGTTAGGACCATATCGTCTTTTATGGCCACGCCGCTACAAGTGAATTTTCCTTCGGGTCTTGTCACTTCTATGACGAGGCTTGAATTAAAATTACTCCAATCAACAGTTTGCGCTAACGCAGTAGTAGTCATAAACATCACCATAATCCTTGGTATTGTTAATTTCACATTCCCCTCCTGGGTTTGTGTTTCCTCCTGACCATTATAGCCATGAATGGAAATGCGTGTCTAAGGTGCTTTTTGACACTTGGGAAATTCTTATAGATAGGCATTAATTCTAAGTAGTTAGCGTCAATATAAAGAATTGCTTCAAGCACCCGATAAGATCCTTATGCATTGGTTGAAGGGCCTCAACATTTACCTGCTCTCATTGGTTATTCTTTTTGGATCAATCCTTAATGTTCACACACATCATGATGAATTAGGTTGTGAAGTTACTGAGTCAAGTAAAGCGATCGAAGATTCACTTCAAAAAAGTCGTGAGCTTTTATATACGCTAAATTTCATTGTATTTGATCCTTATAATTATCAAGCCTCATCTCAATTATCTCTTTCTTTAAGCGAAGCACATTCTCATAATTTTTTTACCACATTCCGACTTTTAAATTCTCACCGAATCGCCTTACCACCACCATCATACTCTTAATTTAAAGAAGATTTTTTTTACTAGAAATTTACGATTACTTTTAGGACTTACACATGAAATTACATTATTTTCTTTTTGCTGTAATGTTGGTCGCTGGTGCTTGGATTACACATTTTAAGGCTTCATATTATGAGTCTCAGGCGAGAACACCGTCTTCTGTGAATACCGAGTCTTCCACGTCAGCTTTTGCTATGAGTGCTGGTCTATAATATGAACTTTTTTAAGGATATTAAACCGGATTTATCTGCTGGTTTTTCAGTCGCCCTGGTGGCGCTGCCTTTATCGATTGGTGTTGCACTCGCCTCTGGGGCCCCGGCTTCCTCGGGAATTATTGCTGCCGTAATAGGTGGTTTGGTTGGTTCATGGTTAGGTGGAGCAAATGTAACAGTCAATGGCCCTGCTGCTGGCCTAATCGTTATCGTACTTGATGCGATTATGACTCTTGGGAAAGGAAACACTCTTCAAGGTGTCAAAGGCATGCTAGCGGCTTCGGTTGTTGCTGGTGCTTTCCAGGTTATATTTGGAAGTTTAAAGCTGGGCCGCAAGGGAAGTTCTTTTCCTACCTCTGTGATTCACGGAATGATGGCGGCAATTGGGCTTATTATTATCGCAAAACAAGTTCATATGCTCATGGGTTATACGCCTGAGTCCAAAAATCCGATGATGCTTTTTGCAGAAATCCCTCATGCGGTTATGAACCTCAATCCTACGGTGTGTATCGTTGGTTGTATTTCCCTTGCATTTCTGGTTGGCTGGTCAAAACTTAAAGCATCTTGGACTAAAAAAATCCCGGCACCGCTTTTAACCATTATTGTTGGTTCAGTGCTTGCCGCATACTTTGGTTTAAGTGGAAAAACTTTGCTGCAAATCCCAGGAGACTTTTCACAGTGGATTATTTTTCCGGATTTTTCTGTCATGACCTCCTTTGCAGGTTGGAAAGCTGCTATCACGCTCGCATTAGTTGCTTCACTTGAAACAGTTTTAAGTGCCTCTGCAGTGGATAAAATGGATACTCAACATCGCAAGAGTGATCTTGACCGCGACTTGTTTTCCAAAGGTATTTGTAACATGGTAAGTGCTTCGATTGGTGGATTGCCAATGATTGCTGAAATTGTTCGTAGCTCTGCCAACGTTTCTTATGGTGCCAAAACATGGAGATCAAACTTCATCCACAGTGTTGTTATATTAGGTTTGGTTCTTCTTATGCCTAAAGCCTTGGGCCTTATTCCGCTGGCAGCTTTGGCCGCCATCCTCTTGATGGTAGGAACTCGTTTGGGAAGTCCTGCGCATTTCATTCATGCTATGAAAATTGGTAAAGACAATCTTGTTGGTTTTGTAGTGACTCTTCTAGTGACCTTATCTGTGGATCTTTTGGTAGGGATTTTTGCCGGTGCCTTTGCTCAATTTGCAGTTGAGATGGTATTAGGATTAAAAGTGCGCAATTTACTTCACCCAATATTTGGTGTGAAAGAACAGAAAACAATGGCCGAAGTTAATATTAAAAGCGCCTTAGCTTTTAGTAACTTTCAGGACATAAAAGACGTCATAATGAGCCATTATATTTCAGGTATAAGTGTTAACCTGGATCTTACGCAATGTGAGTATGTCGATCACAACGTGATGGAAGAGCTTGATGAATTGAGGGTTCTTTTTAAAGAAAAGAAGCTATTTCTATCAATCGGCCTTTCAGAAAAGCACTACGCATTAGGTGAGGAATCCAGTTCAGCTCTCAAAAAAGCAGCTTAAATTTAATAGCCGGGGCTAAAGAGCTCCGGTTATTCCCTTTATTTACAAAAAAAACATATCGTAGTACTTTAAACAAACGTGAAAAAAACCTTTAGTATCATAAACATA
>JBILYY010000075.1:0-15297 GCA_044377495.1 Bacteriovoracaceae bacterium | reverse complement strand
GTGGGAATTTCAAAATCACCTAAAAGAAATGATTTTGGCTCGGGAGTTGGAATAACTTCAATATTATTCCATTTTATAAAAACTTCTTCTCCATTCACAATTTCAGTAATTTCCGTTTTTTGCGGGATTGAAAGAAATATGATCTTGGCTTCGGCCTCTAGCTTGCCTTGTTTCCCCATAAAGGGCGATACACTTAGCAAGTACAAGGTCTTCTCAATCTTTTTTCCCTTAAGGCCTGCAAGTACTGCCTGACCTTCGGCTTCCTGAACTATTAGCCGCCCAATGACAATCTCACCTTGCTTAACTGATGGGTTATAAAGTGAGAGTTCAAGGTTGACTCTAGACCATGTATTAAAAGAGAAGAGTAAGAGAAGTAAGTATATTTGCTTCATACTAACTCTCTTACAAATCTTTCAAGGTACCTTTCATGAACTCCAATCTCTTTAAATCTTTCTTTTACAAACAATGCTTGTTCATTGCTCCCTTTTAGATCGCTGATAATTGTTTTACCAGTTGCTGCATTTTTTGTTTTAAATAAAAAAGGCATTCCTATATTTTTGTCCACTGGAGAAAATATCCGAAAACAGTGCATGTGCTTTTTATCCAGTAATTTGTCCCATATATTTCTGTCTTTCATAAGACTCAAATCACCCAAATATATAACTTCCTTACGTCGAGCTAGGAAAGCTTTGATCTGGGCCACCTTAGTTAGTTCGGGAAGAAGATTATTAAAATTATTGTCGCTAGTTATCACTTTTCCGTTAGCGTCGATGACATTCAACTTTTCTAGCATTGAAATGAATAAGGTCAGACCTTCTTTGCCTTTTTTGGGTGGAAGATTAATCGTTTTATTGGCCCAGATAATGACTCTTATAGAGTCGTGAGTTTCTCCCGCTAATAAATAGAGCAAGGCTATTATTTCGATCAGTGCCTGTAGTTTTGAAACTTGATTATATCCGTAAAAAAGTGTTTGGCTTAAATCCAGAAAAACCACAATTTCAACATTTCGATCTTCTTCAAAAGTTTTTACATAAGTATGATCTGATCTTGCAGAAAGTTTCCAGTCTATAAATCGTACATCATCACCAGGAACGTAAATTTGGTGTTCTCGGAACTGTAGTCCAGAACCTCGAAAATGTGATTTCAACATACCTGTTGCGTAGGCATTCGAATTTTTAAAAATGTGAGATTGGATCATTCCAACGACCCGCTCAATTTCCTTTAAATTCATACTAGATTACGTTCGCGGCAATAGTAGTTACTAAATTACGTGTATTTATTTTATCAATTTGGGCTTCGTAAGAGGCAATTACCCTATGTCCCATCACCGCTGGTACGATCGATAAAACGTGATCTGGTGAAACAAAATCTTTGCCATCCATAAATGCTCTAAATTTAGCAACCTTGTACAACCAGATGGAAGCTCGTGGTGAAGCCCCTGCAATCAGCGCCCCTTCATATTTTTTCGGAAAATATTTATTACCTGGTCGCGTAGCATGAACCATTCTTATGATCATGTCCTTTATTTTTTCATCGACATAAATTTTCTCAACACATTCTTTAAGCGCAAAAAGATCATTTTGATTTATGAGTGCCTTCATATCCAATTGATTCGACTTAAGCCCCAGAATACTTTTTTCAGATTCAAAATCAGGATAATCCACTGCAATTTTCATCATAAATCGATCAAGTTGTGCCTCAGGAAGGTTATAAGTTCCTTCCTGTTCAATTGGATTCTGTGTAGCAAGTACTACAAATGGACTAGGCAGCTTATGAGTTTTATCTCCGATCGTAACTTGCTTTTCGGCCATGGCCTCAAGAAGAGCTGACTGAACTTTGGCAGGTGACCGATTGATCTCATCGGCAAGAACCAATTGTGTAAAGATTGGTCCGAACTTCGTAGTGAATTCTTGTTTTTGTTGATTGTACATCATAGTACCAATCAGGTCAGAAGGAAGAAGATCAGGGGTAAATTGAATTCTCTGGAACTGCAAATCACAAATCTTACTCATTACAGAGACACTTAAGGTCTTTCCTAGTCCTGGCAAACCTTCAATTAAAAGATGCCCTTCACACACAAGCGCAGCAACAATCGATTCAAGCAATTCATCCTGTCCAAATATAATTGTTTTCGCCTGTTTTATTACGTTATGAACTTTTTCTTGTAAAATCATTTAGGACTCCATTAGATAGAAATAACATTTAATATAATTTGATTTATCGGCTAAAGAAGAAACAGGATGATCCCATCCCTGCATTCCTGTTTGTATGAGTTGCAACTTTTTATTTTCTTTAAATGCAGCATCGAGAATATTTTTTTGAAATTCATCATGACTTACGTAATGAGTACAAGATGAAAAGACCAATAAGGAACCCGGGAGAGAAGCCTTCATAACTTTACGATGCAGTTTACTATACCCGTCCAAAGCCTGATCTTTTTGTAAATGACTTTTGGCAAATGCCGGTGGGTCACACAAAATGAGATCAAAAAGTTGGTTTTTAAGAATTGCCTCATCAAGAAATTTAAAAACATCAGACCTGAAAAATGTGCCTCTGCCTTTAAAGTTATTAAGCTCTAAGCCCACTTTGATTTCTTCATCAAAGTCACCTTGGTCAACAAAACTTACCGTTTCAACACCAGCTTTTAGTGCAGAAAGACCCCAAGCCCCTGCGTAACAAAACAAATCTGTCGCGTGGAAGAATTTTAAATTTAGACGCTTTAAAATTTGCATTAATTGGATTCTATTTTCTCTATGGTCATAGTAGAACCCCACTTTCTGCATGATCTTTGACCGAAGTAAGTATCTAATCTCATTTTCTTCAATTTCGAGTGAGGGGATTATTTCATTGTCAAATGTAGGTAATGATTCTTTTTCACGGTATTTTGCATTATCCAGATAATATGCTTTACCAGATATTAATCTTTCAATAGTTTCCCTAACGAGCACCCTATAACGATCAATCCCGGCAGTATTTATTTGGATAACTGCCTTATCTAAAAACTGATCAATGATCAGGCCAGGCAGGCCATCCGAAGCTCCATAAAATATTCGTGCACCTTTGTTGTACCCAGCAAATCTCTGGCGTTTATTAAAGGCTTTATGGAGCATTTCAGGGATAAACATCTCAGCCGAAAACGTTGACTGATATTGAGAATCAATAAATGTTAATAAATGAATATTTGAATATTTTTCGTCTATCAATGGATTAACAAAACAAACCCAAGCGCCAGGGAGTTCAGGATGAGTGAGTAAGCACCATTCTCCGGGTGAAACAGACCTAATAGAATCTTCCAGATCTGCTTGCTTTAATTCTTTATGGTGGGCCCGGACTTTATTTAATCCATTTTTGGCCAATAAAAGTAGTCTCAAGAAATAACCTTGCTGAAAGTTGTTTAATCATTATAACAGCTTGCAAGAGGCTCTCAAGGAAGAATAGGTAATAAAATCTAGTTGAACAATTTAATCAGGTTTAAATTCAAGACTTTTAAAAGTTTCAGTCAAAAACTGTTCGAGTTCAGGCCGATGATTCAGAAAAAGCTCGTCCATAACACCTTTTAAGCGATATTCGTTGCCAGTCTTTTCACCGAGAAAAGAAATAAGAAGTGATACAGTCAACTTATCTTCTTTTTCACCTAGGGCAGTCTGGTACCATGACTTCAAAGATTCCCACTGAGTATCCTTGGGCGAAAAAATTGCCTGAAAAGTTTGACTCCAATTCAGGCTTGTTTTGAAATCTTGCACACTAACAATTTGATTGAGAAAACCAGTAAATTGAAATTTTATTTCTTTATCGGTTAATAAGTTTTTAAAGTCTTGGATGGTAAAAAAGTCCGATGATACTAAAACATCTGCAATCCGATTTAATTCAGAAGGATTACTAACGAGATTATTTAAAGAATTATTAATTAAGCTTAAAAAAAGTTCTTTATTTTCAAGGTCAAAAATAATCTCTCTAATTTCTGGCCACATTTCGATAGATAACTCCATCATTTTTGCCAATGTTTCAATATTTTTAGTTGAAACGTGCTCATCAGACAGAAGAAGCATGACCTTTAGTGCAATTTCCTCTACTTGTTTTTGTTCAGAGGGTTTCAAAGCAGAGAAAAAATCAACTGCGTCTTCAATAAGTAAATTTATTTGATTTCTATCATTGTCCAAGTATTTGTCCAGGACTGATTGTAATGCATTTTGAATTTTAGTTAGATCGTGTCTTGATATTAAATTACTATTAATTTTTTTAAAATTATTCGTATTTAATTCACTTAAATTACTATCAAATCTAGATCTAACGAATTGGGCCAAGTGTCTAAGACCAGACATTTCAACTATAGTAGTAAGAAAAATACCATTATGGCCTTCAACCACACGCTCATTTGGTATTCTGTACGCGTTGAATTTCTGAGTACTCCGTTTTGAAGATGTTCCAATTGCCGCAAGTAAACTTTGTATAAAGGGTCCATAACTTCTTGTTGTTCCATCGGCTTGCTTATAATTATCTGACAGATCAATTAAGGATCCATATGTTTGTCTTGCATTTTTCAGTCTATACTTGGAGTCCTCGGGAAGTGATCGAGTACCCCGAAAAATTCCTCCAGACTTATCAAGCAACTTAAGTAGTTTCTCTGAATCAATGAGATTTTGTCGATAATCAGTAGAGGATGCTACCTGGTTCTTAAAATATGCTCCATAAAAGTTATTAGAAAATCCGATATCTCGGATAATAACTTCAAGTCGATCTATAACAGTTCCCTGAGTAGGCTCAACTGAGCCTTCACTATGATAAGTAAACGACTTCATAGTATCTTTCGAGGATAGATCGTAAAGAAAGCGTATCATTTCATCTATAGAAGCTTGATACTGTCTAGTTTTTGGTTTTTTGAAAGGAAGCTTGATTCCACCTGATGGGTGAACCCAATTTACCAATTCTTTAATTAAACTATTATCATCCTCGTTTTTGCGTTTTAGAATTCGAAGTATTTTTAGAAATCCTTCTCTTTGAGATGTTTTTATCTGGCAAGGATTTGCACCTAAATCGGGAGCTAATTCGGAACAATGGTTAGGCTTAATAGATATGTTAACAAAAAAACCTGATTTCTCTAATAGCTTAAAACCATCCGCAGTTAATTCATTTAACTCAGTGTCGTTTTTGCTGTTAACAAATTTTAACAACCGTGAATCCAAACCAAGGTTTTTATTAAAGCCATTATAAACTTTTGAAAACTGATGAAATGTTTCAAGTACACGCTCATCTGTCACTACACGGTGAATCTCATTCAAGTTCTCTTTAATTCCTAGCTGTCCATCCGTGCTTAAAAGCACTAAATCGGCTTTAACTGCGGCACTGAAAATGAATTGTAACATTCCTGGAGACCAAACTCCTGTAGCTGAATGAAAGTCATTAACTTGGTAGTGTCCTTTGAAATAAGCCTCAGAAGAATTCATCCATAAAAATATTTGCCCAACAAATCCGGCTTGTCCTAACACGTTCAAACATGATTCCGGCAGGGTATTAACTAGGTTGTAATAATTCGTATCCCTCTCATAGTTTTTAGTCAAAAGTTTAAAACAAGTTCTAGTCTGAACAGATTCAATTGTCTGAGTATTTTCAATATATAAAGAATGGGCTTTTTTATTTTCAGTAGTAGGCTGAATTGGCGCTATTGGAGCAACATATTCCTGAGTCATTATTTCAATGAATTCAAATAGACCCTTGTTAGATAAAAACACAGAGAGCTGTTCCTGTACCTTGTTCTGTTCAAGAACTTTAATCGCATAAAGAAGATTTTTTTGAAAAATAGGATTAGTAAGGTTTCTGGAGATGTCTGGAGACAATTGTGGGAATGAAACAAAAGTTGATTCTAGAAAATTTAATATGTCAGAAGCACGAAGATCATCTGATAAAAATATCCCTGTGAACAAGATAAAATCTTCTTTATCTTTCTCGCTTAAGCCATTCCAAAGAGTGCCCCATGAACTATACCACAATTTTGTTTTGGTATTATTGGTGGCCAATTCATCAAACATCCCTGAAACCGTAACCAAGTCCTCATTTGAGAGCTCTGCCATAACTTCAAAAAGCATTTTAGCTACTAATTCGTCTCTGCCATCGGCATGCATATCAATCATGAGATCACGTAAACCAGAAAAACTTTTAGACTTAAGAAAAGACAAAAATCGAAATCGATCCTCCCCGAAGACAACATGAACTTTTTTAAGGAAATCAAAATCGTGCGCAGAGGGAAGGACATTAAAGGCATGTTTTATAATAGCGTAAAAAGAGTTGATACCCTGTTGTTGCTCTTTTTCTTCACAGAACTCTTGGAAAGCCAAAAACTTAGTTAGTCCATGAAGCAGAATCTTCTCAAAGCTTTCTTTATCTTCAAACTTGAGACCTTCAATAATATGTTTTAGTTCTTGTCCTACATTTATATTAAAATCTTTAGTGCTTGCTCGATTTCCGCACCTCACCCCCGACTCTAGGCTATTGCTTAAAAAAGAGATATCTTTATAAAAATCTGGCTCTTCAATTATTTCTAAAAGAGTATTCACACCACCATCTGCGCTGCCGATTGCCCATTTTTGAATGGGAGACTCGCCGCCGTGAACAATACTAGAAAGTTGTTTCCAACTCTGGTCATTCATATTTTTGGAAATGTCACCGATTAAAGAACTTGCCTTCAAAATAAGCTTATTTTTATCTTCATTGGTTAATAAGTTATTGATTGAAGATTTATTCAATTCATAAGATTTAATTATGTTTTTAAATGCTCGGATGATTTTAATGTTCTCATCATTTGTAGATGAGAACACTTTCATAAAGGCAGATTTCTCATTGCTCTTTAATTTATCAGAATTAAGCACTTTTGTGATTTGACTTAATATCTTGTGGTCAGCCAAACTCTTTTCCAAAACATGGGATAATGTATTCATTTCCCCACGAGCCTCCGCGTTCGCAACAAGTTCAAAAGAGGCCTTTCTTTTCTCTTTAGTGCTAAAAAAATTGTCGTTAACAACTTTAAAGACATTATCAATTGAATTTTCATCAGCATTCTTTATGGCAAGATTCAAATCTGGATATTTTTTTTCCCATCCCGAGCAATTAAAAATATTTAAAATATTTTTTTTACTTAGGACTTGCCCCTCAAAAACCATTGATGAACAAGATCCCTTTACAATATGGCGCGAGGTTGTAGAATTTTTTAAGTCCGCAGGTTTCTGCCCAGTACATGATTGTACCAGGACACATATTCCTAGAATAAAAGGCAGAAAAGGCTTCATGCCCTTAATTTAACACTCAGTATGATTTTACAGATTATTTCAAGGTTAACTGTGTAGAAATAACATGCTCTCTATGGGGACGTTTTAGATGAGTCGCCTAAGAAATATTTCATGGCTTCCCCGGCATTAATTTTATAATTCTTAAAGCTAACTGTCTCTTCTGAAATCAATGCTTTAGCGCCCGGAGCCTCTGATCTTTGCTCCGTGGAAACTGTGACTTCTGAAAGTACACCAATGCCCTGAGAGCTACCATATTTAAGGTCCTTCCTCACAATCATGGATTGGCCATTTTCAGAATTGGTAGTTGTAAGGGATTTAAGTACCCATTTCCCTGATGAAAAACTGCCTTTTTCATATTTGGGAACCGTAATAAGAGTCCCGATTGTTTTTTTTCCCGTAACCTCGGTCAAACAATCCTCATTGCTAAACTTTAAGACAAAAGATTGTACATTAGCTATTCCTGTAGAATCCTGAGCAACAAATTCTTTGGGAGTTGCACCAGAATGAAACTTATATCCTGCAAACCGCTGGGCGGTCGTCATAGGAATCAAATTATCAATAATCGAATATATGGCAACTTTAAGTTCTTCTTTTATTTCTCTAAAACCTTCGGGAAGTCCAATTACTTCAATGGCAATCCTCTCGGGACTTGAGGTCCAATATGTCCTAAAGATAACTTCCTTAACATTGCCAAATATCATTTGATCATTTATTTGTTTTGTAATCTTTGAATTTTCAATATCAACAACAAATTCTTTTATCCCTTTGGTCTTCAAAGAATAAACTTTAGAATCAAAACTATTTAGATACATAAGAGGGTCTTGAGCAAGTGCATTGAGAGAAATAAGAACAAGCAATAATAGTATAAATTTCATGATTATTCCTTTAACCATACATTTGAATCAATTTTAGGACACCTGAGATGTTTCTCTTTTTTGTATATTACCATACCTGGTGAACCAGTCACACCTTTCAAATTCTTTACCTGCGTATGTACAATTGAGATCCATTCATCATTAAAGTGAGAAAAATGGGCAACTATTGTTGCCCCTAAATTTATTATTTCAGGAGTAACTGCCTGTGAGGACTGCAGTTTTATTATGGCATGGGCACTTTTTTGCCCATCAAGGTGAATCCAGAGATCATCCTTGCTGGCCCACTTATTCCTGAGTTGATCGTTTCCAAATGAGCTCAATCCCACTCCAATAGAGAAATTGTCAAATTTGAAGACCCTGTAATCCTCTTTCTCAGGGATCTTTACTTTAACCGTACCTTCTCTTTGAACTTCCTTGCCCCAGATAGGCTTTGTTATCGTCAAAGTTGACGATGTTTTTGATTCTGTTTTTTTCCCAGCAAGTAGATCCTTTGCATCCAATAATCGCTGATTCAGAATTCCTTCTCCGCGTTTTAATTTTTTTATTTTTTCGAATAATAAATTTCTTCTTTCGTAGGCATTGAGATCGCCTTCGAATTTAATTTTGTGTGCTCCAACTTTTAGTTCATACATTTGCAATGAATCATCTTTATCCAAAATGTTCTGCATTTGATCCCACTGTCTGGTGCGGTTCAAATCTTCCTCAATATTATTGATTTTTCTTTGTAGAAAAGTCGGAGCAGAATTCATCCCCTTTAGCTTTGCTGCGGTCATTTCATCTTGAAGAAGTTGTGAAATAGTTGATGATGAAGTGGATCTTAAGTCATGATCCATATCTGTACGACGTCCAACCTCGTTAAAAAAATCATAAAGGTTAGCCAAATCTGCATTTGGCACAAATGCTTTGCCATGCCAGCTCATTAGGATTTTAAATGGTGTTTCAGGCGCCTCTTGGTAGTGATGCAGAAAATACAACTTTCTGGCCTTCCAAAAAAAGAGTATCGTTTGAAGTTGCCCGTATTTTTGGTAGGAAAGTTTCAAAATTCGGTCAAACTGGTCCACTTCTAGTGAAACAAAACTGCAAGAACTGATATGTTTTCTAAGGTATTCGAGGAAAGTATCTTTGCGCCTTAATGCTGGAAGTGGCGCCTCCTCGTGTAACCAGGCCCCTTCTTGACCAGCGCCGCGGCCTAAGTAGAGGTGCCAAGTCTTGCCCGGCGAACGAATAGAAAATGAGATGAAAAATGAAGTGCTATAAATCTTTTGAATTTGACCATAAGCAAGGTTATGCTCACTAATATCTTTAACCTGTTTTTGTAAATCTAGATAGTATTGAATCATATGACTATAAATCTCATTAACACAGATCACTCAGTACACCATTCACAAGTTGAATGGGATGTGATTACAAGAATTATAGCCCAATTTGCTTATTTTGAGCGTAATAAGGAAGAACTGGTTGGGAAGATTTATTTGGGTAAACTTGATCAGCTTTCCACTGAACTTATTAGAACACAGAGTTATCTTAAAGAAGTTAAGGATGAGTATCGTCAAGTTCTTGGCCAGATTTTTTCTAAGCTGCCAGCAGATAGATCGTTAGAGCGGTTTAGGGCCCATATCAGCAAAAAAGGGGTCCTAAGCTTTTCTGAATTAAACAAGTTAACCATTCTTATTGAATGTGGGCTTTTCATTAAAAAAGATTTTCCAATATTTAAATTAGCAGAATTTCAAACGCTGGCAGAAGTTGATTTTCTGCCGGTGCAACGTAAATTTTTAAAAGAATTTCGTCACCTGGTCGATGATACAGGTGAAGTTCATTTTGAGCGCCATCCAGAGCTTGCTGATTTGAACCGACGATTAAGGGAGCTTGAGGAGAAAATTAGAAAATCTGTTCAAGAATGGATAACTGATCCAAATAATCAAAAAATCCTCCAGTATAGTAGTTATGATGTTCATCACGACCGTTACGTTGTTCCGGTAAGATCTGATTCTTATCGTTCAGAAATTGGCATGATTGTTTCAAGGTCTGAATCCGGTCAAACACTTTTCGTGGAACCAACGCAAGTGCGGGAGCTGTGTAATCGCCGTATGGAAACAATTGCTAAAATTGATGAAATTATAAATCAGTTAGCGATGAAGTTTTCACATGCGCTTTATGATTTTTCTGAGCTATTGGACACTATTTATCATTTATTTTCAAAAATGGATTTTTATCTAGCAAAATCAGCATTCGCCAATCAGTATGCATTAGAGTGTCCAAGTATTAGATCAACGCCGGGATTTAAATTTACTCACCTTTTTCACCCACTTTTAAAAAATGCGGTTAAAAACAATGCTGATTGTAGCTCTAAAGAACATGGCATCGTAATTTCCGGCCCTAACACTGGTGGTAAAACTGTTTTTCTAAAATCACTTACCCTCTCTTACTTACTTTTTTATCATGGGTTTTTCGTACCGGCATCTGAAGCCGAGATGTATCCCTATGAGGGTATATTTTACTTTGGAAATGACTTACAAAACCTTCAGACAGGACTCAGTTCTTTTTCTGGAGAGGTTAAAAACTACATTGAACTAATGGAGAATATACTTCCATCTAATTTAATTTTAATAGATGAAATATTTAACTCCACATCTTCTGATGAAGCTTCAGCGCTCTCACTTTCATACTTTGACGAGCTTCATAAACGGGCCATCTGTCACATTGTGGTTTCAACCCATCACCAGATGTTTAAAACTCTGATCCATCAAGATCGAAACTATATTTCCTGTCACGTTGGCTTTGATACCAAGGCAATGAGACCTACATATAAAATACAATGGGGAACTCCAGGGGCGTCAATGGCCATCGACATCTTTCGGATTCTCGCACGCAATAATCCAGATGTGATAGATATCCCGGATAAGGCCCTTACTCATTTGAGTGCTAAAAATGTAAGTTACGAAACACTCCTTCAAAGGGTATCTCAAAAGCAAATTGAACTTGATCATCTTTTGAGCTCAAATCATCAACTTGAAACGGAGATGAAAAATCAAAAAGGAGCAATGGAAGGAGTTTTGAACCTTAAGCTTAACGACGAACTTTCAAAGGCCAAAAAAGAAGTTGAAAAGATACTTCAGGAAGCTAGGGATTTAGTTGAAGATGCCCGCAGACAAGAAATTACAAAAGTTAAACGAATTGATGAGAAATCACATCAACTTAATGTCAAATTGCGTGCACTCAACCAAGAAACAGAAGAACCAGAACCGATTACACTTTACGGAGATCTTTCAATACATGAACTAAATATTGGAGACACCGTTTATTCCATTACCTTTAAAAAAGAATTTACAGTGCTTAATCTTGATCCAAGAAAAAATGAAGCGCTCATTGGTAAAGGGCCTATCAAAATAAATGTTCCTATTACAAGCCTTGCGAATTCTAAACGCGCATCTCATCAACCCAAAGTCAGTGTTTCTTTTTCAAAAAACACTGATGCCAAATTCGAGTATGATGTACGTGGAATGAGACTTTCCGAATGCCAGAACCTCATCGAAAATGCTTTGGGTGACCTTTTAACAGATGATATTCCATTTATGAATGTTATTCATGGTCACGGTGATGGTATTCTTAAAAACTGGCTTAGAGAGTATATAAAAAAGTCCAAAGAGTTTAAGCAGGACATTGCCGAAAATGGTAACGATGGTGAAACGCGTATCATTTTAAAATAAAAAACCCGCCGAGGCGGGTTTATATTTAATCAATTATAGTTCCAATTCTCCACGGTCTAAACTTCAGCGTTTCCTGTTCATCCTCACTTCCAGGCCATGGTACTGAAAGTGAAAACCAGATAGCAATTGCTTTACCTTTTATGTGACCGAACGGCACGGTTCCCCAACGGCGCGAATCTGCTGAAAAGTCCCGATTATCGCCCATTACAAAATAGTGCTCTTTAGGAACGGTAAACTTGTAATAATTGGCAAAGTAATCATTCCCAACATCAATCTGAGTTGTGTGAGTTGCTTTACCTGTTTTAGTTTCCATAAATTTAAACTGGTAGGTTTTATATCGATCATCCATATCTTCAATGATCTTTTTACCATCAATCTCTTTGGTTTCAATTGGCTTATTATTTACGTAAACCACTTTGTCGATAACTTCTATCGTGTCACCTGGTAGACCAATCACTCTCTTGATATAATTTAGGCTCGTATCCTTGGGATATTTGAAAACAATCACGTCTCCACGTTCAGGTGATTTTGGTCCTGTTACGTAGACAGGATCAGAAAACCAATCACTGAAAGGAATTTTAAAGCCGTATGCAAACTTATTCACAAGAATAAAATCTCCAATAAGCAAAGTTGGAATCATTGATCCTGAAGGAATTTTAAATGGTTCAAAAAGAACCGAGCGAAAAATCAAAACAGACAAAATTATCATCGTAAAAGATTTAGCTTCTTTAATGAATTTATCTTTTCTGGAAATGCCTACAACAGGAACCACTAACGGTTCAGGATTAATGGCCACTTCTGGCGTTTGATTGTCTTCCATAATAGATACCTTTTATTTTTTTAACGGATGTAATGTTGAGTAGTAATATTCCATAATGTTTTTAGCAAGTAGCGGTGCTTTTATATACCACTTTTTCTGATTAACTATCATGACACAAATAGATATGCCCTTGTCGCTCTTATCTTCATTGGATTTTGCGTAGCTAACAAACCAGTCTCTTTTTCCATAGGGCTCACCACCAGTGATACTTCCGGTCTTTCCACCTATTTCTAGCTTGTTTAATAAATATAAACTCCTGCGAAATGATGATCGAGCAGTTCCCTGAGTAATTGTGGCCATGGCCAAAGTTCTTAAGTCCTCAGCAGATTGAGCTGTTAGTACTTGTTCATCTTTTTGAATTGGTGGGTAGATTAATTTTTTATCCTGTAATCCTTGCACTGACTTTATAACTACCGGATAACGGAAAAGGCCTCCGTTAGCAATTACCGAAGCGATCACTGCTCCATGAACTGGACTCATTACGGTCTGAGTATTTAAACCAGAAGAGAATTCTGCAAGATTGTATTGGTCCTGGGCCATATTAAAAACTGAAGGAGCAAGGTTTATACCCTCGAGAATTTTTTTATTAAAACCAAATTTCTCAGCCATGCGCTTCAAACCGGCCGGAGTAAGATTCTCGATTGCTGTTCTTCCAAAAATAACATTATTAGAGGTAGCAAAAGCTTTCTGCAAATCAAGATTTCTAATCCAACGACGATTCGGCGGTTCTTTAAGTTGGGAGCGATAAAGAGTAGTTGATCTACCTGTAAAGCTAAACTCAGTATCAGTTTTTATATGAGTATTTTCTAAAAGGTCTGCTGCAGTTATTATTTTAAAAATACTTGCAGATGGATGAGTTGTTGTAAAGGCCAGGTCCCGTCCAAAAATATTTGCCTTTCTAGCGTAATCTACAGCCGCCAAAATATGGCCCGTTTCGTTGTCCAAAACCACAACTGATGTAAAGTCGGGCCGATAAAGGGCCAGCTGTTTTTTAACAAATTCCTCTATGTCGGAATTAAAAGTATAATTCGTTTTATATTTTGCCGAATCATAGTCAATTAATTCATCCCAAGATTGATGTTTACCAATTATTTTTTTCCATTCATCTGGTGCTGTTGATGGTGCAGCCTTTATCGCTTGAATATCGGCAGGAGTTTGAAAAAGAGAATTGTCTTTAATAAAATTGAGATTTGCCCATACGGGAAATGAGCCTAGAAGGCCAAATAAGCACAAAAATGAGAGGCGGTTTAAATCCTTGAAAACCATCTAAGCATTATGCCTTAAACTTCTTTCCTATGACAAAAAATTCTTTACTGACGCTTCTGGTGGATTTGGGCTTCAAATAATGGAATTCATTAAAGCGATTTTTCTGCTCTTTAAGGTAATTCTGTGCATCTTGTGAATCAAACACCTTAATCACAAAATTTCCTCCTGGTCTGAGAAATTTCGGAAGGAGGCCAAAGACGGATTCGACCAAGTTAAGACTACGAATTTGATCCAATGACTGCATACCTGTAGTGCTTGGCGCCATATCTGAAAGAACAGCATCGAACTGCTGATTCACATCCAATTGTGATAGATCAGCTATGTCGAATATGTCTTTTTGAAAAATTCTGACGTTCTTGATGCCCGTGAGTTTTTTGTTTACCTCTTGAATATCAATGCCAACTACTCGCCCTTCTTCGCCAATGACCTTACTCGTATACTGGACCCAAGAGCCGGGAAAGTAGCCGAAATCCACAACTAACATACCTGGGCCAAGAATTTTATAGCGTTGGTCAATTTCCTCTAGTTTATAAACACTGCGAGCAACGTAGTTTTCTTGCTTTGCCTTATCAAAATAGTGGTCTTTAACTTTAAAATTACCCATGCCGTTTTTTAGCAAGCTTTGCTAAAATGGGCCATGAAAAAAAATGATCTGGCCCTTGTTGTATTTAGTCGCCTAAAAAGCCTTTATCCTGACGCTCATTGTGAGTTAAACCACTCAAACCCTTTCGAGCTTCTTATTGCTACTATTCTCTCAGCTCAATGTACTGATGTAAGGGTAAACCTAGTAACCCCAAACTTATTCAAAAAATTCCCCACTCCACAAAAGATGGCCAAGGCAAAGCTTGAAGACATTCAAGAATCTATAAAATCGATTAATTTCTTTAATAATAAAAGTAAGGCTTTACTTGGTTGTTCTCAGATACTGGTTGATAAATATGCTGGCCAAGTTCCAAAAACAGTTGAAGAACTTACTGAATTGCCTGGAGTGGGAAGAAAAACAGCAAACGTTGTTTTAGGTAATGCCTTTAATATTAATACAGGAATTGTAGTCGATACTCATGTTAAGCGAACAACCCTGTTGTTAGGCCTTACAAAGAATATGGATCCTGAAAAAGTAGAGCAAGATCTCATTAAGCTATTTCCCAACGAAACTTGGACGGATTTGTCCCACTTGCTTATTTTTTTAGGAAGAAGAACCTGCATTGCAAGAAGGCCCCAATGCGATCTTTGTGTACTAAAGGATGTCTGTCCGTCAGTTATAAGAGAGAAGAAAGTTCTTCAAAAAGCTCCTCGCGGCACCAAATAAGCGGCGGCAAATACAGTTGCTTAACTTCTAGGACTTCTTT
>JBILYY010000005.1:0-44815 GCA_044377495.1 Bacteriovoracaceae bacterium | reverse complement strand
TTTCAATTAAACCAAACCCAAGCAAGCTATCAAGATGATTGCTCACTTCAAAACACAGGTTTTGTAAATGGCTATTCAGTTAGTTGTGTAGGTGCTATTAATGTAGGTAAACAACCGAACGTAAAAGCTAATGTAACAAGCGTTTCAAACACTTGGGGCATAATACTAGATTTCAATCAAAAGTGTTCACTTGATGAATTTATTAGTCCTATAATTGATAGATTTAAATTAGCTTGGGCGTATTTGTTACTATCTGAAATTATCCAAGAAACGAAGCTTTCAGAGCGTTTTAATATATTCACAACTCAATATACCAATGAGGAACTAAACGGAATGTACGACCACTATATTAATGAATATAATAAGTACATGGACATATCATTTAATAATATGATATTGCCTACAAACGGGTGTTTTAAAAATAATGAAAGATTTCAACAAACATTTGCACGACCATGATAATAACTAATAGTTGTGGTGCCAGAAAAAGAGGGTGTAAAGCTTCTAATCTGCCGATTTGTAAAATTGTGGCTATGCCAAAAGAGATTGTTTGCGATGAAATTGAATCATACGAACGCCTTAAAAAAGTAGCGTAATGAAAGTAACATCCAAGACAGACAAGCAACTAGATAACACGCTAATGGGCGAAATGTTAGGTAGTTCAATCTTGGGTACTTACATAGACAAGGCGCAACGTAGCGCAGGGCTATCAATGTTAGTAAAAGTAAAAGAAAGAGTGTTCAATGATGCAGGAGGTAAAAACTCAAACGGTGATGAATTTGGATTGTATGACCCTCAATATTTAAGAGCAAGACTAGGCCTAGTAAAGCATAGAATAGGGCCTAGAAAACTTACAAGCATGATGGGTAACGAAGGTAAGCGGACTAATAAAAATATTAATCTAATGCTTACAGGCGACTTGGAGGCTCAATTTAAATTCGGTGTTAGTAATGGAGAATACTGTTTAGGGTTTGAAGCAGAGGCAAATGGTGCAAAATCAAAGATACCTAACGCTGCGCAAAAAGCTGAATTTATGGAAAAATTATTTGATGACATATTTCAAATGACAAGTGATGAAGCAGACGAGTTTAACGAAATCTTTTTATACGAATTAGATAAACAATTGAAATGAGTATTGTAAATAAGATAGTAAACATTATTAACGACAACATTAAAGCTAATAGCTGTATAAATATACGTGCAATTGGACTTAGTGAGGTGTTAATTAAAGAGGGTAAAACATTCCCCGTAATTTATGAAATGGGAGATATTGAGCATATTTTTTTTGATGATTCATCCGCTTGCGAACTTTATCATTACAATAATTCTGAAAGCAATAATAACGACAATTCCAAAGGTTTTGGAGCCGACAAGCTTATTGAAAAGCAATTTGATAACTCAATAATTCTTTACGCCCGAAATACCTCAACGGAATTTGTAAACGAGATTATTGATAAAGGATTAATGACTATTATAACACAATCGCAAAGAAATGTTTTAGGCGTTAATTATGTTGACGTAAACATCAAGTCAATCAAAGGTGATAAACAATCAATATACAAAGCCGAATTTGGTGAATTAAGATATAAGATAAACGCAAATGATGTGCTTATTAAAGTCGATTACTCTATTAATTACGCTTTACAAAATAAGTGCATTACACCAACTTTAAAAAACTGTTAAAATGGCGATTACCTTCTGGAGAAACGTATTAAGAAAGCTTACAACAAGTGAAATGGATGCCAACTTTGATACGTTGGTCACAATGATAGACAGCGCAGGTCTAAGTGCTGAAATGCCTGAAGGTCAGATATACATAGGCGATAATACAAACACGGCAAGTCTTGAAACACTTGATACTTCAATTGTTCCTGAAACTACTGACAAACGCTATCAAAGTGACTTGCAAGACACTTACAATGATGCTACATCAAGTATTCAAGACCAATTAGATGCAAAAGAGGATTTGATAACTAAAAACGCTACCAATACTCCTTTAGTTTGGACTTCTGCTAATGGTGTAGCAAGCTTTCAACCTATACCCGTTTTGGGAGATTTGACTTATTACTTAACAAATACCGCTTCAGACGTTGCTACTTACTATAAACAAACAACAACGCCACAAGTAGCATTAACCTCATTACCGTTTGCAAGTGTTACGGATGGTCAGTTATTGGCTACATTTATATCAGAGCCTAACAACCCAAACCGTACAAGTATTCCTGATGGTCAGTATCTTAACCACTTACATTTAGGTAAAACAGGAGGAACTAAAGATTTACAAGTAAGGGCAGAAATGTGGGAGGTTACAAGTGCAGGTGTTGACATCGTTAAACTTGCAGATTTAGGACCTTCAACTATTCTTGTAGGTAGTGGGAGTACAGAATATATTATAGGTTACAATACAGTAGAAAAGACATTAAGTGCTGTTACTTCACGTGTAGCAACTAAGATTTATGCAGTAGTTTCAGGTGGTGGGTCAGCGCCTAGTATTAGTATATTTCAAGGTGATGGAAGCGATTCAAGAAGTAACTTACCTGCTCCCGTAGTAGATGCCACTAACTATGTTCCCTATGAGGGAATGCTTACAGACCTCACAACAGGGTCAAAAGACATCATTTATTCAAATGCAACAGTATCAACTCCGACTTTATTTGATTCAGCTAAGAAGTTTATAAGTGCAACTGCTCAATTATGGGGTACTTGGATTCAAACTTGGTCAGCAGGAACTACTCCAATTGATGCTGATACAATAGGTTATTATGATTCTGCATCTACATTTGTAGGTAAGAAATTAACGTTGTTGAATTTGTGGACTAATTATATAAAAGTAAAAGTTGGTAATACATTTGGATTAATAACTATTATTCCAGGGCAATATTGGGTAGATGGTGTAAGCGGTAGTGATAGTTTAGGTATTTATGGTAGATCAGACTTGCCATTTCTAACAGAGCAAGGTGCATGGGATAACATGACCACTCTAGTTTTATCAAGTACTCTACCTGTTACGATTAATATAGTTGGTTATAAATCATATACATCCCCTGCAATCATAACATCGACTAACAGGGACAATGTTACTTTCAAATACTTAGGAGGGGTAAACTATGCAGTAACTGCAAGTACTACCTCAAGACCTTTATTTACATTCACGGGAGCAAATAACAATCTTACATTTGTCGTACCTAACTACACCCAAACAACGCAAGGAGGGTTCATATACGCTTCTAATGCATCAGGATTTAGATATATTATTGATAATATGCAGATTTTGCTAGGCGTAAGTACAAGTCTTAATAGCAATTTCGGTTTTAGGTGTCTTGGAACAAATGAAAATTATTTTCAATGTAATTCAATGACTGTAAGCATTACAGGTGATGGGAGTGGGATTATAGGTTATAGATATCCATTTATAATTGAAAATTGTAATTACAGGTTTAACAGCCTTAAAGTTACAGGTACGGCAAGTGTTGCAAGTACACCAGTTTCTCTTTTTAATTCAACCGTAAAGTCACTATTTATTGAAAACTTAGCTGGGGATAATAGTTATACTAATATTACAACTTTCAATATATGTACTTCTGTAACATGTATTAATATAGTAGTTAATAATATAAACATTTCGGCAGGTGGAACTACGACTATAAGTGCTAATAGGTCATTATTTGATGGCACAATTAATAATCTGACTATAATGTCAGGTTCTATTCTTAATTATAGCACAATTACGAGTAGTGCAATTGAAAATATAAATCTAGGTAATTTGACAATAAACGGGGTTATTAACTATAATTACCTAGAGAAAAATATAAATCTTTTGGGAAATATCACCAAAACAGTAGCAAATCAGAATAACTTTTTTATGATTTGCTTGGGGCAAAACGGACAAATTAATGGTAATGGGTTTAAAATTTACCATGCAGACCCAACATATTTAGGGGCATCCGCTGTTATTATTGTTTATAGTTCAGAGGTTGCAACTCCCAAGGCTCAATTAATTAATAATTTAACAATTTACAATACAAATATAGCGACATCAGGTACGCAAGCATTTGTGCCTATCATGTATTATTACAGCCTAGGAACATTGAGATGCAGAAACTTAGTTGTTTCATCTCAAATTGACAGTAATTCACACGCAAACACATCATTTATAAGACCTTATAATGAAGGCACATCACAAATTTATAGAATTGAGGGCAATGTTGCTACTAACTACTTAAAAAATATTACAAACCTAACAAATGATTGCGATATTGATTTAATTAACGGATATAGACTATAATGGCAACACAAAAGATATTTAGAATGCCCGTTAAATTAGATGCTACGGGTATCACAGTTAATAATCCAAGTGCAATACTAGAGATAAATGCAACTGATAAGGGGGTATTGTTGCCTCGTATGACAACGGCGCAAAAAGAACTTATAGCGGATGTTGAGGGGTTAGTTGTTTACGATACAGACATTAATAGTCTATGTCAAAATGATGGTGTTAGGTGGATTACTTTAGCGGTAGGTGGGGCAGGACTTGTTTTTGTTTTTGTAAAAAGCGATTTACCCACACCTTCGGGTGGCATTATTACGCTATTAGCCAACACTACATATTTCATTAACGGAACTATTGATTTAACAGGAGATAGGATTGTTTGTGGTGCAAATACTACTATAATAGGTGGTTCATCTGAAAATTGTAGAATTAAATCTACGGGGTTAGTAAGTGCGTTAATTACTTCTGTTTATTCTTTCCCATTGAGAAACATTACTTTAGAAGCTTCTTTAGTATTGAATCTTGATGGAGATGGTACAACTACGGCTTTAGATTGGTTCGGGGTAAACTTTACCGATTGCGCTGTAATTGGTACAGTTAAAGACTATACTAACTTTATTATGTCAGATTGTGCGTTTCTTAATTCAGGAGGAATGACCATTGACGGAACATTAGGTAGTGCTGCGTTTGCTCAATCATTGTTTGATTGTAATTCCGGCAATACAGCGTTTATTTTGCCATCAACATTAACAATTACGAGAAGGTTTAAAATCAAGGATTCTTCATTTGTTGTTCTTAGTGGCGAAACAGGGATTAATGTAGATGCGGGGGCTTCAATACCAACGGAATCATACATATTAGGAGATGTCAATTTTTCGGGTGGAGGAACTTACCTAACAGGTGTTACTCACACGTCAAATGATGCTTTATTTACTAATTGTACAGGTATAACAAACACGGCTGTCAATGGTCAGTTATACATGCAAGCTAATGCAACGGCTACGACTGTAAGTGCTACTAATACATTTTACAAGGTGTTAGGCACAACGACAGCAAGTGCCGATAATAGCAAGTTTACGCATGCAAATAATAGGCTTACGTGCGATGCTGTGATAAGTCGGAAATACTTAATTCATTGCGATTTGTCATTCTCCTCAACCTCTACAAATGTATGTGAATTTGGGTTCTATGACAGCCAACTTTCAGCAGTTCGTACACCTTCAAAAACTAAAAGTACAGCCAACTCAGCAGGCAGAGCAGAAAATATTTCATTCGGTTGTGTGGTCACAATGGTGGCAGGCGACTATATCGAAATTCATTGCGCAAATACAAGTGCGGTAAATGATATAACGGTTGATCAATTAAACTTTATTATTACAGAAATTAGATAATATGAAAACATTAGTAAATGTAAATACAAGTCCTGATTTTAGTTTAATTGAAATCAGCGAAACAGGAACAAAACAGGGATGTCACAGAATTGAAGAAGGTGGCTTTGAAGAGTTGGACTTTGCCGAAACAATGGTAATTCCATTCACTGATAAAGTAATGACAAAAATCAGGATAGCTTGGAGAAAAAACAATACTGACACTTGGAAGATGTACACTAATGCTACTATGCCACAACGCTATACCAATAATCAACTCGTTACGGATAGGTCTATCTATTGCACTACGGCAGGGGTATTCTGCACCAAAGAAGAAGCTATGGTAGAACTTAAAGACGAAGAAGGTAGTAGCTTTGAACCTAAACAGTACTCGACCACCGAATATAATGAAGGATATACTAACTTTTATGACTATTGGGATACTTCGGTAGGCTTAGCCATTAAAGCAGGCATAGGCGTTGGCATGATGGCACGATGAGAGTAAGAGACATAATTTTAAAGGCCGATAATCGCCGAATTGGTAGTAAAGGAATTGCCAAAGTTACTAATTCAGAATACATCCATACAGCCGTACATACCGAAAACAATGAAGTAATCGAAGCAGAATTTCCAAGGGTAATTTGTACGGATTTTGAGCAATGGAAGGCAAACAATGAAGGGCGCGAATATTACTATTCCGATTGGTACGACTGCAAAATTGACGTGAAAAAATTAGTAGGCAAAAAATACGAGTTAGGGCGGTTTGTTAATTACGTATCGTGGAAGGTTGCAAAATGGTTTGGTTCTTATGTGTTGGCTTCGTGGGTAATCAACCGTGACAACCCTAAAAAAGTGGTTTGCAGTGAACTAAACGGACTTTGCAGGGGGTTGCCAAATCCGCATAAGTTAATACCTCAAGATTTTGAAAAATTCATTAAAAAATCCTAATTTGCGCCATGGAAATTTTACAAACACAGCTAGTACAATACTTCACGTCACTACCAAATCTTATCGCTATTTTGGTGGAGATTGGGGCGATATACTTATATTTTCGTGAAAGCATTTTGAACCTTAACAACAAGGTAAAGTATATGCTATCCGAAATTGATTCGCTTAAGAATCTAAGTTTTAAAGTCATTTCACTCGAAACGAAATTAGAATTAATAAGCAACGACCAAAAGCATTTAATGAGAGATTTTGAAAAGACAGAGAAAAGTTTGGAACAAATTAATGCAGACGTTCATAAAATGAAAGCTTCGCTAGTTGGCGTTGAAATGTATTTGAAACAATTATTAGACGAAAAAAAATAAATAGATGGATTTAATACTAAGCAAGAATTTTAGCCTAAATGAGTTTACAAACTCTGAAACTGCTAAGCGTGATTTTGAGAAATACAAAGAGCAGTTTAATCCTCCGCAGGCCATTATTGATAACTTAAAGTTTGGGGCGGTTAATATAGCCGAAGCTATCCGTAAAGAATGGGGAACTTTCTCCCCTACTTGCGCTTACAGATGCCCTAAATTGAACAATTCACTACCTAATGCTTCAAAAACAAGTATGCACTTAACAGGCGAAGCATTTGACGAAACATTTATAAAAAATGGCGTCAATATTTCCAATAAAGTGTTTTGGTGGTTAGTGGCTAATAAACACAAGATACCGTTCACGGAGTTGATTTGGGAAAAGGGAACTGACGAGAATCCGCAATGGCTTCACATAGGGTGGCGTAAACAAAAAGAGCAAGAAATATTCCGTATTGGTGGGGATTTTAATAAAATTAAGAAAATATGAAACAGTTCTTTTCAGATTTAGTAGCTTCATTGAATAGCAAAGATGAGGGGTTTAGCGGTAAAAAGCTAAGTGCTTTTGCTGTTATGATTTGTATTGTTACGGCCCATGTAAAATGGATTACATTAGGGGACTTTAGCCAGTTAGAAATGGTATTGACTATTGACTTTACATTTATCGCTTCTATGTTCGGGATTGGTGCGTACACTAAAACTACTAAGAAAGATGTTCCAATTGAGTGAGAAAACCAAACAAATAATCCAAAAAACCTCAGGATTAACTTGGGAAGAGATTTTAAAAACAAAACTTCCAAAAATTAAAAAATAAGATGCTTAAATACGCTATTATTGCTACATTGTCTTTCTGTTTAGGGGCGTTATTAATGCACTCATGTAAGCCAGATAAGGTTGAAAAATTAGTCATAAACAAGACCATTACAGACACTTTAATTCAAAAAGTAGTAGTTATGCAGAAAGCAAAAGAAAAGGTTAAATTAGTGTCTTATACTAAGCTAAAAATTGAAGTTGATACATTACATACAATTGATACCACAGCGCGCGAACTTGTTTTTAAGCTACTAAGCGAAATAAACAAACGTGATTCTATTATTGCTATTGATTCAATACAGGTACAGGCATTAATTAAGATTAGTGATATACAAGCCGAGCAACTCGAAAAAGCTACCGAAATAAATGAAACTTTGACAACTGAAATTAACAAGCCAAAAAAAGCATTGAAATATAGCTTAATCGCTAACTTTGTTTTGTTGTTTGGGTTGATAATAAGGTATTAAGGCAAAAGACGATTAACTATTGATTTGGTTATGCTTTTATTTTTATTTTTCCTACTGGTGCATTCTTCATCAGTTTCAAATCTGTTATAGTAAGGAATAAAATCTATTTCTCCATATCCCTCATCGTAAATGATATCAATATGGGTATATCCTTTAGTTTTTATTTCTGCAAGATATTCTTCAATATCACTAATTTCTATCTCACCGCTAAGTTCATTAATTGTATGATTATCAATTTTAATTATCTTTTTCATAGTTATTTTATTTACAAAACCAAGAACAAAAGTATCGATATAATCCATCTATTGTTTTGAATTTGACTGATTTAATCGTATTTACAAACTCTTTACCGCAATTGTGACAAACGTACTTTTTCATATTCTTTTACATCTAAATACCAACAAAATTTGCCTTTTCGTGCCTCAATAAGCGACAATAAGTAATCTACTTTATCGTCAAAAGTTTTCCCCTGTACTTTGGCTAATCTGTGATAAGTGCCTACTTTTAAATTTACAGCTAGTTTTTCAGTCATTTTTTTTAAATTTAAACCTCCTGACTACGTGCCAGGAGGTGGAAGGTCGGAGTATCTTCCTTTGCTAAAAAACTGACGTTTTAAGGATTTCCGACATTCAAATGTAAACAAATTTTGTTTAAATAATAATACTGTTTTTTAAAATATTTATTGCTTTAAACAATTCTTCGACTTGTTCGAATTCTATTGAAACGGAACCGCCATGTTCGTCATTAATATTAAAGTAATACCCTGCACCATCATCCTGTAATATTACATCAATATTATCACCAAAAACGATATTATTACCCTCTTTGTGGATTGCTAACCTAGTTGCCTTTATCATATCTTTTTTTATTATTTTCATTTTTATACAATTTATTGCAAGCGTGTTTTCTTGCTTCGTCACTTTTTACGTCAATATATCCAAGCTTTTCACGGCAGTGATAACAGTAAGCCTGATTACGATTAAGCATACTTGCGGACTTACTTAAACTTCCGTAGTCTTGATGTTGTGACGTTTGGCAGTTACCACCCTCAACGGGTATCAACTCACGTATTTTGCCGTCAAAACCCCTAACCTTCACGCCTCAATGCTTTTATAATACCTTCAATAACTTCTACCCTTTGAGCCGTTCGCTCATTGTTCCACCACCCACGAAGCGAGATAATTAAGCTTTCCCTTTTGTGATTTTCATTCATTATCCAATTTTCGGGGCATTCCGGACATGATTTTGTTTTGTCTAGTTTCATTAAAATAAATTTATTTGATTTGATTTTGATTTATTTTGAATATTTCTTGCGGTATTAAATATAGTTAATCCTACCTCAAAATCTACTAAATTCCTAGCCATTTTTACCATGCTTTGCTCTCCTTTATATTTTCTAAAATCATAATTATGAAATTTAGATAATTGTTCAACTTCATTTTTACCTCTTGAAATAAGTCCTTTACCCTCAATTCTTTCTCCAACATCTTTTGGCAATTTAAAATTAGTCCAATATAGATGCCTACCTCTTTTTTGTGCTGGTATTAACGGCTCATAAAATGGTATTACATTTTCAACTACATATTTTCCATCAAAAAAATTTGCAAGGAATATAATTTCCTCGTATAATTTCATATCAGGATATTTAAAGTCAAAACATTCTCTATTTTTTTGACTTATTCTAACTCTGCTATGCGTTGGACAAGGTGGAGAACTCCAAATAAAATCAAACTCCCTAAAATGGTTTAATAAATATTGATGAGCATCTGCAACTATTACAACATCATCAGGAAACCTTTCTCGATATAATCGCGCTGCTTCAGGGTCTAATTCAACCGCTGTAACTTCGCAGTCAGTCCATTTGTATCTATTACCGCCAAGACAAGCGTAGAGATTTAATACTTTCATCTAATTGTTAAGTTTAAACTATCTTCTTTTTCTAAATAATTGGTATCTTTATTTTCGCTTTTTTTGTATTGGTACGTGATAACCTCAATACTACTTTTTACTTGCTTTTCCTCTTTCGGAACACATGAAGCAAGGAACATAAACGCCATTGTTATTATTCTTAACTGCATAAATTAATATTTCTAAGTCTTTTTTTTGCTGTAAATGATAAATTATACTTTTCGCTAAATTCGTTTAGTAGATCTTGGTTAGTCATTTTGTACCTCCACTTTACCTTCTTGGAACGCTTTTAATAAAAGCAATAGCGTTTTTTGGTTCATTTCGAATAGTTCTACATCCTCTTTTGAAGTCTTTGAAAAAACACCTTTACCTAGTTTTTCAAGTTCGTCAGCAAGGTTGTAAAGTGCGCCTTTTAACTTTTTTGGAAAAACAAATTTATCTTGGCTATTTTCTAACCAATCTATGTTTTCCAACATTAACGACGACATTACCAATAATGTCGTCGTTCGTGAATCTCTTATAATCGTATCTTTCATATCTTGCTTAATTCTATATCCCTGATATTTGCACCGCAACTAGGGCAATGGTTTACCCTGTATTTTATGCCATCTTGATAAGTGTATGGCATAATGTATTTTATTTTATCTTTTTTATTAAAATAAGTCATCCAATAAAAAATATTTATAAAATGCTTAAACGAGTCGCAACAGTGTTTATGTTTCATATCTCTTTTGGGGCTAACATTTCAACTTTTACCGCTTGATAAGAATCGTAATTTACTAATTTAAAATCACTAGGCAATAAATTTTCAAAGTTTTCAAAACTTTTTATTTCAAGTTCGCAATTTTGATATTTAAAGCAATCTAATGTAAACATATCCATTGCAGGTTGTATTTGATTTTCATATAGGTGTACACACTTTAAGTCCCCTTGTATAGCCAATGCCTTATATCCTGTTATTTTTTCTAAAATCAACGCTAAACTAGCGTATGATGCAATGTTGAATGGTAAACCTAAAAGCAAATCTACACTCCGCTGATACCAATGCAACTCAAAACCATACTTTCCATCACCAAGAGGAACGCCTATAATTTGGAACTGTGAATGGCATGGGGGTAATGCTGTTTTGTCTAATTCTAGAGGATTCCATGCATTAACAATTAACCTACTGCCCATTATATCCGCTTTCATGTCACGAATTAAATTACTTATTTGGTCCACTTTACCCCCAAAATTACGCCATTGTACCGAATAATTTTGACCTACTGAGCCTTGACCTAGATCATAAAAAACAGCTTCGTCAAGTGGCGCTTCTTCGGTCTTTTTGTGCCAATTATAAGCATCTTTATTCCAAATTTTACAGTGGTTTTCGTTAAGAAATTTCACATTGTTATCCCCTCTCAGAAACCAAATCAACTCTGTTATAACGCTTTTAAACGCTAATTTTTTAAGCGTCAAAGCTGGGAATCCGTTGCTAAATTCATGTCTGAAAGTGTAGCTAGGTATCTGTAAACGCTTAACATTTCTGCGTTCATTATTGTACTCTAATCCTTGTGTTAATACTGTTTCAAGTATTGCTCTAAATTCTAAATCTATCTTTGCCATAATTGTTATAAATAATAATCGTTTTCGTCCCAAAATTTTTTATTAGCCTTTTCTGCTTCGTTGTAGTCTTGTATAAACCAAAATATTAGCAACACAGAATAAACAACTAATAAGCTTAATCCAATGCCTAACATGATAATTAATAAAGTGCTCATATTTTTATTACTTTTGATTTAAATATTGATTTTGCGATTACGTTCACTTCCTTAGAATTTAGTTTAGTAGCATTTTCAGCTAATGTCACACGACCCGCGTCTTTGTGATAGAAAACTTTGCCAATCATGATAATAAATTGACTTTCTTTTTTTGAATAGTTAGATTTAACTATGTCGCACAAGCGTTTGCGTTCATCCTGTGCGCTTATTGGTTCGCCGTGTATCACTTTTTAAATGTATAGCTTATTGAATCGCTGGTGTACGACTTTACTGGTAGTTTTGGCACTACTTCGCCTTGTTCTGTCACTACGTTGTGAACGGTCTTAAAGCTTTGTGAAAGTAACGCTTTGCGCTCATCCAGTTGCTTTTTCAACATCGCATATTCTGCGTCTTGCTCAAAATCTAGTATGGCGTAACCGTTACGCCTTGAAACCTTGCACCCGAAAAGTTCGTGAGTAGATCCTATTTCTTTTTTCATCACGTAAGGCTTTATTTTCTCACGTGCCGACTTTATAGATTCCTCTGCAAACTTTAGCTTACAATCCATTTCGATTGCGTCAAGTTCGCCATTTTTAAAAGCTTCGATAAGGTTTTCAGAAACCTCCTCAATTCCTACCCTGTCAAGCTGAACGCTGACAGGGTTAATAGCGGTAATTTTAGTATTCATTTTTTTGTTGTTCTGTTAATGTATAATATTTTTCAACCTCTTCAATTGTTGCGCCTTTCAATTTAGCTTTAGCCAAGTTTTCAGCGGTGGCGACTGGTTTTGTGCTTACTGCGCTTGCCTTGTTCCCATCGTCATCATCCGCCCCAACACAAAGAAAGCTTTGTAATCCGTAACGCCTAGCGTAAGAAATACCGCTACCTTGCGCCTGTGCATCGTTAAGCTTGTTGAAGATAATTTCAGTGTTGCTTTCCAATGTTTCCCCGCTTTCGTGAAGCAATAAAGTTTTAACGTAGTTTTTGCCGTCGATTTGACAAATAGGCTGTAAGACGCTTATTTTATGCTTATTTAGGATTGGCAGTATTGCTTCCCTAACTGCGTTTAAGTCGCTATATTTTGACTTAAAAAAAGGATTAGAAGCTTGTTTTACGGGATTGCTCATCTCTGATTGAGCAAGTACCAATGCTGTTGCTATTTGTTTCATTTCTTTGTTCTTTTTTCTGTGAATGTATCAACAATTACGGTCTGGTACCCTAGACATAAATCAACTAAAGGCTTTTTTTTGTCACTTTTTGCAAGCGCGGGGAGAATCTCAAACCCGTTTTGAATTTCTCTTAATTCGTATCGCATAATTTCTCGTATTTTTTTGCTCGTTCAAATTTTAATTGCCTAGCCACTCCCGAAGGAGTGTTTAAAGCCGACATGATCATTAAGTGTATTTTAGATTTGGTTTTCATGGTTATTTGTTTTTATATTTTTCAAATAAATTATTATCAACTCTTACTTTTTTGTTTGACAACCTATAATTTTTTTCTAATACAGTTAAACCGCTATATTTTAAAAACTCATTTTTAGTCAAAGTAACAATTTCAGAATTAGTAAAGCAATCTGTCATTGCAAATGCAAATTTTGAATTTCCTGATTTATAAACTTGTATAGTTTCCATTTTCGTATTTGTTAGTTTGGTTTAAATGTTTAAAACGTGGGTGCAATACGTTTTTTTCATTATTGTTTTAAAAGCCATTTTACTTCTTTCTGTTTTTTGTTCCATCATTTCATTTAAAAATTTATTTTCTTGGTCAATTGCTAATTTTATTATTTCGTTTGGATTAGTTAAATCAGTTGTATTGATAATAACTTCTATTCTTTTAATAATGCTTTTTGATAAATTTTCCATTTCCTTAACCTTTTTGTTAAAACAAAGATAATACTTTGTTTTAATATAAACAAACAAATATATAAAAATAAGTGAAAAAATTTTTAATCACTTATTTTTAAGGCTTTTAGAAAGGCAAAATTTCAATCTCTGGAACAGCCTCTACCTTATTAGTGATACCTTCGCTGTTCTTATCAATGCGCCAGGCGTTAATATTAGTAAACCATTTACCGTTGTATTCTCTAGCGTCTATGTTGTAATGTACCTCAACCAATTGCCCTACACTAAGCGACTTTACGACTGGAAGTATCTTATCTCCCATGCAGGTAAAGCTTACTTTTTTCGGGTATTGCCCCTCTGTTTCTTCTATTACAAAGTCGATCTTTGCCCAGTCTTTACCGTTTGCGCTTGTTCCTTTTTGTTCCGCTAAAATAGCGTGTACTTTTCCTTTAATTTGTCCCATTTTAATTATTGTTTGTCTATTTGTGTTAATGCCCAATTTTTAAAGGCTGTGAATTTAGATTCAATTTCTTTTGTAACTTCATTTTCGATAGGTGATTCTGAAATAGAAAATGAAGTTACCCAATTTTTCATTTTTGTTTTTAAAGGCGCTTTTTGTGCTTTTATTTCATTTTCAATTTTTTGTTTTTCGATTAACAATATTTGTTCTGCTTTTTCACGTTCAACTTTTGCTTTTGATTCTAATTCATCTTGTAAAGCTTTCATTTTATTTGCTTCTAAAATAGCTTTTTCGTTTGCTAATTTTCTTTCATTAGCTAATATTTGTTCTGCTTTTTCACGTTCAACTTTTGCTAGTTCTTGTATTGCTAGTTTTTCCGCTTCTAACTTTTTATTTTCGGCTAAAATTCTTTTTTGTTCTTCAATTTCCGCTAATCTTTCAGCTTCTTTACGTTCGTTTTCTTCTTTTTCATTTCTTAAACGTTCATTTTCATCTTCTTTTTTTGCTTCAAACTTAGTTTTACATCCTATCAAAAATGATTCAAAAACAATATCATCCATTTCATTAAGCCTTAAATTTTCAACATTTTCAACTTCAAAAGGCTTTAAAATTTCGATTCTATTTAACTGTAAAATTTTTAATCTTTCATTTTCAATATTAATAAAATATTGCTCTACTTCTTCCAGCTTTTCCTCCATTTGCAAAACTGGCAATGTATGTTTATTTTTTAGCGCATCTATGTATTTTCCTGATGCTAAATAAAATGCTTTTTCAGCTTTGTGAACATCTGCAATCCCTGTTCTAACCTTAACAAGTTTTTTTCTTAGACTATTAGCTTTTGAAATAGTTTCCTCGGTTATATCCTCGGTTATAATTAAATTATACACTTCAATATATCCATTGAACTCTGCTATTTTTGGCAAAAAAGATTGTGTTATTTGTATCGCCTTATCTTCTGTTAATCCAAAATCTTTTGAATCAATAATAGTTATTTCATTTCCCATGTTAATAGTTGTTTTGGATGTAATGATGTATTGATGTTTGATACTTCATAGGTATTTCCCTTTGTTTTTTTAGGGCCTGGTATAAAGTATTTTTGGGTATACCTAATTCCTTTTCAATTTTCGAAAGGTTGTACTTTCGCTTCCCTAGTTCCTCTATTAGTTCTTCATTCATAATTATAGGTATTTAGATTTTAGATAATGGCCCGTATTGAAATCCCATTCGGTGTCGTTTATCAACTCTCCTACTAGCCCGTTAAGCCCTCCTAGATCTTGTATAACGTCGAATATTTTGACGCATAGGTAATCGACATCCTCATTAATGTTATCCTCGAATACATCAGTGAAATGTTTTCTTAGTATTTGTATCTCTTGTAATTCCATTCACAAATATAAACAAAATTTTGTTTAAATAAAAGCAAATTGAAAATATTTTTTTATTGTGTTGTATTGTAAAATAATTTGTTTACATTTGTGGCATGGGAACAAAAAAGGCCACAGTATCATTGTCGATTGAAGCAATTGACATGATAAAAATTCACTTAATTAAAAAAGGGCAAAAATCAGGAGTTCAAAATTGCATTGATTTTGCGCTAAAATTCACACTTGAAAATTTAAGATAATGGAATATAAAGAGTTTTTAGAAACTAAGAAAAAAACATTTGTAGAAAGTGGTTTTGAAATAAATGAAAGTGAATTAAATACTAATTTATTTGACTTTCAAAAATATGCAGTTATTACAGCTTTGAGAAAAGGTAGATTTGCTCTATTTTTCGAT
The DNA here is from genome assembly GCA_044377495.1 of Bacteriovoracaceae bacterium. Lineage (GTDB taxonomy): Bacteria > Bdellovibrionota > Bacteriovoracia > Bacteriovoracales > Bacteriovoracaceae > Peredibacter. Next base: position 28,870 of record JBILYY010000005.1, on the reverse strand, counting down.
TGTGGATTAGGTAAAACTTTAATGCAATTATCATGGAGTGAAGCAGTTTACAACTATACTAATAAAAAAGTTTTAATACTTGCACCATTAGCAGTAGTTGAACAAACAAAACTTGAATCTATCAAATTTGGCATTTCATTAGATTGCTTTGATATTACTAACTATGACCAGCTGAAAAATATTGACGTTTCAGTTTATTCAGGCGTTGTCCTTGATGAAAGTTCAATTCTAAAAGGTCGTGATGGGAAATTGTCAAACATGATAATTGATTTATTCAAAGGAACTCCATATAAATTAGCTTGTACTGCAACACCTTCTCCAAATGACCACATGGAACTAGGACAACATTCAGAATTTTTGGGTGCTATGTCTTATCTTGAAATGTTAGCAATGTACTTTGTTCATGATGGTGGGGAAACAAGCAAATGGAGGTTAAGAAAACACGCTAAAGATTCATTTTGGAAATATGTATGTACATGGTCTATGGCTTGTGATAATCCTAAAACTTTAGGTTTCGAACACGTTGGATATGATTTACCCGAAATTGAATTTATTGAGCATTTTATCGAAGTTGAAAATAATACTGACAATCTATTTGGTGACGTTGCAATTTCAGCAACTGATTTACATAAAGATTTGAATCGTAGCTTTGATGAACGGGTAAAAAAAACAATTGAATTAGTAAGCGAAAATGATAAACAGTTTATTATTTGGGGATTAAAAAATAATGAAACTGATACAATTGTAAAATTAATTGATAACGCAGTAAATGTTCAAGGTTCTGATAGTCCTGAATATAAAGCAAAACACTTAAATGGATTTGCTCGAAAAGAATTTAAAACACTTGTAACTAAAACAAGTATTGCAAGTTTTGGCATGAATTACCAGCAATGTGACCAAATGATATTTATGTCTTATGATTTCAAATTTGAAGCATTTTATCAAGCTGTAAGACGTTGTTATAGATTCGGTCAAACTAATAAAGTAACTATTCATATATTAGTTCCTAAAAGTCAATTAAATGTTAGACAATCAATAATTGAAAAACATCAAAGACATATTGAAATGATTCAAGAAATGGCTAAATATTCAAGTGAATCAAATTATAAAAGTGCAAAATCTAAATTTAAAGTCGTGAATAAAGAAATTAAAAATAATAACTACCATTTAATTAATGGTGATTGCGTTCAAGAAACTAAAAAATTACCTGATAACTGTGCTGATATTGTTGTTTTCAGCCCTCCATTTGCTGAATTGTATGTATATTCTGATAAAGAAGAAGATATGGGTAATGTTGCTAATTACAAGCAATTTGAAGAACATTTTAAGTTCTTAATACCTGAATTAAAAAGAACTCTTAAAAATGGTCGTATTTGTGCAATTCACTGTATGGATTTGCCGATTCAAAAAGGTAAAGAAGGGTATATTGGATTGCGTGACTTTTCAGGTATGTTAATTGATTGGTTTCAAGAAAACGGTTTTATATATCATTCTCGTGCTACTATTTGGAAGAATCCAGTAACTGAAATGCAAAGAACTAAAGCTTTAGGATTGCTACATAAAACTATTAAAAAAGATAGCTGTATGACAAGGGTAGGTATCCCAGATTATATTTTGTTTTTCAGAAATGAAGGTGATAACGAAACACCAATTACTCATCAAGATACCGACCCAACTAAAAGAGATTATCTGCCAGTAGATTTATGGCAAAAATATGCATCACCTGTATGGAATGACATTGATTATTCAAGAACATTGCAATATAGGAGTGGTCGTGATGGTAACGATGAAAAACACATTTGCCCGCTACAATTAGATACAATTGAACGGATATTACATCTTTATTCAAATGAAGGCGAAACTGTATTAAGTCCATTTGGTGGCATTGGTAGCGAAGGTTTTTCAGCCTTAAAAATGAATAGAAAATCTATATCAATAGAATTGAAAGAAAGTTATTTTACTATTAATGCAAAAAATCACAAATCTTGTATTGAAGAAAAAAACAGCGTCTTGATGCTTGATTTTAATAATTGACATACTAGACTAATGAGCCAAAACAAAGCTATTTTAAAGCACCTCCAAAAAGGTAACAGCATTACACCACTTGAAGCACTCCATTTATTTGGATGCTTCAGGTTAAGTGCAAGAATACATGATTTGATTAACATTTACGGTCACGATATTAAATGCGAGTTGGTCGTAAAAAATAAAAAAAGATTTGCAAAATACAGTTTAATTTTGTAGTATTGCAGTGTTGACCGCCATCAATAAAGAAATTAGGGTTTAAACATCTTAAACCTATAAAACCGAATTACTGATAGCTGGCGGGCTTGAAGTATTCGGTTTTTTTATTTTATAAAATCATGAAAGAATTAGAATTAAAATTTACAGGTAAAGGCCAAGTTAAAGGCTTTGCTTTTAATCAAATAAAAGCAAGTGAAAAAGCTTTTATTTATGAAGTTAAAACAGAAAACTCAATTCATTATGAAGTGTTTCAAAGAAAAGAAAATACTCATTATAATTGTATTTCATATCCAAGTGATAAGGCTTTTGGAATTTGGGCATTTACGTACACAGTACTAAGTTTGGCAATTGAAAAATTTAACCTATTAAATAATATCAATGAGCAAGCTTAGAAGTGTATCTACTGCGTTTTGGAGTGATCCTTTTATAGAGGACTTAACACCATCAGAAAAGCTACTTTATCTTTATTTTATTACTAATGAGAAAACTAACATGCTTGGTATTTATGAATTAAGTATAAAGAAAATTTCATTTGAAACTGGACTTACAAAAGATATAGTTTCAAAGGCTTTAGAATCATTTGAAAGGATTGGGAAAATAAAGTATAAAGAGAATTATTTAATTTTATTAAATTTTCTTAAACATCAGCATTTTAATACGAACATGATTAAATCCGCAATTGATTGTTATGAAAATCTACCTAACTTCTTAAAAGACAATAGTATTAAGTTAGATAAAAACAACACTTTAGAATCCTTTGAAACCCTTTCTAACCATTTCGGTATGGTTCCGAAAGTAGAAGTAGAAGTAGAAGTAGAAAAAGAAGTAGAAAAAGAAGTAGAAGTAGAAAAAATTAATCCGCTACGCTTATATGTATCTCAAAATTTTCCTAATGTTTCTAAATTAAAAACTCAATTATCAAATAAAGAATGTATTGAGTTGTTGAATAAATTTGGTAATACTTTGATAGACCAAAAACTAAAAGCAATGGAAAATAGCGCACAATTAACTAAGAAAAATTTAAGCGTTTATTTGACACTTACGAACTGGTGCAATAAAGATAAAATTTCACAATTACCAACGCAACCATTACAAAACGTATCTCCACCAAGCCAATACAAACGACATGAGCTATAATCTACCAAACGACAAAACAATTGAAAAGACAATATTAGGAGCTTTTCTAAACGATTCATCAGCACCAATTACATACATTTCACAAATTAAACCCGAAATGTTTTTTGATGAAAATGTAAGGGATGCAATAATAGCCATAGAAAGCCTAATTAAAAAAAATATAGGTATCGATATTTTAACAGTTTCTAAAGAATCAAGAGCCTTAGGACTAAGTTGTACAATAATTTTTATAAATGAGTGTTATAACTTAATTGTAAGTACCCAAAATTTGCAGTCTTACATATCTACATTGAAAGAACTATATGTTAGACGTGAATTAGTACACTTTGCAAATAAAAGCCTCGCAGAAGCTGTAAATTTAAGTATCGACCCTTTACAGTTAATGGCAAAAGTTCAATTGCAACTTTCAACCGCAGTTGATAATTTAATTGTTAAGCCAATTGATGAATTAAGTAAACTTTCAAACGAACGGATTATTGACTTACTCGACGACAAAAAAGACAAAAAAATAAAAGGTATTCCATCAAACTTTGTTTCAATAGACGAAACAATGGGAGGTAATTTTAAAAATGGTAGCCTAATAATTTTAGCAGGTCGCCCAGGTATGGGCAAAACAACTTTAGCTTTAAATATTGCTAGAAATATGGCTTGCTTTAATAACGCATCAGGGGTAGTGTTTTCACTCGAAATGACAAAAGACCAATTAGTTGATAAATTTATTGCCTCTGAAAGTGGAGTTGATTCAAGAAACATTGACCAAAATAAAATACATGACTTGGATATTATGCCACTCCAGGAAGCAAGTATAAGGCTAGGGAATACAAAAGTATTCTTGGATGATTTTTCAAGCTTAACGCCAATGATTTTAAGAAGTAAAGCTACAAACCTAAAACTAAAGCATGATATTAAATTTATTATTGTGGACTATTTGCAATTAATGCAAGACGATAACAGAAAGGGCAAAAGCAGAGAACAAGAAGTAAGCGAAATTTCAAGAAGTTTGAAACTAATCGCTAAAGATTTGCAAATACCTTTGATAGCTTTAAGTCAGCTTAGTAGATCGTGCGAATCACGTACAAATAAACGCCCAATGCTATCAGATTTAAGAGAATCAGGCAGTATTGAGCAGGATGCAGATGTAGTGATGTTTGTTTACAGGCCCGAATATTATAACGAAATGGTTGATGCAAATGGAAATAGTTTGACCAATAAAGCAGAGGTAATATTTGCAAAAAATAGATTTGGCGAAGTTAGATTCACAACAATAGATTGTGATTTGTCAAAGTCTAAATTCATGGATTTGAATAATAAAACAACTTTTAAACAACCAAGCGTAAACTCATTTCCAAAAGAAGTAATCAGTTCAGAATTTGTATTTTAAATTTAATAATATGCATAAACCATCAAAGTACAGGGCGAAGAAAACAGAATACAATGGTATAATGTACGATTCGAAAAAGGAAGCAAAAAGATCCGTTGAATTAGACTTCATGCAAAAGAATGGAATCATTACAGGATTACAACGTCAAGTAAAATTTGCATGGATAGAAACGCATCAAATAGGAGTAAATTTTGAAGAAAAAACAATAATCTTTAAACGCTCTTATATTGCCGACTTTGTTTATTTCGATATTGAAAAGCAATGTGATGTTGTTGAGGACGTTAAAGGCTTCAAAACTCAAGAATACAAGAAAAAAAAGAAAATAGTAGAAAAAATATTTAGCATTAAAATAGTTGAAATTTAAACAAAATTGTTTACATTTGCGTATGAAAGATTTAAAACCAACAAAATTATGTTGCAATTGCCTTAAGCCTCACCAGCACCTAGGGATGTATTGTCCCCAGTGCGATAAATTATTAAAACCATGACAATAACATTAAACAAAATAATATTTAAAATGATAAATAAAGACTTGCCTACCCCAAGTCGAGAGCAAGTGTTTGGGTTAATTATGTATCATCTAGGATATAGACACCCTGAAAATGAGGCTTATATAGTAGACTGTTCATTTAATTTTGACATGAATACTGAAACAAATCCTTTATTCGGGTATAAACGTGAAGACTATTACTTTGAGTATGACTATATGGTAGTCAACGGAAAAGTTATTTACGGTAAATTATTCACATTTAAAAAACTATGGAAATATTTAGAGAGATTGTTTTAGTGATTACAATTTACGGAAGCCTATTTACTTTCGGGTTGTTTTACAAAACCAAAGAAATGAGGCACTTATACCCAGCGTGTATATGGACATCAGCTTTAATATACCACTTAATTAAATAAAATTATGACACAACAAGAATTTAATGACCTTAAAGTAGGTGATTATTTAAAAACTGAAAACTCTACTTTATTAGTAGAAGCTAAATTTGCTAATACAATTGCAGTTATAGATGATCAAGATGATGCTTATGTTTATTCGTTTAAAGAAGTAAGACAAGCTAATTACTCAATCAATCAACCAATCCAGCATAACTGCGGATTCCCGTATGGGGATTATAGTGATAGAGAAGTGATTGTGAAGATTAGTAATGCAAGTATTGAGATTTGTGAAATCCGAAGAATATATACCAGATTAATAACTGTTAACGAAGAAGGGTTCAGAGATAATTGTGGCGAACTTTTTAAATTCGCTGTATTAGCTTCAAACAATGTAGACCTTGTAAAATAAAAATTATGGATTTAGATATTAAAAACATTCATGAATTATTACAGGCTATTGAAGCTTGCATTAATGAAGAGGTTGAAAAGGATTGTAATAATGATTTAATTTGTGAAGTTGTTGAGAAAATGAAAAAGATAGTTGATGATAATTGGATGTTTATAAGAGAATAAAATGAACGAACTAAATAGGAATAACAATGTCAAAAATTAAAATAAAACCTAATACAAGAGGTTTTAAAACAGGTAAATTTATAGACAGGTATGGTTATGAATGTTCAATTCAAAAATCAAGTCTTGCAACAGAAGATTGTATTTGGCTAGGAATTGATGATGTTAAACCACAAATCATGTCAGGTGATGCAATCCGTATGGGATTAAGGAAAAGAACTTACGATGAAAATGATAACGGGTGGGTAAAATTTGAAATACCTAAGGAAGTTCTATTAAGTACAAGAATGCACTTAACTCGGAAGCAAGTTAAAGCATTACTGCCAATACTTCAACACTTTGTAGAAACAGGGAACTTAGAATAATGAACGAACTACTAGAAAAAGCAAGACGTGACTACCCGATAGGTACGAAGTTTAGAGGTATGTATGATAATAGATATAAATATACATGTAATGAAGAGCCTTACGATTATGTAGGGTATGTCTATGTAAAGGATGCAAAATTAGCACCTAGATGTATTTACGATAGAAGACAAAACCAATGGGCAGAAATAATTAAAGAAGAAACTATGACACAACAAGAATTTAACATCCTGGAAGTAGGCGAATTTATCAGCCAATACAAGATATTGCACAAATACAAAGAATTTCTAATTGTAAGGTGCGATGATGGCCATGATTTGTTTGACTTAGCCAAAATCAACAAACTAGGATTGAAAGTAACTCCTAAAACATTCATGGGATTGGAGTTTAAGAAATATGACCATGTTCCTTGCGAGGTAAATGGTAGCACATTAGTTTACTTATTAGAAGTTGGTGCCAATGCTATTTGGGTAAAAGATTTTAAAAATGATAAAATTTATAAGGGTTTAATTACCTCAATCAGAATATTATGAAAATAAACGAAGCAAGCGTAATTGATAACAAGGTTATTGATGAACTTATAGCAGAATGCGAAAACAAGATTGACAATATATTTATTACTAATAGCTTAGCTTTATTTACTGAAGGACAGCTAAGTATATTAAAACATATCAAATCACAACTCAACCCTTTAGAGCCAATTGTGAGGGATGCTTATTTAGATGGGATGTGTACTGATGGTGATTGGGAATATTGCAGTAAAAAATACATTAACCAAACAGAGATATGAAAATAAACGAATGTGCAGTAATTGACATAGAATTACTAAAAGGTCAAGTAGATGTTTTAAGAAAGAATTGTGAGATATTCAAAGAGTTCAATGACCATCAAGCCGTAGCTTCAAGAATGAAAGTAATTGATACCATTGAAAGTATTATTGAAAACTCCAAACCTTTAGAACCGATTGTAAGGGATGCAGTTGATTTCGCTTACTATAATTCTGACTTATGGGAAGGTTTTGACCAATACATTAACGAAACAGAAATATGAAAAAGACAGCTTTACAAAGTGCAATATCGGAAATACAAGACATATTAAATTCAAGGGGTGCTAATGAAAGTAATTGCGATGACGTTGAATTTGGATTAATTCAATCTGTTAAAATACTTAAATCAAAACTAGCAAGAGAAAAACAGGATTTGATACAAATGTTTGACGATGGCTATGAAGCTAAACAAGAAGACAACACAATAAGTAGCGAAAATTATTTTAACCAAACATTTGAGATATGAAAGTAACAATTTTAAAATTAAAAGTATTTGATAATAACGCATTAAGTATTATTGCATTGTCAAAAACAGAAGAAGCGCACCTACGTTTTGAAGATGGCGAAATAGAAGACAACAATATGTCTAGGAACTTTAGTGATATATTCCTCATTAAAGATTTAATAAAAATTGCTTATAATGCTGGCAAAAATGGCGAAGAATTAGAATTAATAGAAATGGAAACTATATGATATACGAAAAATTAAAAGAAAACACAGCGTCAATATATAAAAATGCTAAATCCAAGGCTCAAAATATAATGTTGCTTAATCAAAAAATATTAGACAACAATGAAGAAGTAATAATTAAATATCACGATGATGGTATTCAAATAACAAGGGCGAGTATAAGTTATACAAAAAAAACAGTAAAAATAATAAGTATCGGCAAAAACAGAGGAATTTTAAACATAAAGTTAGGGTATAAGCAAGGAAATCACGAAATAGAAGTAATAGACAGCGACAATATATTTATTAAAGTAGATTTAACTATTTAAAATTTTAGTCGGATATTAATTTATTCGACTATTTTTTTTATATTTGTGAAAAATAGGTATGATGTCATACGACCCAATTAAAATATTAGAACAAGCTAAAAAGCTTATAAAAGAAAAGGAATTGATATTTCTTGAAGAAGTTGTATCTTATTTGCCTATTTCTAAAACTACTTTTTACGAGTTTTTTAAATTAGGCTCGGACGAACTTGACGAATTAAAAGAATTAATTGATTTTAATAAAATTGATGCTAAATCTTTTATGCGTAAAAAGTGGAAAGAAGCTGAAGCTCCTGCTTTGCAAATTGCCCTTTACAAACTTTGTGGAACTGATGAGGAAAACCATAAATTAAATGGTAGCAAACAAGAAGTTAAGCAAGAAACTAAACACGAAGGTGCTATACTAAATTGGTAATAACTCCTACTCCTAAACAGATAGAAGCTAAGGGGATAGCTTGCCAGCATGATAAGAATATTATCTTGTACGGAGGTGCCATTCGAGGTGGTAAGTCGTTTTGGCTTTGTCTAATGATGCACAGCCTAGCAATGAAGCATGAAGGTAGTAAGTGGGTAATGATTAGAAAGTCTTTACCAACACTTAAAAAAACGCTAATACCCTCATTTTTTAAATTATACCACATGGGTATAAATCACTACATTGAAAAGTTTAATAATCAAGATTATATTGTTTATTATAAAAATGGTAGCCAAATACTTTTTATGGCTGAAAGTTACGACACCGATAAGGAGTTAAACAGGTTTAGAGGTTTAGAGATTAACGGGGCAGGATTTGACGAAATAAACGAATGTCAAGAAGACACTTTCAATGTTGTAAACAGTAGGGTGTTTTCTTATTCTCATTTAATACCTAACCAACCTAAGCCAATAATATTGGCAACTTGCAACCCATCAACAGGATGGGTAAAAGAGAAGTTTTACGACAGGTGGAAGGACAATACCTTACCCTCGAACTGGGCTTATATACCTTCCAAGATTACCGATAATCCATATATTCCAGAAACAGCTATTGAGGAATTAAGAGCAACCACAACATCATTAATATTTGAAAGAATGGTGAACGGCGATTGGGAAGTAAGGGAAAATGAAAACCTTTTTGCATACGCTTTTGAACCTACAAGAAACGTAAGTGAGGAAGCTGTATATCAAGAAGGATTGCCCGTTTACCTGTCCTTTGACTTTAATGTTAACCCTGCGACGTGTGCGGTGTTTCAACATACCCACGATTTCATTTATCAGATTGATGAAATCCGTTTAAAAGATAGTTCTATATATTCGGTCATTGAGTTAATAAAAACTAAAGATTATTATCAAAGTCAAATATACGTTACTGGCGATGCTTCTGGATGGGCAAGGGAAAAGAGTACAAGCGCCTTAGATTCTATGTACTCAATCATTAGACGTGAATTTAGCCTACCTATTACGGCTATTAAGACACCGAGGGCAAACCCTTCACATAAGAAGTCCAGGGAGTTGTACAATAGCATTTTTGAAAAGCATATTAAATGCTACATTCATCCTAAATGCGTTTATTCGATTAAAGATAACCTAAACGTTAAGGTATTAGAGGACAATAGTATTGATAAGTCTGACAGCAAACTAACACACAATTTAGATTGCCAACGTTACTACTACTCAACATTCCATTACAACTTTACAAAGTCACTTCATAGTTAAGTGGCACAATGTAGGTAAGTAATAATTATTAAGGCTTATTTTTGGCTTATGAGTTACTTAACACAACAGGACACATGTAACTGCCATAATGCAGTTCCTATGTCGCAATGCTTACAAGAGATTAAAATAAACGGACTTGAAACAGGAACGAACTATATTTTTGAGATATGGGATAAATTCAACTCTTTAGATGTATTAATTGATACGGCTGTTTCAAATGAATGCGTTTTAGATTTATCTCAATTACCTCTTAATTTATTTAACTGCAATGCTGGGGAGTTTACTTTAGTAATCTATGACACTTCAGACTACGAAACACCTATTGAATTAACCTTTGGTGGTGTGGCTTATAATTGCTTTGTCCTAACTTTTATTAACTCTAATTCAACCGCTACTTATGAGTATTTACGATAGTGTTATACTCGCTACGGCTATTGTTATAACCGTTTATCAAAGTACCGAGGAAGGAATGATATTTGAATCTTTACATAAATACAAATCAAAATGGTATTTAAAACCAGTTATAGGATGTCCAACGTGTATGGGTTGGTGGTACGGGATTGTGGTATCATTGGCAAGCGGATTTACATGGCAAAGTATCCTGTGTGGATTTCTAACACTCGCATTGTGCGAGGTTTATAGTTGTTTATTGAGTTTAACTTATAAAGAATAGATTATGTTTAAGATAAAAATACCATGTTTTTTTTGTAATGAAGAAACTATTGAACATGAGAAAATAATAGGAGATTGCCCCATTGATTTATATGAGATAAGAGAAGTTATAGTTTATGAAAAGCCTTTATTTATAAATCAATATTTTGAGAAAGGTATTGAAAAAGGTACAAGAATAATATTTAAATCAAATGAATCATTATTATCTACATTAATGGTAAATAAAATAGAATCAATTATTGATACCCAAAGAATAAAATGAAACTAAAAGAAAAACTAACAAAGTTCTTTAGTGCTAAGCCCCCTAAATGGAATAAAGACACTAATTACGTGATTGAATTTGCATTTAAGCATAACGGCAAGAATTACTATCAATTATCAGATTATGTTAATATTCCATGCGAAAGAGCATTTACGGCTGTAAGCTATTACGATGAGTTATCAATGAAATGTGATAGAAACTTTCTATTGGCTCATAATGAAGCAATCGAAACAGCTTGCAATAACGGTAAATTAACCGAGGTAGTTAAATTAAACCACGATCTAAAATTACGACTTAGCCTAGTTAGTGACCCTGATTTATTACTTAAACTTGCTTCAGTTGTTTTCTTTGATGAAAATGAAAGTCCTTTAGTTTACGACTTTGCATATAATGAAAAGAAATTGAAAGAATGGAAAAAAGATAAGTTAATGGATTTTTTCCAAGTCTTGCCTTTACAAAACTTAATACCCTCTTTAGATTTCTCAAAAATAGATTTAAAGACCTTTACGCAAATGAACCACGAGGTAAGACAATTAACGGTTCTACAAATAGACAATATCTTGCTCAATCTTTCACCAGAGGTATTGAAGGGCGATTTAGGGAAAAAATTAATCTTGCAAAAGGAAGCATTACAGAACTCCATAGCATTAGAAGGTTAAGCATTTATGAGTACCACCTCTATTTGGAGGAAATGGAAAAACAAGCTAATAAAAAGTAAATTATGGCAACCGATATTAAAGTAGTTAAGACAGTGTTTTCAGTTGATTCAACTGATATTGATGCAGCAAAAGTAAAATACAATGGGCTTACAACTTCGATTGAAAAAGCTACAACAGCTTTAAAAAATCAATCAACAGACGCTAAAACTTCGGTTGCCGACTTAAATAAGTCTATTGGTTCGGTAATTAATAGGACTAACCAACTGCAAGCAGAATATCAAAAAATAAGCAATCAAGCTAGTAAAACATTTGATGGTAAAACACTTGATATTTACAAGCAAAAAATGCAAGCTTTACAAAGTGAAGCAAAGGAGTTAGGGGTAAAATTAACAGATACAAACAAACAAACAGAAAAGCTAAAGTCAGGATTTAGCGGCATAGGTTCAACCATTGCAGGGGCGTTTGCCGTAGGTTCTATAATTTCATTTGGTAAGTCAGTTTTAGATGCAACAGTAAAAAACGAACAACTTACTAAGTCATTTGAGGTAATGCTTAAAAGCAAAGCACAAGCAGACATATTAATGTCGCAACTTGTTCAATTTGCTAAGACTACACCATTTGAATTAACAGAGGTAGCAGAAGCTACTAAAAGACTTTTAGCGTTTGGTATTGCTTCAAGTGATATTGAAAAAACACTTAGAAAGCTAGGAGATGTTAGTGCTGGTATTGGCGCTCCTTTGGGAGATATAGCTTACCTATTTGGTACGATTAAAACACAAGGCAGAGCCATGACGATGGATATTAATCAGTTTACCAATAGAGGTATCCCGATGTGGGAAGAACTTGCAAAAGTAACAGGTATTAGTGGTTTAGCATTAAAAAAATATGTTGAAGAGGGAAAGGTTGGATTTAAAGAAATAGACCAAGCATTTACAAACCTAACTACAAATGGAGGTAAGTTTACTGGTTTAATGGATGCTCAATCTAAAACTTTAGGGGGTACTATTTCAAACTTAGGTGATTCGTGGGATCAATTCATGGTAAAACTTGGAAATGGGAATAGTGGTATATTAAAGTCAATAGTTAGTACATTAGGTGAAGTGGTAGATAAGTTAAATGAATGGGCGGAAACTGAAGAAGATGCTGTTAAGTCTTTAGCTGAAAAGAAATCAAGAGCAGTTCAAAAATATGTAGAAGAAGATTATAAGAAGTTTATTGATTTAGGCAAAAAAAATGGCGTAGATGAAAGAACGGCTATTGAAGAAAGATATAATGACCAAACGTCTTTAAAGGCTAATTTACTAAAAACACAACAAGATAAATTAAAAGAATTAGAAGAAAAAAGAAGAAAATACATTGAACATGAAGAAGGAAGTATTTTATTGGATAGGCTTCATTCGGTAGCTACATTAAGTGATAAAACCGAGTTCGATAAAAATACAAGACTTGTTATTGCTCAAAAAGCAGAGATAGAAAAAACAAAATTACATCAAAAAATATTGGAAGATGTAAGAAAAAAATATTTTGATGAAGTAGCAAAGGAAGAGGAAAAAGAAACGGAAAAGCAACGCAAAGCCCGTGAATCAGCGCAAAAAAAGATAGTTGATGATGCTATCAATTTACTAAGACATGAGGAACAAATCGCAAAACAAAAGGCGACTAATGCTGGAGCAAACGAAACTGATATATTAAGAATTGAGGATGACTTTAATTATAAACGTGTTGAAATTTATACCAAGTATTACAACATCCTTAACACTAAACAAAAACAAGACCAAGAAAGCACTATTGTAAATATTGATACATTAGGGGTAAAAATAGCTGAGTCAGACAAGAAAATACTTGAAGCAAGAAAAAAAGCCAATGAGGAATGGAGTAAAGCAACAAATGACCAACATTTAAAAGATGAGGAGAATTTAAAGAAAACACTAGACCGCCAAAATTCGATTGAACAGGATAAAATAGGAATAGAGCGCGCTGAAACATTAATAAAATTATACGAATCTAATAATTTAACAATAGAAGAAAAACAAAAAGAACGTGAAAAAATAGAATCTGAATTTGCTAAACAATCACTTGAAGAAACAATAAGAGCAGACGAAGAAAAGCTATCATTATTAACATTAAACAGTGAAGATTATATTGCATTAGAGCGCAAGATTGCAGAAGAAAAAGTAAAATTAAATGAGGATGCAAACAAAAAAATAGTTGACGACGATAAGAAGAAACAAGAAGAACGAAAACAAATAGCACAACAAACAGTTGATGTTTTGAAGCAAGGTATTAACGCCATATACCAATATCAAGCAAATGTAAATTCAGCTATATTGATAGATTTGCAGGATAAAGAAGAAAGGGAGTTGAAGCTAGCGGAAGGAAACCAATCTAAAAAAGATGCTATTGCCAAAAAGTATGCAGCGGAAGAAGCTAAAATAAAGAGAAAACAATTTGAGCAAAATAAACAAATAGCATTAATTAACATCGCGATAAGTACAGCGGAAGGAGTAGCAAAAGTTTACGGTCAAGGTGGTATTGCAGGCATTGCATTAAGTGCATTGGTTATCGCAAGTGGTGCTATACAAGCAGGTTTAGTAAACTCACAGCCTACCCCTAAATTTGCAAAAGGGGTAATTGATTTACAAGGTAAAGGAACAGGAACGAGCGATGAAATTCATGCGATGTTGTCAAAAGGAGAATCAGTAATGACAGCAGAAGAGACAACTAAGTTTAAGCCATTATTACAAAGCATAAGACGTAAAGAACTAAGCCCAGAACTAGCAAATATGATGATATCAGGTCAAAGGATTTCAAACGTAAACCTTAATACTGACAGCTTAGCCAGAGAATTAAGAGGCATGCCAAAGAATCACATTTCATTGGATAAAGAAGGGTTTAAGACTTATCTTTATTCTGAAAATTTAAAACAAGAAAGTTTAAACAATAGATACCTATCATAAATGGAATTTAGATTTACAATCATTGACGGAGATATTGAAACGGTTATTGACGAGCCGATAGGGTGGGATAAATGTAGGTTTACACTTGCTAGGGATGAAAATTTTCACGGTATATTTGTAACCTTTTCAACCGATTTAGAATTTGTTGGAACAGGATATAATATCATTAAAGATGCTTTCTATAATAGCGGTATTGAGTATGTTTTAACGCTTAGAATTGAAGAACGGTGCAATGCTTCGTACGAATATGAAACAATGTTTGTAGGTCGTATAAACTTGTCAAGATTTCAAGACTTATTTAATGGGTATTGTTCTTGCAAGGTAAATTTAGAAGATAGCAACAATTCAATGCTAATTAAAAACAATGCTGACAAGCTTATTAATTTTTCTGAAACTATTGAAATTGAAGGCAAAACATTAGCCCCACTCGAAGACAATGAAATGACAATGCACAGCAAGGCTATTGTATTGACAACAGTTTTTGAAGATTCAATAGGTTTAGAGGCAGATTTAAACATGGATGATATAGACAATCAAGCATTAGCTATTCCATTGTGGTTATTATTAAAGTCTGACGACTTAGATAGTGGATTAGATAGTTCTTTATTTTCAATAACTAGAAATGTTGGTTCAAATCCAATATGGTGGCAAAGTGTAGCACAATTCAAAGCTTTTTATGCTGGAGATTACATAATTGATTATAATATTGTTTCTCAAACAAAATTTAAAGTCTATGCTAGAGATTTTGAAATGAATATAACTCTTGTTTGTTATAAAAATGGGAATCCTTTTTTAGATTTGTCTGATATTAGAAGCTGGGAAGAATATATAAGTGTAGAAACTACATATATTAATAATTGGAATGAAAATGGTACTATTAATATAACTTTGGCACAAGATGATTATGTTTCTTTTTTTTACAGAGTCAGGTTTATATGGCTTGAAGGAGTCGGAAGTGGAGTAGTAGAATGGGAACACTCATCAACAGTCCAAGACGTCACATTTAAATCTGAAACCGTAGCACCTGCGACAACGGCAAAGACTTACCTTATACACGAATGCTTTGAGCGTGTCGCACAGGCGACTATTGATAAACAAGTAGCATTTGAAAGCAACTTTCTAGGTAGAAAAGATATAGGTTATGGCGCAAACGGTTGTGGTTCATTCACAGCATTAACAAATGGGTTCAATATACGCGACTTTGACAAACCTATATTAACAACATTAACCGACATATTCACATCATTGTCTGCAATTCATTGCCTTGGGTTGGGACTTCTGCAGAAAGGAGATAACGAGGTTATAAAAGTTGAGCCTATTGACTATTTTTATGACGGGGATAATCAAATAGCTGAAATGCTTAATATTAAGCAAATAACCGTATCAAGCAATGAATCAATGATTTACAATACTGCATTGATAGGGTTTGAGAAATACGGTACAGAGGAAGGAACAGACAAAAATAATATTCTCGATGGATTCGCAACACAGCACAATTACAACCTACCAATAACGACCGTAAAAAAAGCATTCGTGAAGGTTTGTAAGTATATCACCGACCACTACGCTATTGAGTTCACACGTAGACAACAATTGATAAACACGTCAACGCAATCATGGAAGTTTGACGATGACAATTTTTTGATATGCACAAACAGGACTGAAAATGTATCAGGGATTGCGACATCATTAAACATTGCTGAAAAAAATGAGAATTTCAGCGCAACCAATAACATTTTAAGCCCAGAAACTGGGTACAATCTAAGGCTTACGCCTGCAAGGATGTTGTTAAAATGGAATCAATTACTAAGTGGAGCGTATGCAAAAATCACGGGAGTTTCTGCGAAGTTTGCAAATGGCGTTTCCAATTACCTTTTCCAATCACAATTAAATGGAAGTTGCACAGATAAGTACAACAATCAGATCCTTTCAGAGAATCAAAACTTAGCTTGGGATGATGCAAACAACGAGCAAAACGCTCCAATAATTGAGCCGATAAGCATAAAATACACTTATCCTATGACTAGCCAATTGTTTAACAACATTCTATCAAGTCCAAGCGGTTACATTTCAGCGTCAAAGAATGGCACAATAGAACATCGTGGCTTTATTAAAATGCTTACTTTTACCCCAACGGAAGGAATGGCAGAAATTGAGTTGATAAGAATGTTTGGCAATGAATCACCTTGTGACCTTATTTATGTTGAATGCCCCTATGTTGAATCTGACTACGTTGAATAATGTACATTTCTAAAGCTAATAGTTGTAAATTTATAGTGCAGTCCTTAACTGTTACTTCCATAAATGTCAATCCCTCAATAGGAGTTGATAATGGAACTATTACGGTAGTTGTAAGCGGAGGTACTGCGCCATATCTTTATTCAATTAACAGAGGAACACAACAAGCAAGTAATCAATTTACAGGATTACCAACAGGTAAATATTTAGTTCAAGTATTAGATAGGTTTGGTAAAATTGGGTACGTAGGTATTGAATTATTTGAAAATGTTGATTGCGGTGATTACCCTAATTCAACCGTTCAAGATATAATTGATACAGGTTTAAGAATGGCAAATTTTTATAATTGTACAGTAAATAGTTTCTATTAATTAAAAAAATATATGGCAGTTTGGACACAAATATACGGTACTGACTTATGGTCTGCAGCGGTAACGAAAATAAACAATGTTATTGGTTCGTACAATAACTGGTCAGGTGGCACAGAAAACCAAAGAAAAGTAAAATCAAGTGTAACGGACTTTGATACTGCATGGTGCGACCCCGAAGGAAAGATAAATTCAGCTTCTTCATTTAACCTTAACACCTTATTAGTCGGTGATACAAAAACAATTGCTTTGCCATATCATTCTTATTCAACAGAGGGTAATATTGCAATTAAAGCATTTTCAAGTGCCAGCGGATTGAACTACATTTTAGGTAATATAACTGCCACCCCTGATAATCAAAATATAACAGTTGAGATATACGAGATTGGCGGTAGTGGTACTCATACCGACATGGTAATTGTTCCTTTTGGATTAGATTACAACCAAGAAAGCCTTTATTTAGCTGGAGCATACCCAAATGGTATATTTATTACCGCACCTGCGCTTACCGGTGCAACATTTGATTATCACAATTTATCTTGGGTAAGGAATGGCAACATGGCAACCGTGTCAGGGGAGTTTCATTTTATTGCTACAGGTATCATCATTAACGATACTATTGATATGGTTTTCCAAACTGACAGATGGATAAAAAACGGGGTATCACTTGATATCATGGGGACTGCTTCGGTGATAAGAATTAACGGGAGCAATTACACATCTCATCCTGCTTTGTGCAGTAATTATTCAGTAGTTAATGGATTAACTATAACAGTCTTGCCACTTACTACGGTAGTGGCTGATAATGTTATTTTACAATTTTCATTCAGTTATATAATAGCTTAATGGCTGATACTCTATATCCATACACTAAGATAGTAGGGGTAAATATTGCCCCTTATGAACAAAAGTATCCGACATGGGGTGTATTTGTTACGCAGATAGAATATGATGGTGACGCCCCTTATTTGGGTTTCTTCGACGAAACAAATACGGTAATTTATGAAGCATTAGGAACGGCAACAGGAACGGGATATAAATGGAGTTTTGACTTGTCAATTTATACTAACCTATATAATAAATGCCTTCATGCTTATATTTATACCAACCAACAAAATATAGTTGATAGCCAACCATTAGACGTAATCGCAGAAAGTGAAATCTTATATGTTAGTTCTAAGTATAATGATGAGGTGGTACAAATTGAGTATGTTAACAATGAAATATTTGATACAGTCGATTATACCAATTATACAAACTATGCTTATGTAAGCACTCAATTTGGGCATGAATACGCATTTGAAGAAACAAGTACAACCTACGAAAAGTCAAACGGTTCTATATTAAAACTAAGTTCTACACTTAAGGATAATAGACAGTTTTTGACAGATTACATACCCAGATTTGAACATGAAAAAATCAATCTAGCATTTATTCACGATAGCGTAATTATCAATGGAGAATCATTTGTAAAAAAAGCAGAATACAGCATTAAACACAATGACCGTTACTCTTTGGCTCAAGGTGGCACAATCTTAAGTACATCAAATTACAACTTCGTAAATTCGAATTGTTTATAAACACTTAAAAAAATAATTAATTATGAGTATTTACACAGATTGCCAAGCAATACCTGACTATGTAGCAGATGATTGTGGGAACATCGAGAATGGAAGGGTAAGACACCTTATTTTAAAGAAAAAAACAGCAACTATTACAGACCCTTCAAGCGCTTCAGAATGGAATGCTTTAATTGCTTCAGGCGATGCATTAGTTATTAAGAATGTAAGAGGTGCTTATGATGGTGGAGTTGTTGTTGAATCTACAGGTTTTGGAGATAATTCGGCACAGTTAACAGGTAGAAACCACGTATTAACTTACATGGATTATACAGTTAAAAACAACGTTACATTCTATAATGAATTTGCTTTAGCAAGTAATAACTACAATGTTTTCTTTGCTACTGAATCATTAATTTGGGGGCAAACTAAAGGGATTCAACTAGCTTCTACTTTGCCAATTACTGACAACTTACAAGAGGGTATCAACTTTAATGTGACTGTTAAATGGGCAGAAATGGAAATGCCTACACCTTATACAAGTCCATCAACTTTATTCACTGTTTAATTCTCCCTAAAAACTAACAATTAAAATGGAGAATAAAGGAGTTATTATTGTTGCCCTTGGGCATGATAATTATCGTAAAATGGCGTTTAATCTTGCAATGAGCATCAGGGTATCAAATCCTGATGCTCAAATTGCATTAGTAAGCAATGCAGGAGTAAAAGATAAGTTTAATATCTTTGAAAAGCAATACTTTAATCATTTTATCGAAGTAGATGAAAAAGACTACACTATAAATGGCAAGCGTGAAATACCATTGGCAAAGACAATGATTTACGAACTAAGTCCATTTGATGAAACGGTGTATATTGATAGTGACTCAATTTGGATTAAGAACAAAAAAGTAAATGATTTATTCAATACTTACAAAGCCGTAAACTTTGGTTTTACCTTATACCACCCAAATGCACATTACCCAGTTGATAGCGACAATAGTAATTTTTGGTTTAAAGAGGGTGAAACGGTTAGAGATTTACGAAAGTATTTTAAATTAAAAAAAGATGCCTACTACTATCACTTGCAAAGTTCATTTCTGTATTTTAAAAAATCAAAAGAAGCCGAACAAATTTTTGCACGTGCTAAAGACTTATTCATTACAAGAGATTTTCAATTCAGAGATTGGGCTGATAGTATGCCCGATGAATTAGCGTTCAGCTTGGCTTTATTAAACCTTAATTTCAAGGTTGAAAATCCGTATAAAGACATATTTTTTTACCCCATGAGCGAGATTGTTGATGAAGGGAAAAAAAGAGGTGTAAAACCTACTGAAAGGGGCTTGATAGAAAAGAACTACTTTTTTATAAGCATGGCAGGACATATCATGTCGAAGGGATTGAAAGACTTGTACAATGACCATGTAAAATGGAACTATGCACAACATCAAAATGTACGGAATCCGTTTTTATGGGTTGACAAAAGAGATTACCTTAAAGAACGTGTAAAATATTAAATCATGGAAGTTGGAACAAAAGCATTTATTGAAAAGTACATCGATAAAGACCACGATAAAGAACTGAAAGAAATTAAGGTGAAAGAATACCGTAGCCTTAAAAGACATTCAGATGGCAAAGTAGACGATGCGCTTGATATGATGGTTACGTACCAACCAAGTGAGCCTGAATGGGCAATAAAATATAAAAAAGATAATTATAGGGCAATTACTAAAGCCCCTTATAAAAAAATTCAAAACGCAATTGCTAAAATTCAAAAAGCAAGGGATTTAATTATTACAGCTAGTGAAAAAAACAGTCCTAAAATAAAGGATTCTGAAACACTTTACACTTATCTTTTTGAGCAGTTCCCAAAATATAACAGTTTGATTCAATGGTTCTTTAATTTTCAGATTAAAAACTACTTAACTGATTCAAATGGTGTTGTAGTGATGGCGCCTCAATATGTGCTAGACGACGACTATTTAGAGGAATATAAAGACAAACCAACGAACGAATATATTAAGCCCATCCCTTATAGTTTTTCAATCACAAAGGTAAAATATTATGATGATGACCTTTTAATTATTGAACAAGAGAAAAATGAATGGCTAGTAGTCGATACTGTTAATTACTATCTATTAGAACGTGACCATGTCAAAGAAAAGTATGTAACCATTCTATTATACGCACACAATCTTGGCTTCGTGCCTTGCATTGAAAATGGTGGTGTAATGACAAGTGAAGATGACGATATTTATCATGAATCTTGGATTGCTGGTATCATTCCAGACTTTGACCAAGCTTTGCTTGAAAACATTGACAAGAATGTAACCATCAAACAACATCTTTATCCTGAAAGAGTAGAGTTCACGCAAAATGAATGTACAAGTTGCAACGGAACAGGGAATATAACTAGATTAAATTCATTTGGAAGAAATACAACATCATCATGTTCATCATGTGGCGGTGAAGGTTTTAGTAGTGGTTCGCCTTTTGGAATTACAAAGGTAAGACCTGCAATGAGTGGAGAGGATTCAGCTATACCAAGTTGGGCGCCTGTTAAGTATATTGAAAAGGATTTAAAACCTGTTGAGTTTCTTTCTAAAGACATTGAAAACTTAATTAAAAAAGGTTTGGGAGCTGTTAATATGGAGTTCTTAGCAGAAAGTCCAACTGATCAAAGTGGTGTTTCTAAGGCTTATGACTATGACCAAACGCACCAATTTTTAAGCAATATTTCAAGTGATATTTTTGGGCGTTATTTACCGTTTATCATTAAGACAATAAACAGATTAAGGTATCAAGAATTGCTTGAGTTCAATGAAGTTATTCTTAATGAGCAGTTGCCAACTATTAATATCCCTAACGATTTTGATATTGTTACTGCTTCGGTTATTGAGGAACAAATTGGTAAAGCTACTCAAAGCGGTATTAGTAGTTCTATTATTGAATCAATGGAGATGGATTACATTTCTAAGAAATATGAAGGGAGCCCTAAAGAAATGGCATATCAACAAAATATTATCTTGTTAGATGCCTTAAGAGGTATGACAAGTGATGATATTATGACAATGAACGCTTTGACACCTTTTAATCCTGTGACATTAATAACTCATTCGTTTATTAATACTTTTGTTGAGCGTGCATTTAGTGAAAACAAAGACTTTGCAACCTGGGATTTAAGCAAGAAAAAAGAATTGATTAATAAGTATGCACAAGAGTACAAAGATACTAACAAGGTAATTACACAAGCTATTAATCCAATAAATGCCATCTAACCAAGACGAATTAATAAGTCAGATTTTCGACAGTATGCAAAATTCAATTGATAGTGTAGAGAAATCTATACCATCAATTGAAAAAGCTATATTCAATGAATTAAGCATTGAATTATCAAAGCTTCAAACTGCGAATGGCAACATTAAAACAAGTGTCGAAAACCTTAAACAGATTCAAAAAGTAAAGAATAAATTAAACGCAATTATTTTAAATGACGATTATAAGCAAGACGTAAATACTTACCTTAATAGTTTTGAAGAAACAAAGACATTAATTGATAGTTATTTCAGTACCATAGTTTCAGATTTTAACGGGAAAGGCGAACTATTCAAAGCAATATTAAATAACTCGGTAAGCACTACAACCGAAAGTTTATTGGGTGCAGGTGTATCTAATGACATCATTAATCCTATATCTGACTACCTTAGTAAGTCAGTCACAAGTGGTTCAAATTTAACCGAGTTAATCCAAGATTTAAAAGTTAAGATAGTTGGGGATAAAGAGAATTTAGGGTACTTAATGAAGAATGTAAAACAGATTGCTACGGACTCATTAAATCAATATTCAGCTAACTATATTAAGACTGTCAGTGATGATTTAGGACTTAAATGGTATAAGTACCAAGGGGGTAGAAAAACAAGTTCTAGGTGTTTCTGTTTGGATCGTGTTGATAAATATTTTCACGTTACAGAGGTGGAACATTGGGGAGAAACGCCTTCATTATGGAATACTTGTAAAACGAAGTTGCACAAAGGCGGTGGAATGATTGCAGGAACAAATACAACTACTATTTTCACTTACAGGGGTGGGTGGCAATGTAACCACCAAATAATACCTGTAAGTGAAAAGATAGTACCTAAGAAGGATTTAGATAGGTTTAGTTAATGATTAAGGTGTTATTTCTTCTATTGCATCCTGTAAATCGCTACTAACTGACCTAATAACATTTGTTGTAGAATCTACAGGTTCTCCACCCATAATATTTGCCATATCATCAATTATTGCAATTGGCGATACTACTGTTTTAATTGTTGCACTTACCAAATTGGTAGCAAATCCAAATAATCCCATAATTTTTGTTTTTTATAAGTCTATAATTCTTCAATTTGTTTCAATAAAGAATATTTCTTTATTTCTTTTTTTTCTTCTTCAGTAGTAATACTTTTATTTCTTCTTCTAACGGTTTTATATAATCAAAATTTATCATATTTTTAGATAGGTTTATAAACGTAGTTTAAATTGTCTTCTTCTATTATAGTGGCTAAGTAATAACCAAATTGTTTAAGGTAGTCCATTACTTGAAGGTGTTCTTCTTTGGTGTGGTGTTCGGCAATGATGCAAGGTTTGCTTTTTTCAATGGTATTAAAAGCCCCTTTCAAAGCTTCTAATTCGTGACCTTCTATGTCAATTTTAATTAGTCTTATATTATCAAGTTCATAGTAATCAATAAATGTATTATTAACTTTTTCGCCATCTTTACTTGATGTAATATAGCCTAAATTGGCACCTCCCCAAACTGGAGCAATACTATAATTTTTTTCATCATTTTTATTAGTTACAAAATTGTTGTAAGAAAATCTAGCATTTCTTTTAAGTATATCAAAGTTTTTTTGATATGGTTCAAATGACCCAACCTGACAATTATCACTAAACTTTTGCATGGCATGACTATGATTGCCAATATTTGCCCCTATATCAAGAATATTACAGTCTTTTAAATTAAGGGTCTTAATATAGTCTATTGTCTTAGGTTCGTAATACCACCCTGTTTGCTCAATCACGTCACTTATATACTCGCCTTTGTCGTGTGTATAGATAAATGTACCATCTTTTAAAGCTTGTTTTCTCATATTTTATTTTCTGTATCGTTCAGGCAAGTCACTATTGAATGTTTTTTTGCTTAATGTATTTCTAAAAATTAAATAAGAAAAACAAAAAATACCAATCATTAAATAATGGCTAAAATTAACCACGTTTTCGGTAAAAAATACAAGTATTGCAATAGTTACAAGAAATGAGAATGTTAAGCAAATAAATTCATATGTCAAATCAATCATTCTTTTACATTGCTTAATGCCCACAATAAACTAGCCACCCAACCGATACCAGTCCATCCTAAAAAAATATTTAAAACGACAATTTGATTAAATTGAGGTTTGCCGTACGCTACCAATGAAGGCACGAAGTACAAGAATATTAATAATAGTCCAAACATAAGATTACGGATATAAGCATTTAATAATAGTTAATCCACTAGGGGTACGGTCGCCCTCCTCTGGAGTTTCAAGTGTCAAGATTTCAAATCCTTTATTGCCTTTTAACTCCTTCACAAATTGAGCAACTCCAGGAAATAGTATAGAATCATGTAGTACAATCAATCCATTTTGCTTAATGATATTCTCACATATTTTGAACTCTTTACTAAGGTGCGCATATTCATGAACGCTATCAATAAATATTAAGTCAACTGTTCTATTAGGTATTTCATGCAACAATTCTAATGAATTACCAACTAAAGAAGTATGTTTCTTTAATTTGGTTTTAAATTCAGGGGTATAGTTTTCTTCTGTAATGTCAAGAGCCGTGTAAGTGCCATTTTTAGGCAATGCGTTAATCATTGCAAGCCCTGTTTGACCTTGAAAAACGCCAATTTCCAATACATTTTTACACGATTTAATTTTAATCAATTCAGCAATTAGGCTACTAACTGCATCCTCACTATTCCAAGGGTGTTTACTCATAACGCTTTAATTTTAATATTTCTTTTCTTAGTTCAATATTATCTTTAATAACTTGCCAAACTGTTTTACCTGTCAAGTCTTCGCATAGCTTGTGCTCATTTATAATCGCCTTCAAAACTCGCGAACGCTTATAATTCTGCCCTTTTGTCCTTAAATCTAGCCATTTTAATATTGGCGTTGGGATTCGAGTAACAACCCTATTTAGTTTGAATTCTTCCATAGTGGCACAATTTAGTAAATTTATTTTTACTTATGCTATAAATTGCAAAAAAAACTAACTAAAACCTGTCCTTATGTTATTGGGAGAACTTATTACAACATTAGCTACGAAAGTGGGAACGGATTCAGCAAATGAATCATTAAAACAACTTATAGGCTTAACCGCAACTATTGAGATAGATGAGGAATTAGCAAAAACTTTTGAAAGTGGTTTACTAACTGCCAACGAAGCAAAAAACAATCCCGACATCAAAGCAAAATTCTTCAGTGAATTTGCAGATGCGACAGACAAAGAACTGACTTTGGCTTTCAAGGGGCTTGGACTAAGCGATGAACAGATTAACGAACTAAGGGCTTCAGAACCTAAAACATTTAAAAGAATATCAAAATTAACGGATGAAGCTAACAAGCTTATCGAAGCAAAAACAAAAGCAAGTGGCAATGATGAAAAAATGAAAGCATTAGATTTAGAATACAAGTCTAAGATTTCAGAATTATCAAATCAAGTTGAAAGTTTCAAATCTGCAAACATTGACCTAGTCAACCAATCTATTAATAAAGAAATTGATTGGAATATGTCAAGTTTTATTAACCAACATAAAATAACTGAGAGCATACCTTCAGAATATCGAGGATCACTTGCTAAGCAAGCTGTATCAGATTTCTTCAAAGCTAAAGACGCTAAAGTTGTTTTACAGAATGGTGAATTAAAGCTTAAAAGACTATCAGACGAAAGTTTAGACGTTACTGATTTGGACATCAAAACAGGTATTCAAAAAGCCCTTGCCGAAAAGAATCTATTGCACGTTGCTACTGTCGTACCTCCTGTAGTTACACAACAAGCGAATGCACAACCAACACAAAAAGTAAACAACACTTTTGCCCAAAATATGGCGAAAGCGAAATTATCTAACGGAATTTAATTATGGCACAAGGTATTGATTTCAATGTAGCAGGCGTATGCCCTGCAATTCTTACAGGTTTGGAAATGGTGGCAGGTCTTAATGACCCACAAACTAAGCAAACCCCAGTAGGTGCAACACTTGCACTTTCTCAACCTGAAAACCAATCAGCTGAAATACTTTCAGTTTATGGTGGAAACAAAACGGGTACGATTAAAGAGGTACGCGTTAAATATTTACCAAGGGTAACAAAAGACCTTATCAAATCTACTGCTGACTGCGTAGCTGGTGATCCTCAAACTTATGTGGAAGACACTACTTTACTTGACATTTATCGTCAATATGACATTTCTCTAGGAATGGATGAGATTAGAGTGTTCTGTGAAGAAGCTTCTACCGCGGTAGCTGGTTTGCCTGTACCTTACAACTTGAAAGAAGTTAGTAAACGCATCTTGTCAGCGATGAATGCAATGCGTACGTCTATCAATGACGAAGTAGTAACTAAATTATCTACTTCATTTGGTATCAATGCAACGACAGGAGTTAATACAACTACTTCTATCCCTGTTATTTCAGTAGGTGCTACGGGGATTGTTGCAGGTGCGCCAATCTTTGAAGGATTCCAAACTTTACTTTCTGACTTCACAGAAAATGAACTTTACGGAACTCCTATTATTATTGGTAAAGGTAACTTTGAGAAATTCGACCTAGGTACGAATAAATACGGCTTACAAAATAGCGGTGTTGATTTCTCAAGCGTTTCTCAAGATTACAAGTTCTTCGTTGACAAAGCAGTTAATACTATTGTTGGCGCTAATGAATTGATTGTGATGGGCGAAGGTTCTGCACAATTTATGTCATGGAATAAATATGTTGGCAAATATGCAGGCACTTTTGGCGCTGCAACATTGTTCACTATCCCTGACCCAATGATACCAAACTTAATGTATGACGCTAAGTTTGAATTTGATACTTGTACCGATACTTTCTTGTTAAGATTGTCTATCAATGCAGGTGTTTATGTAGTTCCTACTGACGCTTATGGTACTTATGATGATTTAGCTGGTTCTAATGGCTTACTTCGTTATACCGCAACTGCTGAATAATTTGTTTGTTAGTTCAAATTAGTCTAAAGTGGCACAAAGCCGTACAGAAATGTACGGCTTTTGTTATTTTTGGCTATGAGAATTTTTAAAGACTATATAGGGTTAAAATCTTGCACATTAACAACTCCAAGAAGCAACTTTTGGATTAATCAAATGGCAGGGGTTAGCTTAAAATCTTTGGATAAAATAAGCAATTCCGAGGATAAAACATTTTCAGCGACCTGGTACAACATTCAAGAAAGATGCACTTTGTTAATAAACGAGGGCATACTTGATAGATTGAATAGACGTGCTTTGATGCCTATTGTCAAAGACCAATTACAATTTGGGTTACAACCTCAAACGCTTATAATGAATAGCGCAAGTAATGACTATGTAGGTATTAAAATTTATGGCATACAAGATAGA
Source organism: Bacteriovoracaceae bacterium (assembly GCA_044377495.1). Taxonomy (GTDB): domain Bacteria; phylum Bdellovibrionota; class Bacteriovoracia; order Bacteriovoracales; family Bacteriovoracaceae; genus Peredibacter. Next base: position 1,405 of record JBILYY010000005.1, on the reverse strand, counting down.
TATGAGCGTGTTCAATTAACGTCATTTAGTTGTTATTCAGATAGTACGGTTACCGGTGCCGAGTTCTTAATATATGACTTAAATAAAGGTTTATTAATTAAGACCGTTACCGTTGATTTAGCCGAAGGATTCAACGATGTTTATTTGGATTTAGAAATTGAAAACAACGGCAATTTATACCCTAATTATTTTTTATGCTATGATAATAATGATTTTCAATTAAACCAAACCCAAGCAAGCTATCAAGATGATTGTGCAATGCAAAGCACAGGATTTGTAAATGGTTATTCGATTAGTTGTGTTGGTGCTATCAATACAGGTAAGCAACCAAACGTAAAAGCTAATGTAACAAGCGTTGCAAACACTTGGGGCATAATACTAGATTTCAATCAAAAGTGTTCACTTGAAGAATTTATTGCGCCAATTATTGACAGATTCAAACTTGCATGGGCTTACTTGTTACTAAGCGAAATAGTCCAAGAAACTAAACTATCGGAGAGGTTCAATATATTCACTACTCAATATACCAATGAGGAATTAAATGGTATGTACGACCATTATATTTATGAATATAATAAGTACATGGACATATCATTTAAAAATATGGTATTGCCTACAAACGGGTGTTTTAAAAATAATGAAAGATTTCAACAAACATATTCAAGACCATGATAAAAAATAGTTGTGGCGCCAGAAAAAGAGGGTGTAAAGTAATCGGATTACCAACCTGTTTAATTATCGCAATGCCTAAAGAAATAGTATGTGATGAAATAGAATCATACGAACGCCTTAAAAAAGTAGCTTAATGAAAGTAACATCCAAGACAGACAAGCAACTAGATAACACGCTAATGGGCGAAATGTTAGGTAGTTCAATCTTGGGTACTTACATAGACAAGGCGCAACGTAGCGCAGGGCTATCAATGTTGGTAAAAGTAAAAGAAAGGGTATTTAATGATGCAGGGGGTAAAAACAGTAAAGGTCAATCTTTCGGAACTTATAATCCAAAGTATAAAGAAATTAGAGCAAAAAAAGAAAATAGAAGCAACTCTAATATTAATCTAATGCTTACAGGCGACTTGGAAGCTCAATTTAAGTTTGGCGTTAATAATATCGATTACTGTTTAGGATTTGAAGCAGAGGCAAATGGGGCAAAATCAAAGATTCCGAATGGTGCACAAAAAAGCGAATTTATGGAGGATAGATTTGGCGACATTTTCCAATTAACAGATTCAGAAGCCGATGAGTTTACCGAAATTTTTTTATACGAATTAGATAAACAGCTAAAATGAGTATTGTAAATAAGATAGTAAACATTATTAACGACAACATTAAAGCTAATAGCTGTATAAATATACGTGCAATTGGACTTAGTGAGGTGTTAATTAAAGAGGGTAAAACATTCC
>JBILYY010000074.1:0-15332 GCA_044377495.1 Bacteriovoracaceae bacterium | reverse complement strand
CTGAAAGATGACAACGAAACCAGCTTTCACAAAGGCATGAATTCGCGTGGCCGTAAGAAAATATCAGGGTATAAGTTTATGAAACTAAATAAAAAACTGCGAAGCCAAACAGGCTAAAGAGCATTATTGCGAGGAGCGTTGGAGTTAAGAGAATTACCCAGGCCAGTGACCGGGAAGCGCCTAGGTTTGAGCGGAGTCCTGCATAGAGTAAAAAGTAATAAAGACCGGCCTGAATCAGATCCCCTAAGAAGGGAATAATACTGAAAATATTTGAACTGAGCGCATGAGTCGTAATTTGGTCCGCAATTTCTTCATGCGGAAGCTCAGGATTAAGCCACTTGCTGTAGGTGCGAATCATCCATGCCCAAACTTCGGTCATGATTAATGCAGTTATTGGAAAAAATATAATATCCAGAGAAGCTGAAAATAAAAGAAAGTAATAAGTTGAAAGCCCAGAGCTGATAATTAAATCCTGGAGGATTGGAAAATTATCACTTTGCATATTTACGAATGACTGAAGAAAAAAATTCATCAGCATGAGCTTAGCTAATCCACGAATTATGGCGAAAACCCAGGAAATGCCTAATGCTTCTGAGAGTTTCAGCGGAGCGAAGAAATGATTCTCTTGTCCTGGAAGAGCAACCTGATAACGAAACTGCTGGTGAATCCTGAAAGGATGAACTAGTACCATAAAATAAGTTTCTAATAATTCTGCAATGGATTTCATATGGTTCATTTTATCACATCTTCAAAAGTCGCGCGAAAACTTTGCTGTGTGACCAGAAAATGGGCCTTAAATCCTTGAGTAAAGTTGGCAAGAATTAGCTCGTCTTGTTTGCGCCAGAAAAAAAGCTCCTGCCCCATCACTTCTAAACGCAAATGATTACCTGAAAGAAGCTCCTTCCTTTCGGATTTAGAGAGCTGTGAAATCCTGTCGGCCTGCTCTTTTTCGGAAAGATTAAATACGTATTGAAAGAGAATATTCATCTTTTCCGTATCTATCTTATATTTAGTAGTTTCAAAGGCCAAAGGCTCACGATTAATAATTTCAACAAGTGCCGTCTTTTCACCTTGGGAGAAAATTGTTTTTAAGCGCGAGAAATTTTTAAATTCACTTTGTGGGATTACTTTTTTATCCCAAAAATCCTGATAATGAACGAAAAAAGGTTTCAAAGTTCCGCCAACCATTTTCCATGCCATCTTATTTTCGGAATCTATAATATAGGAATCAGCGGATTTAATATCATTCAGCCATAATTCCCAAGTCACGGAGTTGGATCCATTTTGAAAAATCATTTGTCCCAATTTTCTGACTTTAAGTTTTTCAGAAAAAGGAACTTCAGACTTGATAGTAATTTGGGTTAAAAGTGAAGTAAATTTATCCAGAAGGTTTTTGTGAACCTGAATACCCTGTATTGCTGGAGGTAAGGTTTGATTATTTACGAAATCCAACTCATAGCTTGGCCGCCCGTCACTTTCAACAGTCACTGTTCCTAAGGGAAGCTTTGGATAATATCGAAAAAGCTGGGTTTCACCTAGTTCAGACAATGTAAAGCGCAGAGCTTTTTTAAGGTCTTCAAGTTTAACCTCACTAACTTTGCCTGGCTCGTCTGCCAGTTCCTGGCCTAAGCCTTCACTCACAACAATCATGATCTCATTATTTCGGGCAAGATAAAATCCCTGTCGATCTAAAGTGAGATCACCTAAGAGCCATGTTTCGCCATTTACTTTAAATGTTACAGGAGCTGAAAAATAATTTTCTTTCGCTCCCTCAACTCTTTTAATTCTTTTGATCTGACCAATGCGTTTTTCCAGCTGTTTAAGAATATTGGCCGAAAGCAGCTTATCACCTGACCACCACTGGCCATCTTTTTTTATGGCAACGACGTCTCCCCAGCTTAAGGAATTGATATCATCAAATGCAATAAGGTGATCTTTTGTAAAAGACTCTTCAAAAATTTTGCTTACTCTCACTTCCTGAAAAACATAAGTTCCACCTAAAAGAGCGACAAGAATCCCAAGGAGATAGAGATTTTTTTTCATAACAGTCGTCGTCTTCGATAAATGAAAATAGCGCAACCAAAGAAAAGGATCGGAACGAGAAGTATGGCGATGACGAAAATCATTTGAATATGTTGAGAACTTAGAATGACGGGATACTCTTCAATACCTGGACGATTAAAAGAAATAATCCCCTCATCATTAACTAACCACGATACGGTATTCAAAAAGAGAGTCGTGTTACCAGATTGGTTTTGGTAGGCATTAATAAGAAATGAACTAGATCCTAATAAAACGAACCTGGAGTCTTTTTCGGCATTTGCTCCAACTCTTTCTCCAATACCAAGTAGCCCAATAGGTCCTTTGATGTCCTCATTTTCCTTGTATTCTGCTTTGCCGGATGCAATTCCCTTTAGATTTTTTTCTGCCCAGCTGCCTGGAAAACTTGAAGTGAATGCGATGAGTGTAGCAGCATCATTGCCTTCGATGAGAGAGACAGATGAACTCAAAGGAAAAACAGTTCTTAAATTGAAATTGCCTGTGATGGGATGTTCATGATCATAAGAACTGATAATTGGAATAGTCGCTTCCGAGCCTTGGACGGTGGACATTCGATCAATGACAACATCTTTACCAAGTTTTAAACCATAAGGTTTCGCAAGATTTGTGAGGTTGTCATACACTTCGGATTTAAAGGCTGGTGCCAGACCAAGAAAAAGACTTCCATTTTTTGCCAAGTAGTTTTCAAGCTGCTTCGTTTCTGAGGCAAGAAAACCTGAGACAGGTCCAAGTACCATTACGGCCGTAGCATCTTGAGGGACTTCTGTGGTTTGTGTTAAATCCAAAGGGAGAATCTCATAGTTTTGTGATCTCAATTTTGCACAAAGCTCAGAAAGGCCTTCTTGAGTTGTTTCGTCACAAGAGAGTTCTTCATGGCCCTTAACAAAATACAAAACAATTTTTTCATCTCTTAGAGCTTTCAGAAGCGCATTCGTAACCGATAATTCATCTATGATTTGAAAAACAGATTCTTTGTTTTTGTAATTTATAATGACTGTTCCATTCTGGGAAATATGCTTGGCCTTAACCAAATCAGGTCTGACGTCAGTATCGATTGCGGTAATTTTTAGTTTTTTACTTTTGGCCTCATATAGCTTTAATAGATCAAGCATGGGCTTCCACTCTTCTCTCTTGGCATAAACCGTTAGCTGAAGGGGTGCCTTGATCATCTCTAACACTTTCAATGTTTGATCAGTCAGGCTGTTTCTCTTTTCAGAAGTCATATCAAATTCAGAATAATTTTTATTACCAAGGTAGTTCACGACTCCAGTAATTGCCAAAACCAATACTACGTTTACCACATGATACAAAACACGTTTAAAATACTGGGTTCGTACAAATACGACTATTTCATTCCAACGTACAAAAACTAAAAGCGTGCCCAAGGCCAAGGCAAAGACAGTCAGGCCCACATTGAGGGTTTTGTATTCTGGAGCCGTTATCCATAAAGAAAGAGCGGCCAATGCGACTAGAACATCTACAATTACCCATAAAGGAAATAACCAATTTTTCATTACCAGTTCCTCCTTCCGAGACTCTTGACTGTGAGGAAACTAAAAACAGAAACGAAACTCAAATAGTAAATCATGTCCTGAGTCCCTAAAATTCCACGTAGGGCCCTTTCAAAATGGGAAGTTATACCAATATAGGTGAAAATTTCCGCAACGACATAGTTTGAATTTAAATGGCCTCCCCAAGTAATCATCCATAGAAACATGATACCCAAAACAGAAAGGAGTGCTGCAATAATCTGATTGCCAGAAATTGAAGAACAAAAAAGTCCAAGAGCAATGTAGGCACAAGCATTTAAAGACACCGCAAGGTACGAAGTTCCTAGAAGATGAAAATCGCGGATACCCACTCCCCATATGACTAAAGGAAAAACGCCTGTAATAAGGAGCATTGAAAGAACCAAAGTAAAAGCAGCCAATGTTTTAGAAAGAACAAGCTCCCATTCTTTTACTGGTGATAGCCAATAAAGGTCCAATGTCTCTTGTCTTATTTCCTCAGAAAAAAGCTTCATGGTTATTAGTGGTATAAAAACGAGAAATAAAAAGTTTACGTTGGCAAAAAACTTAAGAACAACTTCTTCGACAAAAGAAATTTGCTCAGTATAATTTGGCGGTAAGGCCTGAATGCCATCGGTATATGTCACCAGTAAATTGAAAAAAATAATTCCGCTGATCAAAGAAAACAAACCAATTAGCACAAACGCTAAAGGAGAAGAAAAATATGCATCCACTTCTTTTTTCCATAAAGTAAAAATCATTTTTTTGTCTCCGTCATATGTAGAAAGATATCTTCCAATTCAGGGGACTCCACATGAAGGGTCATGAGCTTTAGTCCGCGATCTAAAATAAATCGACTTAATTCTGAACGAACATCTGATTCTGACTCAAAATTTAAAATAAATTGCTCTTCCATTGAAAGTGTTGAGTGATGAGTCACTTCAAATTTACCAAAGAGACCAAGATCAGGCAGTTTTTCGCCTAATCCCAAACCAACCTTTATAACTAGACCTTGCCTAAATTTACGATGGATATCCTGGAGATTTCCAGATGCCCGAATTTTGCCTTTGTGAATAATTGTGATGTCATTACAAAGCTGCTCGACTTCGCTTAGAACGTGAGAAGAAAATAGTATTGTTTTATCAATCGAGAGTTTTTTTATAAAGTCCCGTAGCTCAACAACTGTTTGAGGGTCTAGTCCATTAGTTGGCTCATCTAAAATTAAAAATGGGGCATCATAAACAATTGCCTGGGCCAGACCCACACGTTGCTTAAAACCTTTTGATAAATTTCCAATTAATCGTGTTCGAACTTCAGTGAGATGGAGCTCCTCCATTACCTTATTTACCTGATCCTTTACCTTATTTACCCCATGAAGTTTCGCAACATATTGTAGATATGTTTCAACTTTCATATCGGGATATAGTGGGGCATTTTCTGGAAGCAGACCTAGCTGATTTTTTAATTCCCTATTTTCTGGTGAAACTGTTTGGCCAAAAAGTTTAATTTCTCCTGCTGAGGTTGGAAGAATGCCAGCAATCATCTTCATTGTTGTAGATTTGCCAGCGCCGTTTGGACCCAAGAAGCCGTGAATTGAGCCTTTGGTAACTGTAAAGCTGGCATCAGCGACAGCTATACGCCCGGGATATTCCTTAGAGATTCGATCAACTACTAGTATTTTATCCATAAATGATCCGTTTCAGTTATTATTAAATGAATTCTCTACCTCTTAAGGCCAACTGCCGAAAAGTTCATTAACTTTATGACTATTTTAGATACTTTTAAGGCAAGAATACAAGCCGCAGATAAGATTCTTATCACTACTCACGAATTTCCTGACGCTGATGGGATAGGGAGTGAAATTGCACTTTGCCTGGCGCTTAAAGCTCTCGGAAAAAAAGTATTTTGCCTGAATGAAGAACCATTGCTAGATCGCTACCAATATCTGGATCAGGATCTAGTCGTAAAAGGTTATCAAGAGTTTATGCAAGAGCATGGAAACTTCAAAGCTGACTTGATGATCGTAGTTGATACCAATACCAAAGACCGAGTTGGAAAAAATCTTGCCAGCCTAATTGGTGATAGTCTTCCTACCCTCTATATTGATCACCACCCATGCAGAGGCAGAGATCTCTCCACTCACTGCATTGACGTTACTGCAGCTGCTACCGGCCAGATGATAGGTGAGATGATTGAAGCACTTGGTGTAAAGTTTACTAAAAAAATGGCCCTTCCGATTTATACAGCAATTATTATTGATACAAGTTCATTTAGATATCCAAGTGTTTCTGCTGCTACACATCGTTTAGTGGCCAAGTTAATGGACACAGGGGTTCACCCACCTGAAGCCTATAACGGAATCTACGGAACTAAACGCATCATTCATATGCATCTTTTGTCAAAGATTCTCAATTCTGCGGCCACGAACGCTAATGAAACGATAGCCTGGATGCTCTTAAAGAAAGAGGACATAGATCAGTTCAAATCAGATGTCGAAGATACCCATGCCTTTATCAATAACTTGCTCGTGCTTAATAATATTAAAGTAGCAATCATGTTTCGAGACGATGGTGACCAGATTAAAATGAGCATGCGATCTTCAGGGGATGTTGATGTCGGATTAATTGCCCAGGCCTTGGGTGGCGGTGGGCATTCTCACTCTGCTGCAACAATTCTATTCCGTCTAAAAGGTGAGACTACTCAAGAAGTGATTGATAAAAATATTGCTCAGGTAGAGGAACTCGTTCTAAAGCTTGAAATCTAATTTCCCATTACTCGCTTGATAAACATCATTATTCCAAGAACCATTAGAACAATAAAAATTCTTTCGAATATCTTTAGCCTATTTTTTGTTTTTACTGGATCTGAAATCGGTTTTTCTTTTGGAGCTTCCTCGCTAAAATCCGGAGCTTCCATTTCAGGGTAAATCCCCAAACCTTCTAGCTTCGACTTTGCACTCATTGGCAATGAATCGAATTGACCGTCGTGAATTTCAATTTGATAAAATGAAGTATCTCCTCGACCGCCCTTTACTTTCGCCTCATGAGCACTGTTAGCGCCACCTGCAGCATCGACATGATACTCAACTTTGTGTTCATCTAAAATTTTAGTAATAAGATTAATTTCGTGTTGTGATAGTCCTACTGTAATCATTCGTTTTTATCCAGGAATTTCACCATACGAGATTTGAATAAGCGCTCATTCCACTTCAAACCGAGACGTCTTAGGGCGCGACGATCGTGAGATAAAAAAGAGCCTTCAATCTCTGTATAGAGAGAGTTAATATCATTTTCATTGAACGTTTTTAAAAAGTAGGTTCCACTAGTAAGATACTCACGATTAATTGCATTATCGGGTACAACCACTGGACGCCCCGTACATAATCCACCAAAAGCCTTGGCCGGAAAATAGTTTCTAGAAAAATCCCAAACGGCTTTTGCTTGATGTGAGTACATCGCACTGGTCGCTTCACAGTGGTCTCCAGCAAAATCAATTTTAGGAAATTCATTTTTGATAGCACTTAAATGATCGTTCGGACCCATCACTCTGACGGTCTCCCCTTTTTCAACCAGAACTTTAACGATGCTTCGAAAGTTCTCTACAGATAAATCATGTGAGTAAATCAAATGATGATCAAATAAAAAATTATGATCTTCATCTTTAACAAATGGATACTCTTCCGTTCTAAACGTTGGCTGTACAACGTCGGCATTGGGAAGATGTAAATTATTTTTCAAGGTTTCGGAACTCACTGCAATTTTCTTATAGTGAGTTAAGGCCTTCTCACGCCACTCATTAACATAGGGTGAAAATAACTTCTGCCACCCTAAATGCTCCTGATCAACCAGGTCCCAATCAACTATATAGAGATAACTTTGTAGATGAGCGGGGAACTTTAATCCATGCATGTATCCACGACTAAAAACAATCACTTTCTCGATGGATTCATGCATTGGAATTCCCTTAACCGCAGAAGGCATTATCCAGAAGTTCTTTTTATAAACATCTAGATTTTTTGCTTTGTGAGTTAAGAAACTTGAAACAATGGGCCGAGTTTCGATAGTACCCAGTATCCCACCTCGTTTATGGGCAATCGTATAAATTTCAGAATTAGGAAATAGATTAAGCGCCATCTCGAGTAGGAAGATAGAGTCGTCACGCGCAATAAGTGAATCAATACAAAGTGCAATTTTCATTTCAGTATTTTTTTATTTGTATGACAAGAGATCCTATCATGAGAATTATGCCCCCAAGAATTTGTAAATCATTAAGTTGTTTACCGAGGAAAAACCAATTCACTAGGATGGCAAAAAATGGAAAAAACATTTCGGCGATAGCAGTAGTTTTCGCAGATAAGCGCTGTAAACCCTGATAATATAGCCACATCGCCAAAGCCCCAGAGATGAGAACCATTATTAAAATCCGGAGGTAATCTTCACCATGAGGCAGAATAAGCGATCTGTTCCACTGAACAAAAGGGATTAAAACCATAAGCCCAATAAGAAAACGGCCAGACATGATAGATTTAGTATCGAAGCCTACCATCGAAAGGCGCTTTCCAAAAACCGTTGTCGCTCCCCACCCTAAAATAGAAACACCAACTAAAGTGTAACCACGGAGGGCATTATCAGAAGTTACAGTACCTAAATCAGATCTCATTAAATCATACAATCTAACGATATCAGGAGAGCTAATAAGCAAGCCCCCTATTAGACAGATGAATGCCCAGATTAAAAATTGTTTTTGAATTTGCTCTTTTAAAATAATCGCTGACAGAAGGATGGCCACTAGGGGCTGAAGCTTCTGAAGAAGGATAACCATTGATGGATTTAGAAATTGAAAGGCCTGGGTAAAAGCAACCGTAGCTACCGCCGATCCAATACCTCCGATAACAAGAAAACTAAAAATGTCAGCAAGCTTTAATTCACCAATACGCTTAATTGCCGGAAACAGTCCGAGCGAAAAGATGAGAGTCAAAATAATGTGTTCGTAAAAAACAATCGTTATGGGATTAATCCCACTTTCAACTAAAGGGTAACGGATAAGAGTATCCATTCCCCAAAAAAAACACGCGAGTATAACTAAGAAAGTTCCGCCCATGAATTATCTTAACGTGGAATAGAAGCTTTGGAAAACATCTTGTGCGCGTTTTGCGACCAGTTCTTTTTTAAGTTTCTTGCCACCTTCTTTACGCTGCTCGCGACTTATGTCTATGGAAGGTAGGAGACCAAAATTGATATTAGACGGACATGGCTTTTCAATAGTCATTATGTAGTTAACTAAGGCACCGATCGCGGTTTGGACTGGAAATTTGATCAATTCTTCGCCCTTAATTCGACGCAAAAGCTGAAAAGCAACGTAAAGTCCCATAGAGGCCGACTCTGTGTAACCTTCAACCCCAGTAATTTGGCCGGCAAAGTAGAGTTCAGGATATTTCTTACTTCTTAGATCATTCTCTAAGAGCTTTCGGGCGTTCAAAAACGAATTACGATGACATGAACCCAAATGAATGAAAGCCGCCTCTTCTAAACCTGGGATCATTCGGAATACACGAACTTGCTCTTTATAAGTCAGACGGGTTTGAAACCCCACCAAGTTATAGGCCGAACCAAGCAGGTTTTCTTTACGTAGCTGAACCACGGCATATGGCCATTTACCTTCAATATCCGCATCCGGAATGAGACCAATAGGCTTCATGCAAGAAAAACGGGCGGTATCTTTCCCACGCTCGGCCATAAGATCAATCGGAAGACACGATTCAAAAAATTTCCAGTCTTCAAATTCTTTTGGTGGCACTTTTTCGGCTTTAGATAATTCTTCAACGAAAGCATAGTACTGCTCACGAGTCATGGGAGCATTTAGGTAATCCCCGCCCTCCGTCTGAACTTTGTGGCGGTCTTTGAAATACATTTTTGAAAGATCAAGCGTATCTGCATCCACAACCGGTGCAATGGCATCATAAAAATAGAAGTCATCTTCTGAAACGTCTTTTAGTATCCAAGCTTCAAGTGCCTTTGAAGTCAAAGGGCCAGTTGCCACGATGACATAATCACATTCAAATTGTGCTTTAAGCTCCATTGGGTTTTGGGCTTCAAGTTCAACAACACGAATATTGGGATGCGACTTTAGACCAGCAGTCACTTCGCCCGAAAAAAGTTCACGATCCACGGCCAGTGCATCCCCGGCCGGAACAGCATGCTTTTCAGCACAAGAAATAATATATGAGCCCATCGACTTCATTTCGGATTTTAGAAGACCATGAGCTGAATGAGGATCAAGTGACTTGAGAGAATTGGTGCAAACTAGTTCAGCAAACGTCGGAATTTTTTGGGCAGGGTTTAATTTAAGAGTTTTTCCTTCAACTAGAACGACTGAAATACCATTTTGGGCCAAATACATCGCAGCTTCTGAACCCGCTAAACCTGCGCCGATGACTAGAACACGCGCTTTCGGGGAATTATTCATATTCTCTCTCTTAAGACGATTATTTTTAGGCTATAGTAATGTGGTTCCTAATACCTTTTTTTTAGGCAGAGTGTCAAGTAATTGAGGTACGACATATGAAAACAACAATACACCTCCATCAAACCCATCACACAGTAGCGGATTTTGGTGCGATTTTTAAACACACAACTGACGTTTTAAAAACTGATGGCCTCCACTTATTTTCAGAACTTTACCTAACTGGATACCCTCTTCAGGATCTCGTTCTTCAACGACCCTTCATTGATTCGTATCTAGAACACCAAAATAAATTGGATACATGGGCAAAAAACCAGACAGGTAATTGGCGTGCACTGATGGGTGGACTGTTTTATGAACTTGAGGACGAGAGTCTTCCTAAGAAAATCCAGAACGTCATCTATGAGGTCATACCAGGAGTCGGTCTAAAAAAACTTTACACTAAGCGGCTCCTTCCAAATTACGATATCTTTGATGAACAGAAATATTTTTCGGCGGGAAAATCAAATACATTTTATGAATTCAATGGTGAGACTTATGGGCTCCAGATTTGTGAAGATATGTGGGCCTCAAGCTTTCATGAAATTGACCCCTGCGAATTGATGCTCAAAGAAAGTCAGGACAATAAGCTTAATCTTAAGGCCATTATCAATTTGAGTGCCTCACCTTTTGAGGCTTCGAAAAGATCGAAGCGGCTTGAGCGCGCCCGTAATATTTCCCTGCTCTTCGGATGCCCTTTCATTTATGTCAACAGAGTTGGTGGAGAAGATGAAATTCTCTTTGATGGGGCAAGTTTTGTGATGAATGGAAGTGATCTTATTAAAGAACTACCAAGCTTTAAGGGATTAACTGAAAGTTTAGATATCTCTTCGCTTAACGGCCCATATAATGAAAAACCTAAATTCCGTGCTGAAAATACCTGGGAAGGACTTTTCTCTCCCAGAATTAATAGTTCAATCCATCCCGCTGTGCTTAAATCCTGGAGCGAGGAAGAATCTTTGGAAGTGTTAAAAGCGCTTCAATTTGGTCTTCAGGAATATGCTCGTAAAAGTGGTTTTAAGAAATTTCTCATAGCCCTATCTGGTGGCATGGATTCAGCATTGGTCTTGGCCATCACTAAACTTTCTCTTAAGCCTGGCCAAAGTGTTGAAGCCATCTATATGCCAAGCATCCATTCGGCTACCCTTAGCACACAACTTTCTGAAGAAATGTGCCGGAGGCTAGATGTTCCTTTAAGCTATTTACCAATTAAATTTCTCCATTCAGCGGTAAAAAATGCCTTTACCCAGACGTTTCAGGAACCATTTTCTGGACTCGTCGATGAGAATATACAGAGCCGCCTAAGAGGCACCTTGTTGTACACGCGGTCTAATCAAACAGGTGCAATGGTTATAAATACTTCTAATAAATCAGAGCTCGCAGTAGGTTATTCAACTCAGTACGGGGATTCAGTTGGGGCCATTTCTCTTCTGGGAGACCTATATAAAACAGAGGTTTATGGCCTTGCAAACTTCTTAAATAAGCATTTTAACTCTCCCATCCCCGAAGGAATTATTGATCGGGGACCGTCAGCGGAACTGCGAGAAAATCAACTGGATCAGGATTCACTTCCACCTTATTCAAGGCTAGATACTATCTTAGAGGGGATCTTAAGCTACCGTTTAGGAAAAACTCAGCTGATGGAATTGGGACTACCAGAAAATGAAATCATAAAAGTGCTGGAGCTATATTCAAAATCAGAGTATAAAAGAGCTCAATTCTGCCCGATCTTAAAAGTGAAGGCAAAAAGTTTTGGTTTTGGTTATCGATTGCCGATAAGTAAAAACTACAACTACCAACTTGAACTTTAGCAGGAGGATTTATGAGCGATCAGACAACACAGAAAGAAAAAGTTATGGGCAAAATCAATGAGATCAAAAAGAATGTTGAAACATTCATCTCTGATGTAAATGTTAATGAGCTTAAAGAAAGCCTGAACACAATGGTTAAAGATGCTCAAAAAGACTTCAGCAATTTAGTAGATAAAGACCTAGGTGTTCTAAAAACTAAGTTTGCTAAAGAAAAAGGCATCCTTGAGAAGAAAGCTAAAAAATTCTACGAAGGTCATAAAAAAGAAATCAATGCTCTTCAGGCAAAATTTGAAAAAATGGTAAAAAACTCTGGCAAGAAACCAGCTCCTAAAGTTGCTAAAGCAGCGCCTAAGGCCGCAGCTCCAAAAAAGAAAGTAGCAACTAAGAAAGTTGCAAAAGTTGTTCAGAAAATTACAAAGAAATCGAAGAAAAAATAGTTTTCCGAAAGGCCCGATTCATCGGGCCTTTTTTTTATCAGGCCACGACTTCAGTAATATGAAAGACCTTACCACGTCCTGATTTTTTCGACATGTACATCATCTTGTCAGCAAATTCAATTATCGACTTCGCACTATCAGCATCCGAAGGAAATTCAGCGATACCAATAGAAAGAGAAAGTCGGTATTTTTTTTCATGATCAATTGAAAACTCTGCTGCTTTAACGGCTTCAGAAATTCTAACTGCAATCCGTTTTGATTCTTCAAGATTTGACTTTGGTAAGAGTATGATGAATTCATCTCCACCGTAGCGATAGACCAAGTCCGAAGAGCGCAATTGCGCCTTTAATATAGCGGCCATATCGACTAAAATCTGACTGCCTACGACATGACCAAACTGATCGTTCACATTTTTAAAATAATCAATATCAACAAAAAGTAAGCTGAACACCTGCTTATCAAGTGGGTAGCGCGAAATGTAGTGCTCCAGATCTTCAACCAGTTTCCTTAGGTTGAACAGGCCTGTTACTTCATCCGTGAGAGATAGAAGTCGTATCTGATCGACCCTTTTTGACTCCGAAAGAATAGAAAGGGAGGTTTTTAAGACGTTTGAGAGATAGTCACTCAAGATGTCATGAATTTTAAAATCAGATATATTCCTTGCGACGAGATAAGAAAAATTACCTCCGCCCGTTTTAACAAGGAAATGAAATTTATTTTTATAAAATCGAAGCCCAAAGATCAGACCGCTCGGGTCGTTGATAAATCGAATGATACGCCTGTGCTGATGATCATTCAGTTTAAAGGTTTTTTGTAACTCTACTTCCAATTCTTTTTGAGAGGAATACAAATTATTTTCCTCAATTTGAAAAAACAAATTGAGATACTGATTTAAGCTGGCAGCAATATCTTCAATTGCAGAAAAACTCTCTGGCCTCGAAAACAGATGAAGAACTGCGCGCTCAGGATTCCACATACCACTCTGGATAACTTCATGTAGCTGAAGTCTGTAAATGATTGTGCGTATTTCATGTTCATCAATTGGAAGCGAAAGAAAATCAAACAAGCCGGCCCTAAAAGCACCAATTATTCCTTGTTGATCCGCCTTTGGCGAGAGCAGTATGATCGCAGCTTTTGGAAATACTAAGTTGATCTTTCTAATTTCCTGAGTCGTTTTTTGACTTTGACGGTTTGAATAAAAGAATACCGCCCGGACTGAATTTTTCGAATAAGTATCAATCTCGCTCACGTTCTGCAAAAAGCTAATATGATACTTCAATCCATTTTCCTTCAAAGCTTTTTTCATCGCTTCTATGGAAAATGAATCCAAATCTATCGCCAATATTTCTAAAAACTCTTCTTTATTTATCATTACATATCAATATTTTTTTTAAGGGCTTCTAATGTTCCACTTCTCTCTGATTCATCTTCCAAAACAGTTATTGCATTTCGAAGAGTTTTTAAAGCTTTATCCAGTTTATCCTCTAATTCAAATCGACTCTCCACCGACCTCTTTTCCTGAACAGAGATAGACTCAATATCAAACTCCATGGCATCAAGCTTACGCTTTAGTTCCAGGATTTTTAAATCCCGGTGGCGAATTTGAGATTCTGAATCAGCTTTTAGAAGCTCAAGCTTCTGCTCAAGCTCTCTTTCTCTCATTTGAACTTTTTTGACATCAATCTTGTTTTTATGCGCGGTCTTATCAAGCTCGAGGGACATTATTCGGTTTTTCTCTTCCAAAATCAACTTCTTCTCTTCAAATAGTTTCAGTCTATCTTTAAGTTCCGAAACTTCATCATTAAGTTTTTTTCGTACAATAGAAAGCTCTATTTTCTTCTCATCCAATTCGGCTCTCATCGTTAGAGTTTGACGATTCTGAAGAGTCTTGTCCTCTTCAAGTTTTTGAATTTTTGCGAGTAATTCTTCACGATCAGAACGTAAATTAGAGATGGTCGCCTGCATGCGCTCCATTTCACCTGTATAAGCGCCGGATATTTCTTTTAAATCTCTCCCCATTGCGCCGTCATAGGACTCTTTGGTTTCTTTCGCCTCTTTAGGTTTTTTCTTGTTTTTCTCTTCCACGACAGGGGCTATCGTTTTTGCCTCCACCACTTCCTCGTCCTCAGACGAGAAACTTATACTTCCAAGATCCAGATCATCAGCAACCAGAGACGTATCTATATCGCTATCAGAAGTTTCTGCTCCCATGTCGATCGCATCATCATCACCGACAAGAGAGAGGCCAATGTCCTCACTTTCATCATCTGATGAAAGACTAACCTGAATTCCGATTTGTGAAGCATCAAAATCCATGATGGCATCAATTTCTTTTAACTTCTCTTTTGCATCATCAGACAAATCGATGTCCTCATCAAGGCTTAGATCATCTGAAAGACTTAATTCATTACTATCATCCAAAGGATCATCCGTTCCGAAATCGAGAGATGGCATTTCATCATCGAGACTAAGATCTGATCCTAAAGTCGGTGGTTCTGTACCGTCATCATCCAAAGAAAATCCAAGGTCGTCTGAGGCTGGCAATGAATCATCCTCATCCAAAGATAATCCCACGTCATCAGGTGGTGATGCTGACAAAGAATCCGAATCACCATCGTCTAATGAGAAGCTTGTATCTAGATCTATTTCCATAAAACTTTCTTTGGCCGGAGTGTCTTCTGACAATTCATCAGGCTCAGATAGGTCAAGATCAATTTCACTGTCCAAGTCTAAGTCTAGACCCTCTTCTTCCTGTTCGGTTGTTTCACCAACCCCATCAGATGTAATTTCTAGCTCACCCAGATCATCTAAAGAAAGTTCTTGGTCTTTATCACTCATATCATCTCCTACTTCTAATTCATCAGGTGTGGATTCGGGAACTAAGTTAGTGGCTTTTTGCCAGGTCGGTTTTTTCTTCTTTGAACCAAATATTTCTGAAAAAATTAATTCAAGCTCTAAGCTTTTAGGGTTTTTATTCAGATCATCAAGATCGATGTTAGTCGACATACTATTTC